>NZ_JBWAXO010000003.1:0-423742 GCF_056135325.1 Microbacterium sp. sgz311019 | reverse complement strand
ATGGCCGGCTCGAGCACCTCCGCGGCTCCGCGCTCGGCTTCCGGAACCTCACGAACTATGTCGCGAGATCCCTGCTCGAGGCCGGAGGCTTCAGAACCCAACTACACCCTTGATTCCGAAGAGCCCGTTTGGGAGCGGCGGCGTGTGTCGATTCGCACGCGGGATGCCGGTCAGGATAATCTCCTCCTGAGGACGATTCTTCGTCCCGCGCCGACCAACCCGAACAGGTCGGCGCATCCTTCTCGAACCCACCGTCTCCCGTGACGTCCCGGGTCGAGAAGCCAGCGGGTGTCGCTGGGAATTCGACACTCGCTGCAGCACACCGCGGCCCATCCTGCGCCGCGGAGAAGCGGCGCAGCAGCGCCGGAATCTGGGGAGGAAGTCGTGCCTGACGCACGCATCAAGAAGAAGACGTTCAGCGCGCTTGCGGCTGCCGTGACCGCTGCGGCCCTTGTCGTGACGCCGATGGTGACAGCCGGTGCGCTCGCGCAGACGCCCTCCGGCCAGGAGGGGCAGGTCGGCGTCCTGCAGAAGTGGACGCAGGAGACCAACCACGTGGAGTACTGGCAGGGCGAGAACCCCGGTGCGACCTGTGTGAAGGGCGAGGCGAGCACGGGCGATCTGACCGTTTCGGAGACAGGCAAGTCGATCACGCTGAAGGCCGCCCCGACGGGCCGGCAGTGGGTGGCGCTGATCATCAAGGCCGGCAGCCTCTGGAACGACGTGATCGCCGACCCGAAGGTCGGAGTGGCCTACGCGTCGCCGAACAACAACGGCGGACAGCAGGCTGTCGTGTCGCACTGGATCGCGTGCTCCACGCCTCAGACGCCGGAGACGCCTCAGACGCCGGGGACGCCCCCGGAGAAGCCGGCCCCGGTGTCGACCGAGAACGTCGTCACCGGCTTCGAGTGCGGTGCCGACGAGACCATCACCACCACCACGACGACGACGGACTGGGTCTGGGATGACGAGTCCGCCCAGTGGGTGCTCGGCACGCCGGTCACGGGCGCGCCCGTCGTCACGCACGCGCCGCTGACGCAGGCGGAGCAGCAGTCCTGCAGCAGCGAGACCCCACCCCCGACCACGACCGTGACGTACACGGAGTGGAAGGACGGCCAGTGGGCCTGCGGCGATACGACGGTGACCCAGACCCGCACCAAGACGACCACTGTCACGCCGTCCGGGGGCGAGTCCACCGTCACGACGTCGCAGGAGACTCGGATGCGCGACCTCACGCACGAGGAGGTCGGCACCTGCCCGCTGACGATCGGCCACATCGCGTCCGAGTGCATCGGCGATGTGCCCTACCTCAGCTATGACGTCGCGCTCCCGGCAGGCTTCGTTCCCACCGAGAACCCGGCCACTCCGCTCACCATCACGTTTGTGAACCCGAGCCCGGGTGGGGTGGACTACGTCGTCAAGATGCTCCCGCTCACGGGCCGGATCCTCTGGCCGGGCGCCTCCGACGGCACGCCGAAGATGTGGCCGGGATGGGAGATCCAGAACGGCGAGTACGTCAAGACCACCGGCAACTTCGACTGGACGCGTCAGGGAGTCACCGTGCGATTCGATGTGAACCCGACGTACTCGACGACCGTCACGTACCCGAAGGCGACAGCCTTGTGCGCCAGCCCGAGGCTGCCCGCCGCAGGCCCGACGCCGGATCAGACACCCGCGCCGGCCATGACCTCGGAGGCGGAGGCCCTGCCGCTGGTCGTGACCGGGGACCTCGCGTCGACCGGTGGTGCCGGAGCCAGCCCCATCGTGGTCGCAGCCGGCGTCGTCGCGCTCGCAGTGGGCATCGCGGGAGTCGTCATCGCCGCGTTCCGTCGCCGCAGCGCCGAGAAGGCCAAACAGCGCTGAACGGTCCTGACAGAAGGGGTGCTCCGGAAGGAGCACCCCTTCTGTGCGTCTGCGCCGCACGCGATCTGTTCGACGGCGGCGGGGGAGCAGGCTGGGCAACCGCCCTGCGCGACACGCCCGAGTTTGCGACACGCCCGGGCGGCACGTAGACTAGTGAGGTTCCACATTCCGGGGTGCGCTGAGCGTGCGCCGGATCACTGCCAGGGCAGTGCATAGGCGGCGCAGCATCCCTTCATCGGGATGGATGCGCAGGGACCTAGGCCGCAGGCGGAAGAACAGCGACATCCCCCTTCCTCAGTCGGGCGACCGGCACCGCGCGCATGCGTGCGGGCGAAAGGGGAGCCCGGATGCCTCGGCAGCCGGGTTGACAGCAGAACAGCGGTGCAGCATCCCCGCAACCGCGGGAGAGTGCCCCGGTGCGCCAACGCACCGACGTGCGTCCGATGCGTCAGCAGACGTAAGACGCGAGAAGAGAGAGAGCAGACAATGGCGGGACAGAAGATCCGCATTCGCCTGAAGTCGTACGATCACGCCGGACTGGATTCGTCCGCGCGCAAGATCGTCGACACCGTGACCCGTGCAGGCGCGACCGTCGTGGGCCCCGTGCCCCTTCCGACCGAGAAGAACGTCGTGGTCGTCATCCGGTCGCCGCACAAGTACAAGGACAGCCGCGAGCACTTCGAGATGCGCACCCACAAGCGTCTGATCGACATCATCGACCCGACGCCCAAGGCCGTCGACTCGCTGATGCGTCTCGACCTCCCGGCCGATGTCAACATCGAGATCAAGCTCTGAGGTTCGACATGGCTGACATCAATAGCAAGGTTTCCAAGGGCCTGCTCGGCACCAAGCTCGGCATGACCCAGGTGTGGAACGAGAACGGCAAGCTCGTTCCCGTCACCGTCATCCAGGTTGCGCCGAACGTGGTCACCCAGGTTCGCACCCCGGAGAAGGACGGCTACAACGCGGTGCAGATCGCGTCGGGCCAGATCGATCCCCGCAAGGTCAACCAGCCCCTCACCGGTCACTTCGACGCCGCAGGCGTCACCCCGCGCCGTCACGTCACGGAGATCCGCACCGCGGATGCCGCCGACTACGCGCTGGGTCAGGAGCTCACCGTGGACGGCACCTTCGAGGCCGGCCAGCTCGTCGACGTCGTCGGCACGAGCAAGGGCAAGGGCACCGCGGGCGTCATGAAGCGCCACAACTTCAAGGGCGTCTCTGCCTCGCACGGTGCGCACCGCAACCACCGCAAGCCCGGTTCGATCGGCGCCTCGTCGACCCCGAGCCGTGTCTTCAAGGGCATGCGCATGGCCGGCCGTATGGGTGGCGAGCGCGTGACCGTCCTCAACCTCACGGTGCACGCCGTCGACGCCGAGAAGGGCCTGCTGCTCGTCAAGGGCGCCGTCCCCGGTGCTCGCGGCCGCATCGTCTACGTCCGCAACGCAGTGAAGGGTGCCTGATCATGGCTGACTCCACTCTGGACGTCGTGAAGGCAGACGGCAAGAAGGCCGGCTCCGTCGAGCTGCCCGCCGACCTGTTCGACGTCAAGACGAACATCCCGCTCATCCACCAGGTCGTCGTGGCCCAGCTGGCCGCGGCCCGTCAGGGCACGCACTCGACCAAGCGTCGTGGCGAGGTCTCCGGCGCAGGCCGCAAGCCCTTCAAGCAGAAGGGCACGGGCAACGCGCGTCAGGGCTCGATCCGCGCGCCCCAGATGACCGGCGGTGGCATCGTCCACGGCCCGAAGCCGCGCGACTACTCGCAGCGCACCCCCAAGAAGATGGTCGCGGCCGCCCTGCGGGGCGCGCTCAGCGACCGCGCTCGCGGTGAGCGTCTGCACGTCATCGACGGCTTCGGCATCAACGACGCTCCCTCGACGAAGTCCGCTGCTGCGGTCCTCGCCGAGCTGACGGCCCTCAAGAACGTCCTCGTGGTCATCGAGCACGACGATGCGATCACGCTCAAGAGCGTTCGCAACCTCCGCTACGTCCACGTGATCTCGTTCGACCAGCTCAACGCCTACGACGTGCTCGTCTCGGACGACATCGTCTTCACCAAGGCCGCGTTCGACGCGTTCGTCGCATCGAAGAGCGCCGTCACCGAGGAGGTCTCGGCATGACCGCCGTGAACAAGGACCCGCGCGACATCATCCTGAAGCCGGTCGTCTCCGAGAAGAGCTACGGCCTGATCGACGAGGGCAAGTACACCTTCCTGGTGGACCCCCGCTCGAGCAAGACCGAGATCAAGCTCGCGATCGAGAAGATCTTCGGCGTCAAGGTCGCATCCGTCAACACGATCAACCGCGTGGGCAAGGCCCGTCGCACCCGCTTCGGCATGGGCAAGCGCAAGGACACCAAGCGCGCCATCGTCACGCTGAAGTCGGGCACGATCGACATCTTCACGGCAGTCGGCTGACGGTCGGGATAGAGGACTAGAAATGGCAATTCGCAAGTACAAGCCGACGACCCCGGGTCGTCGTGGCTCGTCGGTCGCCGACTTCGCCGAGATCACACGATCGACGCCCGAGAAGTCGCTGCTGCGCCCCCTGTCGAAGACCGGTGGCCGTAACAACCAGGGCCGCATCACCACGCGTCACATCGGTGGTGGCCACAAGCGTCAGTACCGTGTCATCGACTTCCGTCGCAATGACAAGGACGGCATCGACGCCAAGGTCGCACACATCGAGTACGACCCCAACCGCACCGCGCGCATCGCGCTCCTGCACTATGTGGACGGCGAGAAGCGCTACATCATCGCGCCGAACAAGCTGCAGCAGGGCGACGTCGTCGAGTCCGGTCCGTCGGCCGACATCAAGCCGGGCAACAACCTGCCCCTGAAGAACATCCCGACCGGTACGGTGATCCACGCCATCGAGCTGCGTCCCGGTGGCGGCGCCAAGATGGCGCGTTCGGCCGGTGCGTCTGTCCGGCTCGTCGCCAAGGACGGCCCGTTCGCGCAGCTTCGACTGCCCTCGGGCGAGATCCGCAACGTCGACGCGCGCTGCCGCGCGACCGTCGGCGAGGTGGGCAACGCCGAGCAGTCGAACATCAACTGGGGCAAGGCCGGCCGCAAGCGCTGGAAGGGCGTCCGCCCGACTGTCCGAGGTGTCGCGATGAACCCGGTCGACCACCCGCACGGTGGTGGCGAGGGCAAGACGTCCGGTGGTCGTCACCCGGTGTCGCCGTGGGGTCAGGCCGAGGGCCGCACCCGTCACGCGAACAAGGAAAGCGACAAGTACATCGTCCGTCGTCGCAACGCCGGCAAGAAGCGGAAGTAGGAGTAGAGGAAGATGCCTCGCAGCCTCAAGAAGGGCCCCTTCGTCGATGACCACCTGCTCCGCAAGGTTGTCGTCCAGAACGAAGCCGGCACCAAGAACGTCATCAAGACCTGGTCGCGCCGTTCGATGATCGTCCCGGCCATGCTGGGTCACACCATCGCCGTGCACGACGGTCGCAAGCACATCCCTGTGTTCGTGACCGAGACCATGGTCGGCCACAAGCTGGGCGAGTTCGCGCCCACCCGCACCTTCCGCGGCCACGAGAAGGACGACAAGAAGGGCCGCCGCCGCTGACGCGGGGGCGCAAGAGGAGAGAGAAATGGTGGAGTCCATCGCACGCGTGCGACACATCCGCGTGACCCCTCAGAAGGCTCGTCGTGTCGTCGCGCTGATCAAGGGCAAGCAGGCCGAGGAGGCCCTGGCCATCCTGAAGTTCGCTCAGCAGAGCGCCAGCGACCCGATCTACAAGCTCGTGGAGTCGGCGATCGCGAACGCTCGCGTCAAGGCCGACCAGGCCGGCGAGTACCTGGATGAGCGCGACCTCTTCGTGAAGAACGCCTTCGTGGACGAGGGGACGACGCTCAAGCGCTTCCAGCCCCGCGCCCAGGGACGGGCGTTCCAGATCAAGAAGCGCACGAGCCACATCACGGTGGTCCTCGCGACGCCGGAGCTGGCCGAGGCCGGCGCCAAGAACAAGAAGGCGAGCAAGTAATGGGACAGAAGGTCAACCCGTACGGCTTCCGCCTCGGCATCACCACGGACCACGTGTCGCGGTGGTTCTCGGACTCGACGAAGCCGGGCCAGCGTTACGCCGACTACGTCGCCGAGGACATCAAGATCCGGAAGCTCCTGCAGACGCAGCTCGACCGGGCCGGCGTCAGCAACATCGAGATCGAGCGCACGCGTGACCGCGTCCGCGTCGACATCCACACCGCCCGTCCGGGCATCGTGATCGGCCGCCGCGGCGCCGAGGCCGAGCGCATCCGCGCCGACCTCGAGAAGCTCACGGGCAAGCAGATCCAGCTGAACATCCTCGAGGTCAAGAACCCCGAGGCCGACGCTCAGCTGGTGGCCCAGGGCGTCGCCGAGCAGCTCAGCGCCCGCGTGGCATTCCGCCGCGCGATGCGCAAGGGGCTGCAGGGCGCGCAGCGCGCGGGCGCCAAGGGTGTCCGCATCCAGGTCTCCGGCCGCCTCGGCGGCGCCGAGATGAGCCGCTCGGAGTTCTACCGCGAGGGCCGTGTGCCGCTGCACACGCTGCGCGCGAACATCGACTACGGCTTCTACGAGGCGAAGACCACCTTCGGCCGCATCGGTGTGAAGGTCTGGATCTACAAGGGCGACCTCACGAACAAGGAGCTCGCGCGCGAGCAGGCGAACCAGAAGCCGGCGCGTGAGCGCGGCGACCGTCGTGGCCCCCGTGACCGTGGCGACCGTCGCAACGAGGCCCCCGTGGCAGAAGGAGCGTCGGCGTAATGCTCATCCCCCGCAAGGTCAAGTACCGCAAGCAGCACCACCCGGG
Organism: Microbacterium sp. sgz311019; assembly: GCF_056135325.1. Taxonomy (NCBI): domain Bacteria; kingdom Bacillati; phylum Actinomycetota; class Actinomycetes; order Micrococcales; family Microbacteriaceae; genus Microbacterium; species Microbacterium sp. sgz311019. Next base: position 417,080 of record NZ_JBWAXO010000003.1, on the reverse strand, counting down.
TCGCTCGGGCCAGGCCACGGGCGGCACCAAGGTGTCGTTCGGCGAGTTCGGCATCCAGGCGCTCACGTCCGCTTACGTGACCAACCGTCAGATCGAGTCCGCTCGTATCGCGATGACGCGTCACATCAAGCGTGGCGGCAAGGTGTGGATCAACATCTACCCGGACCGTCCGCTCACGAAGAAGCCCGCCGAGACCCGCATGGGTTCCGGCAAGGGCTCGCCGGAGTGGTGGGTCGCGAACGTCAAGCCGGGTCGCGTCCTCTTCGAGGTCGCCGGCGTCAACGAGCAGCTCGCTCGTGAGGCCCTGACCCGGGCCATTCACAAGCTGCCCCTGAAGGCACGCATCATCAAGCGCGAGGAGGGCGACGCGTAATGGCGATCGGCACCAAGGAGCTCGCTCCGAGCGAGCTCGACACCTACGAAGACACGCGCCTTGTCGAGGAGCTGCGCAAGGCCAAGGAAGAGCTGTTCAACCTGCGCTTCCAGTCGGCCACCGGCCAGCTCGAGAGCCACGGCCGCATCCGTGCGGTCAAGCGTGACATTGCGCGCCTCTACACGGTGATCCGCGAGCGCGAGCTGGGCATCCGTGCCACGCCCGCGCCGATCGAGGCACCGGCCAAGGCCGCGAAGGCGAAGAAGACGAAGAAGGCGGACGCCGAGGCGCCCGCCGCGCAGGAGGAGGCTGAGTGATGGCCGCTGCAGAGAAGAAGGCCGAGACCGTCGGCCACGAGAGCGCCGAGCACGACGTCCGTGACGAGAGCGCGCGCGGCTACCGCAAGGCCCGCCGCGGCTACGTCGTCAGCGACAAGATGGACAAGACGATCGTCGTCGAGGTCGAGGACCGCGTGAAGCACCCGCTCTACGGGAAGGTCATCCGCCGCACGTCGAAGGTCAAGGCGCACGACGAGACGAACAGCGCCGGCATCGGCGACCTCGTGCTCATCAACGAGACCCGCCCGCTGAGCGCCACCAAGCGCTGGCGCCTGGTCGAGATCCTGGAGAAGGCGAAGTGATCCAGACTGAATCCCGGCTCAAGGTCGCCGACAACACCGGCGCCAAGGAGCTGCTCACCATCCGCGTGCTCGGCGGCTCCAACCGCCGCTACGCGGGTCTGGGCGACATCATCGTCGCGACCGTCAAGGACGCGATCCCCGGCGGCAACGTCAAAAAGGGCGATGTCGTCAAGGCTGTCGTGGTGCGCACCGTCAAGCAGACGCGTCGCGCCGACGGCTCGTACATCAAGTTCGACGAGAACGCCGCCGTCATCCTGAAGAACGACGGGGAGCCCCGCGGCACCCGCATCTTCGGACCGGTCGGTCGTGAGCTTCGCGACAAGAAGTTCATGAAGATCGTCTCGCTGGCACCGGAGGTGATCTGATCATGGCGAACATCAAGAAGGGCGACCTGGTCGTCGTCATCACGGGTCGCACGCAGGCCAAGGGCGGTGACCGCGGCAAGCAGGGCAAGGTCCTCGAGGTCATCGCCGAGCAGAACCGCGTGATCGTCGAGGGCGTCAACTACGCCACCCGTCACAACCGCGTCGGACAGACCCAGCGCGGCACCAAGACGGGCGGCATCGAGACGTTCGAGGCCCCCATCCACATCTCCAACGTCGCCCTCGTCGACCCGTCGACGAAGAAGGCGACCCGCGTGGGCCACCGCGTGGAGGAGCAGATCAAGGACGGCAAGAAGCGCACCGTCCGCGTGCGCTACGCCAAGAAGTCAGGCAAGGACCTCTGATGAGCACCACCGCTGCCGTGGCGGCTGGCAAGATCCAGCCCCGCCTCAAGCAGAAGTACAACAACGACATCAAGAAGGCTCTGCAGGACGAGTTCGGCTACGAGAACGTCATGCAGATCCCCGGCCTCGTGAAGGTTGTCGTGAACACGGGTGTCGGCGAGGCTGCGCGTGACAGCAAGGTGATCGATGGTGCGGTCGACGACCTCACCAAGATCACCGGCCAGAAGCCGGTCGTGACCAAGGCCCGCAAGTCGATCGCCCAGTTCAAGCTGCGCGAGGGTCAGGCCATCGGTGCGCACGTCACCCTGCGTGGCGACCGCGCGTGGGAGTTCGTGGATCGCCTCGTCAACCTGGCGCTGCCCCGCATCCGCGACTTCCGTGGCCTGTCGGCGAAGCAGTTCGACGGACACGGCAACTACACCTTCGGTCTCCAGGAGCAGTCGGTGTTCCACGAGATCAACCAGGACAAGATCGATCGCGTCCGTGGCTTCGACATCACGATCGTGACGTCGGCGAAGACGGATGCCGAGGGCCGCGCCTTGCTGCGCCACCTGGGCTTCCCGTTCCGCGCAGACGACGCTCAGGCGTGATCTGACACAATTGAGGGATGCCTGGCCACAGCGCCAGGCATCCCCATGTTCAACTGAATATGGCATCTCATTGCAGGTCGTCAGTCGTGTAACGGCTGCCGAAACCTCATGAACGAAGGAATACATCATGACGATGACAGACCCGGTCGCAGACATGCTGACCCGTCTGCGCAACGCGAACTCGGCGCACCACGATTCCGTGTCGCTGCCGAGCTCGAAGCTCAAGACGCACATCGCCGAGATCCTCAAGCAGGAGGGCTACATCGCTTCGTGGGAGGTGTCTGACGCCCGCGTCGGACAGACGCTCACGCTGGCGCTGAAGTATGGCCCGAACCGCGAGCGGTCGATCGCCGGCATCAAGCGCGTCTCCAAGCCCGGCCTTCGCGTCTACGCGAAGTCCACCGAGATCCCCAAGGTCCTCGGTGGCCTGGGTGTCGCCATCCTGTCCACCTCCTCCGGTCTTCTCACCGACCGTCAGGCCGAGTCGAAGGGCGTGGGCGGAGAAGTTCTCGCCTACGTGTGGTGACGATTCATGTCTCGTATCGGACGTCTTCCCATTGACATCCCCGCCGGCGTGACCGTCTCGGTCGACGGCCAGGGCGTCTCCGTCAAGGGCCCGAAGGGTGAGCTGTCGCTCACCGTCGCGCGCCCCATCGAGGTCAAGGTCGAGGAGGGCCAGGTCATCGTGACCCGTCCCGACGACGAGCGCGCGTCGCGCTCGCTCCACGGTCTGACCCGCACCCTGATCAACAACGACATCATCGGCGTGACGCAGGGCTACACCAAGGGTCTCGAGGTCGTCGGCACCGGTTACCGCGTCGCCCAGAAGGGCTCGGCGGTCGAGTTCGCGCTCGGCTTCTCGCACCCCGTCCTGATCGAGCCGCCGGCCGGCATCACCCTGACGGTCGAGGGCAACAACAAGCTCACCGTCAGCGGCATCTCGAAGCAGGCCGTCGGCGAGGCGGCTGCGAACATCCGCAAGATCCGCAAGCCCGAGCCGTATAAGGGCAAGGGTGTGCGCTACGCCGGCGAGGTCGTGCGTCGCAAGGCCGGAAAGGCTGGTAAGTAACCATGGCTGTGAAGTCGAAGTCCGACGCGCGTTCGCGTCGTCACGCCCGCCTTCGCAAGAAGATCGTCGGCACCGAGTTGCGCCCGCGTCTCGTCGTCAACCGCTCCGCGCGCCACGTGTTCGTGCAGCTGGTCGACGACAGCACGGGCCACACGGTGGCCTCGGCCTCGACTCTCGAGGCCGACCTCCGCTCGTTCGACGGCGACAAGACGGCCAAGGCGCGCAAGGTCGGCGAGATCGTCGCCGAGCGCGCGAAGGCCGCCGGCATCTCGGATGTCGTGTTCGATCGCGGCGGCAACCGCTATGCCGGCCGTGTCGCGGCGATCGCCGAAGGCGCCCGCGAGGGAGGGCTGAACCTGTGAGTGACATCAAGGAGACCGAAGTGACTGCGACCGAGCAGGCCGCGCCCGAGCAGGCGCAGGCGGAGCGAGAGCCCCGTCGCGGCGGCCGCGAGCGCAACCCCAACCGCGACCGTGGTTCGCGCGACCGCAACGAGAGCCAGTTCCTCGAGCGCGTCGTGACGATCAACCGCGTGTCGAAGGTCGTCAAGGGTGGCCGCCGCTTCAGCTTCACGGCGCTGGTCGTCGTGGGCGACGGCAACGGCGTCGTGGGCGTCGGCTACGGCAAGGCCCGCGAGGTGCCCCTGGCGATCTCGAAGGGCGTCGAAGAGGCGAAGCGGAACTTCTTCCGCGTGCCGCGCACCGGCTCGACCATCCCGCACCCGGTGCAGGGTGAGGCCGCTGCCGGCGTCGTCCTGCTGCGTCCGGCCGCGGCCGGTACCGGTGTCATCGCGGGCGGCCCCGTCCGCGCGGTGCTCGAGTGCGCCGGCATCCACGATGTCCTGTCGAAGTCGCTCGGCTCGTCGAACACGATCAACATCGTGCACGCGACTGTCGAAGCGCTGAAGCAGCTCGAGGAGCCTCGCGCCGTCGCCGCCCGTCGCGGTCTGGAGTTCGACCAGGTTGCGCCCGCGCGCCTGGTGCGCGCTGAGGCCGAGGCGGCCGCGGCTGCGCGCGAGCAGAAGGTAGGTGCCTGATGGCTGCGCGTCTGAAGGTCACGCAGGTCAAGTCCAAGGTGAGCGAGAAGCAGAACCAGCGCGACACGCTGCGTTCGCTCGGTCTGAAGCGGATCGGCGACTCGGTCGTCCGTCCCGACGACGCGCAGACGCGCGGCTACGTCCGGACCGTCGCACACCTCGTGAAGGTTGAGGAGATCGACTAATGGCTGACAAGAAGGACGAGACGGCGGAGACCGTCGCGACCGAGAAGCCCGCCAAGAAGGCAGCCGCCAAGAAGCCGGCCGCCGCCAAGAAGGCGCCCGCCAAGGCGACGGAGAAGAAGGATGCCCCGGCATCCCGTCCCGGCGTCCTGAAGGTGCACCACCTGCGTCCGGTCCCCGGCGCCAACACCGCCAAGACGCGCGTCGGCCGTGGTGAGGGCTCGAAGGGCAAGACCGCGGGCCGCGGCACCAAGGGCACGAAGGCCCGCTACCAGGTGAAGGTCGGCTTCGAGGGCGGCCAGATGCCGCTGCACATGCGCACTCCGAAGCTGCGCGGGTTCAAGAACCCGTTCCGCGTCGAGTACCAGGTGGTCAACCTCGACAAGCTCGCCGAGCTCTACCCGTCCGGTGGCGACGTCACCGTCGGCGACCTGGTCGCCAAGGGTGCGGTGCGCAAGAACGAGAAGGTCAAGGTGCTCGGCACCGGCGACATCTCGGTCAAGCTCAACGTGACGGTCGACAAGGTCTCGGGTTCCGCCGAGCAGAAGATCGTCGCCGCAGGCGGCACCGTCAAGTAAATCGACAGGCAGGGGCCGGGGGACACCTCCCGGCCCCTTCCGTCACTCCGGCCCCGCTCCGCAGCCCTCCACAACCTGGCGGTGGGATCCTCCGCCCTGGGTTACGCTGGTGGTCTGCGCGTCGTGCACTGACCAGTGCACCGTGCGCGCCGGCATCCCTCTGGAGGAATCCTCTTGTTCAGCGCCATCGCGCGGGTCTTCCGCACTCCCGACCTGCGGCGGAAGATCGGCTTCACACTGGCGATCATCGCCATCTACCGCCTCGGCGCCCACGTGCCGACGCCCTTCGTCGACTTCGGCAACGTTCAGCAGTGTCTCGCCGCCAGTGGCGGCGCCACCGGCCTGCTCTCGCTCGTCAACCTCTTCTCGGGCGGTGCGCTGCTGCACCTCTCGATCTTCGCGCTGGGCGTCATGCCGTACATCACGGCAACGATCATCATCCAGCTGCTGCGCGTGGTCATCCCGCACTTCGAGACCCTCTACAAGGAGGGCCAGTCGGGCCAGTCACGTCTCACGCAGTACACGCGCTACCTGACCATCGCGCTCGCGCTGCTGCAGTCGACGACGCTCGTCACGGTCGCCCGCGCGGGCGGCAGCCAGCTCTTCGGCATCCAGGGCGTGCCCGCGTGCGACCAGCTCCTCACCAACGACGCGTGGTGGGCGATGATGCTCATGATCCTGACGATGACCGCCGGCACCGGCCTCATCATGTGGTTCGCCGAGCTCGTCACCGAGCGCGGCGTCGGAAACGGCATGTCGATCCTCATCTTCACGTCGATCGCCGCGTCGTTCCCGGCCGCCATGATCGCCATCTGGCAGGCGAAGGGCTTCGAGGTCTTCGCGCTCGTCATCCTGGTCGGCATCATCATCGTGTCGCTCATCGTGTTCGTCGAGCAGTCGCAACGACGCATCCCGGTGCAGTACGCGAAGCGGATGGTGGGTCGCCGCACCTACGGCGGCACCAACACCTACATCCCGATCAAGGTCAACATGGCGGGTGTCGTGCCGGTCATCTTCGCCTCCTCGGTGCTCTACATCCCCGCCCTCATCGCGCAGTTCAACCAGCCCAAGGCCGGCCAGAACGCGCAGCCGTGGGTGGTCTGGGTCACGCAGTACCTGACCAAGGGCGACCACCCGCTCTACTGGCTGCTGTACTTCCTCCTGATCGTCGGCTTCACGTACTTCTACGTGGCCATCACGTTCAACCCGGTCGAGGTCGCGGACAACATGAAGAAGTACGGCGGATTCATCCCCGGCATCCGTGCCGGGCGGCCCACCGCCGAGTACCTCGACTACGTGCTGACGCGCATCACGCTGCCCGGCTCGATCTATCTCGGTCTGGTGGCGCTGATCCCGCTGATCGCCCTGGCGACGGTGAGCGCGAATCAGAACTTCCCGTTCGGTGGAACGTCGATCCTCATCATGGTCGGCGTCGGCCTCGAGACGGTGAAGCAGATCGACTCGCAGCTGCAGCAGCGCCACTACGAAGGGCTTCTCCGATGACGCGGACCGGCAGCCCGGCGAGGCTCCTGATCGTGGGCCCCCAGGGGTCGGGCAAGGGCACGCAGGGCGCGCGCATCGCGGAGCTGTTCGGCATCCCGACGGTGTCGACCGGCGACGTCTTCCGCACGAACATCGCGCAGGGGACCGAGCTCGGCCGCCGAGTCCAGGCGATCATCGAGGCGGGCGACCTGGTTCCGGACGCGCTGACCGGTGAGGTCGTGCGCGATCGCCTGGCTCAGCCGGATGCCGCTGGCGGCTTCCTGCTCGACGGCTACCCGCGCAATCTCGGCCAGGTGTCGGACCTCGACTCCTTCCTGGACGGGCGCGACGAGCAGCTGACGTCCGTCATCGAGCTCAGCGTGCCGCGCGAGGAGAGCATCGCCCGGCTCGAGCTGCGCGCGGCCGAGCAGGGGCGCACAGACGACACGGCCGAGGTCATCGCGAACCGGCTGGCGATCTACGAGCGCGAGACGGCGCCCATCCTGGACGTCTATCGCGAGCGTGGCATCGTCGATGAGATCGACGGCGTCGGCACGCTCGACGAGATCACGGATCGCATCGTGGACGCCCTCGAGGCTCGCGGCCTGGTGCGCCGGGCTGCGGCCTGACGTGCATCCGGACCGGGTGACATGCTGATGGGGCTGCGGCGGTCGATCTACAAGTCGCCCGCGCAGCTGCGGGCGTTGGTGGAGCCAGGACTCATCACGGCGGCTTCTCTGGAAGCGGTGCGCGATCTCGTGCAGCCCGGCGTCACGACGCGGGAACTGGATGCCGCGGCCCACGGCGTCATCACGGGCCGTGGTGCGGTGTCCAACTTCCAGATGGTCCGCCGCTACCGCCACACGGTGTGCACCTCCGTCAACGAGCAGGTGGTCCACGGCATCCCCGGCGACCGCGTCCTGCAGCCCGGCGACATCGTCTCCATCGATTCCGGCGCCGAGTTCAAGGGATGGAACGGCGATTCGGCGATCACGATCGTCGTGCCCGATCCCGCCCGGCCCGAACTCGTCGCCGCCCGCGAGGAGCTCTCGCGCGTCACCGAGCGGTCGCTGTGGGCGGGCATCGCGGCCCTGTCGACGGCGAAACACCTCGGTGAGGTGGGCGCCGCCATCCAGGACGCGATCGAGGATGCGGGGCACGGCTACGGCATCCTCCGCGACTATGTCGGACACGGCATCGGCCGCAAGATGCACGAATCTCCGTCGATCTTCAACTACCGCGTCTCGGATCCGGGACCGGAGGTGCGCCCGGGCCTGGCCGTCGCCATCGAGCCGATGGTCGTCGCGGGCAGCGAGGCGACCTACGTCGAGGACGACGACTGGACGGTCTCCACGATCGACGGCTCGGACGGTTCGCACTGGGAGCACTCGGTCGCCGTGCACGAGGGAGGCATCTGGGTGCTCACGGCTCCCGACGGCGGTGCCGCGGGGCTCGCGAGCTTCGGAGTGACCCCGCAGCCCATCGACTGAGTCCCCGTCCTGACGTGACGGACAGGTCGCTCACGGGATCGGCATAGAGATCTCGTGGATGATGGAGACGCACCCCGCTCGAAAACGGAGAAAGACGTACATGGCAACCACAGCCCGCAAGACGAACTGGTTCGCGATCTGGGTCAGCATCGCCGTCGTGGCGGTTCTCGCCGTCGTGACCGTCCTGGTCGTCGTGATGAACACCCAGACTTCCCCTCCTGGGGATAAGCCGCAGTCCTCGCACATCACCTCCTCGGGTGCGATCGTCTTCGGCGACTCGAAGACCAACACCGTCACGACGTACGTCGACTTCCTGTGCCCGATCTGCAACGAGTTCGAGCAGAGCGAGGGCGCCACGATCAAGACCGCGGTCGACGGTGGCAAGACGACTCTCGAGGTCGTCCCTGTCGCGATCCTCGATCAGCACACCAACCCCCCTGGCTATTCGAGCCGTGCCGGATCGGCGATGTACTCGGTCGTCATCCACGACTACGCCAACGCGTACGCGTTCATGCAGGCGATGTACGCCAACCAGCCCCAGGAGGGCTCGGCAGGGCTCACCGATCAGCAGATCATCGACGTGGCCAAGAACGCCGGCGTCAACATGACGCCTGCGCTCGAGAACGAGATCAAGTCGAACAAGTACCAGAAGTACGTCCTCGCCCAGCAGCTACCGCAGGGAGCGACTGGCACGCCGACGCTCGTCGTCAACGGCACGCAGATCCCGGTCACGATGAACCCCGCGACCGACATTACGCCGCACCTCAAGTAGTCGCTCGCGCAGCGAACAGAACGGGGGTGGATGCCGCGGCATCCACCCCCTTCCGTTTTTGGTCGGCGATTTCCGTCCTGCGAAAGAGTCGGACAGAATGGTGGGATTCGTTTCTGCGCCACACCCGAGTGGCGTGGGGGGAGGACGAACCGTGATATTCGCGCGCATTTTTTGGGGTCGGCGCTCCACCGCCACGGTCGCAGCACTGGGGGTGATTGCGGGGGTGGCGCTCGCGGGCGTCGGCTTGGTGCACGCCTCGCCAGGCAACGCTGCGACCGAGGACCACACGTGCCCGCCCGGAACGCTGCCGCCGCCCAACAACGGCGACCCTGATGCGTGGACGGACAACAACGTCGCCGTGTACGCAGGCAAGGATCTGCACGTGTCGGATGGAGCCGCCGAGATCGAAGGGCTTTTGGTCACCGGTCGCAACGCCGTCATCGACAAGCAGGGCATCGTCAACATCGGGTCGGTCGGTGTCGGCTCCAGCACGGCGCCGGGGGGCGGCACGACGATGTTCGCCGTGGGTGGCGATCTGACCATCGGGTCGAACGCGCACATCGACGTCGGATTCAGCGTGACGGATGACAACGGAACCGTCGTGGGTGGCAACGTCGACGTCGGGGGCACGACCTCTCCGCTCTACGTGGACCCGAATCCCGGCGGCAGCAACCACGACGTTCCGCCGTACGTGATGAACGGCGGAACGCTGACGCAGAACATGGGTGTGCAAGCCCTCGCGCCGTGGACGGGCTGGAGCGACACGCTGACACAGGAGTCCGCAGCATTCTCGGCGAAGGCCGTGACGGGGACGTCCGCTTTCCAGAGCGGCGTGCTGACCTTCACATCCACCGCCCCCTTGGCCGACCCGCAGGTCTTCACGGTGTCAGGCTCGATACTGGCGGACGCCGAGAACGTGGCGTTCGACGGCATCCCGAGCACGACCCGATCCGTCATCGTCAACGTGACGGGGGCCGGGCCGATCGACTTCGCCCCGAACATGTTCTTCGAAGAGGGCGCGTTGGCCAATGACTGGTCGTCGGGCGATCTCTTCGGCAAGGTCGCCCAGCGCACGATGTGGAATTTCGCGGACTCCGCGGATGTCACGCTGGGGGGCAGCAGCCAGGTACTGGGGTCGATCCTGGTGCCGCACGCCAACGCGGTGGACGCGGCGCCGACACTGACGATCACCGCCAGCACGAACGGCCGGGTCCTGACGAACGGCTCGATCGTGATGAATGGACAAGGCAATGAGCTGCACAACTACCCGTGGAACTCGGCACCTTTCCAATGCCTCGATGCGCCTGGCGCGTTCGTGATCACGAAGAGTGTTCGCGGGAACGACGCCCCCGCGAACGTGCTGTTCACCGGTGCGTTCGAATGCCTTCTGGACGGCACGGTGGTCGCATCCGGCGACTGGTCCGCCCTCGGGGGCGGCGACTCCGGCAGGATCGAAGTGCCCATCGACTCCTCATGCAGCGTCACCGAGAACTCTCCTCCGCAGAGCGCCGCGGGAACGTGGGGGACACCGACGATCACCGGCTCGCCGGCGACGATCACGGCCGAGTCGGATCTGACCCCCGTCGTCGTGTCGATCGTCAACCACTGGAGCTCGCTGCCGCCGACGAACATGGGCGCGTTCACCATCACCAAGGTGGTCGACGGAGCGGGCGCGCCCGCCCTCGTCTTCACCGGCTCCTGGAGTTGCAGCCTCGACGGCACGATCGTCGCGAACGGCACGTGGTCGGCCGCGGCCGGAGCCACCGACGGCCCGTTCGCCGCGCCCGTCGGCGCCTCATGCGAGGTGACCGAACGAACGCCGCCGGCCGGTCCGGGCGGAGCATGGGCGACACCCGTGATCAGCGGAAGCCCCGTGACGATCGCCGCCGGCTCTGCGAATACTCCGGCGCGGGTGGGCGTCGCCAACGAGTGGGTCGAAGGGGCGCCCAACCCCACACCCACTCCGACCCCCGACCCCACCGTGTCGTCCACGCCCACGCCCACGCCGGGGTCGCTGGCGAGGACGGGTGGTCAGGCCGCCCTGTGGGTCGTGCCGGTCGGCCTCGCACTGATGGCGGCCGGCGGGGCGGCGATGTGGATGACCGTTCGGCGCCGCACACGATGACGGAGAGGGTGCGGCGGAGCCGAGTTGCCGCTGCATCCTCTATCGCATACACTTGATCTTTGGTGCCTTGCGCCTGCTTCGGCGTGTCTCGGTACCAACTCCATCCATCCACCGCAGACCGACCGTCTGCAGAAGCGAAGCGAGGCTATGGCCAAGAAAGACGGTGTCATCGAGATCGAGGGCACAGTGTCAGAGGCTCTGCCCAACGCGATGTTCCGCGTTGAGCTGACCAACGGACACAAGGTGCTCGCCACGATCTCCGGCAAGATGCGACAGAACTACATCCGCATCATTCCGGAGGACCGCGTGGTCGTGGAGCTGAGCCCCTACGACCTCACCCGCGGCCGCATCGTCTACCGCTACCGCTAGACCGGTCGGAAAGTAACGCCCCGGGCACAGCTGTGCCCGCCCGGCGAAGACAGCGAACAGGAACAGACATGAAGGTCAACCCCAGCGTCAAGCCCATCTGCGATCACTGCAAGGTGATCCGCCGCCACGGCCGCGTGATGGTCATCTGCAAGAGCAACCCGCGTCACAAGCAGCGCCAGGGCTGAGCATCTGCTCGACCGGATGCCGCGGACCGCGGCATCCGGGCTCCACAACTCAATACACACACAGGCAGGATCAGAACCCGCAAGGGGGACACCTCGGGGCGGAGGCCCGGGCACCGATCCTGCTCCACACCTCCCGACACTCCTAGGAGAGCCGCATGGCACGTCTTGCCGGCGTCGACATCCCGCGTGACAAGCGCGTGGTCATCGCCCTGACCTACATCTACGGCATCGGCCGTACCCGCTCGAACGAGATCCTCACTGCGACGGAGATCGACGAGAACATCCGCGTCAAGGACCTCAGCGACGACCAGCTCGTCGCGCTCCGCGACTACATCGAGGGCACCTACAAGGTGGAGGGTGACCTCCGTCGCGAGGTGGCCGCCGACATCCGCCGCAAGGTCGAGATCGGCTCCTACGAGGGCATTCGCCACCGCCGTGGTCTGCCCGTGCGCGGCCAGCGCACCAAGACGAACGCTCGCACCCGCAAGGGCCCGAAGCGCACCGTCGCCGGCAAGAAGAAGGCCGGCCGCAAGTAAGCGCGCCCTGAAGGTTTAGGAGAGAAGAAGACTCATGGCACAGGCCAAGACTGCTGCGCGCAAGCCGCGCCGCAAGGAGAAGAAGAACATCGCGCTGGGCCAGGCCCACATCAAGTCGACGTTCAACAACACGATCGTCTCGATCACCGACCCGTCGGGCGCGGTCATCAGCTGGGCATCGTCGGGTGGCGTGGGCTTCAAGGGCTCGCGCAAGTCCACCCCGTACGCCGCGGGCATGGCCGCCGAGTCGGCTGCCCGTCAGGCCGCCGAGCACGGCGTCAAGAAGGTGGACGTCTTCGTGAAGGGCCCGGGCTCGGGTCGCGAGACCGCGATCCGCTCGCTGCAGGCCGCCGGCCTCGAGGTGGGGTCGATCCAGGACGTCACGCCGCAGGCGCACAACGGCTGCCGCCCGCCGAAGCGCCGCCGCGTCTGATCTCGCTGTGCCGGGACGCTCCTTCGGGCGCGTCCCGGCTCACGCGTGTCTCATGGATGCCTCGCGTCGAGGCATCCCGATCACAACTCCACACCTCATCCAACTAGCGAGTGTCAAATAGCGGGCACTCAGCCGAAAGGAACCATAGTGCTCATCGCACAGCGTCCCACCCTGACCGAGGAGAAGATCGGGGAGTTCCGCAGCCGGTTCGTCATCGAGCCCCTGGAGCCCGGCTTCGGTTACACGATCGGAAACGCGCTGCGCCGCAGCCTCCTGTCGTCGATCCCCGGCGCGGCCGTCACCAGCATCCGCATCGACGGCGTGCTGCACGAGTTCAGCACCATTCCGGGTGTCAAGGAGGATGTCACCGAGATCATCCTCAACATCAAGCAGCTCGTCGTCTCGAGCGAGCGCGACGAGCCCATCACCGCTTACCTGCGCAAGACGGGTGCGGGCGAGGTCACGGCCGCCGACATCTCCGCTCCTGCGGGCGTCGAGGTCCGCAACCCCGAGCTGGTCATCGCGACGTTGAACGACTCGGCGCGCTTCGAGCTCGAGCTCACCATCGAGCGCGGCCGCGGCTACGTCTCGGCCACGCAGAACCGCAACGAGTACGCCGAGGCCGGTCAGATCCCGATCGACTCGATCTACTCGCCGGTGCTCAAGGTCAGCTACCGCGTCGACGCGACCCGTGCCGGCGAGCGCACCGACTTCGACAAGCTCGTGCTGGACGTCGAGACGAAGTCCTCGATCGCCCCGCGCGACGCCGTCGCTTCGGCTGGTCGCACCCTGACCGAGCTGTTCGGTCTGGCGCGCGAGCTCAACGTCGAGGCCGAGGGCATCGAGATCGGCCCGGCGCCGGTCGAGACGGTGCTGTCGAACGAGCTGTCGATGCCGATCGAGGATCTCGATCTGTCGGTCCGCTCGTACAACTGCCTCAAGCGCGAGGGCATCAACACGGTCAGCGAGCTCGTCGCCCTGTCGGAGACGCAGCTCATGAACATCCGCAACTTCGGACAGAAGTCGGTCGACGAGGTGCGCGACAAGCTCGTCTCACTCGGCCTGTCGCTGAAGGACTCGGTCCCCGGGTTCGACGGCGCGCACTTCTACGGCGGATACGACGACGAGACCGTCTAAGCAGCGTCCGCACATCGCGACCGTCGGTTCCTGACGACAGCGCGTACCGACTCTCTTCACCCCTGGAGTAACTGAGAATGCCCAAGCCCACGAAGGGACCCCGCCTCGGAGGCGGCCCCGCACACGAGCGTCTCCTGCTGGCGAACCTGGCCTCGGCCCTGTTCATCCACAAGAGCATCACCACCACCGAGACCAAGGCGAAGCGCCTGCGTCCGCTGGCCGAGCGTCTCGTGACGTTCGGCAAGCGCGGCGACCTGCACGCTCGTCGTCGCGTGCTGTCGGTCCTCGGCAACAAGGAGGCCGTGCACGTCCTCTTCGCCGAGATCGCGCCGCTGGTCGAGCACCGTGAGGGCGGATACACCCGCATCACCAAGATCGGCAACCGCAAGGGCGACAACGCTCCCATGGCTGTGATCGAGCTCGTCCTCGAGCCCGTCTCGCCGAAGTCGAAGGCCAAGAAGTCCGCCCCGGCCGCCGAGAAGCCGGCTGCGCCGGTCGAGGAGGCGCCGGTCGAGGAGGAGGCCCCCGAGGCCGCCGAGGACGCCACCGTCGAGGAGGCTCCCGTCGAGGAGGCGCCCGTCGAGGCCGATGCCGCCCTCGAGGAGGCCCCCGAGGCCGCCGCGGAGAAGTCCGAGTAAGGCTCTCCACACCACGTCGAGAAGGCCCGCACCCCCTGGGGTGCGGGCCTTCCGCGTATCCGGATGCCGATAGCCTGGGCGGGTGCGCATCCGGCTCGACATCGCCTATGACGGCACGCACTTCCGTGGCTGGGCGCGGCAGCCGGGGCTGCGCACGGTGCAGGGAATGCTCGAGGAGGCACTCGTCCGCATCCTGGGCGGCTCGGCACAGCTCGTCGTGGCCGGTCGCACCGATGCCGGCGTGCACGCCCGTGACCAGGTCGCCCACCTCGATCTCACATCGGAGCAGGAGGATCGGCTTCGGCCGCATCGGCCTGTGGAGGTCCACCACGACCCTGTCGAGGCGCTCGCGGCTCGAGTGCGCGGCGTTCTCGGCGCCTACCCCGATGTCACGGTCTCGCGCACGAGCGCGGCCCCCGAGGGGTTCGACGCACGGTTCTCGGCGGTCTGGCGGCGGTACGAGTACCGCATCGCCGACGATGTCGCCGGGTTCGACCCGCTCGAGCGCCACCGCACGACCACGGTGCGTGGACGGCTCGACGTCGAGGCGATGGATGCGGCGGCCCGCTCGCTCATCGGCCTCCACGACTTCGCCGCATACTGCAAGCCGCGTGAAGCGGCCACGACCATCCGGACGCTGCTGGAGTTCGACTGGCACCGGGACGCCGAGGGCGTCCTCATCGCGAACGTGCGGGCCGACGCCTTCTGTCACAGCATGGTGCGTGCGCTGGTGGGCGCGTGCGTGGCCGTGGGCGAGGGAAGGCTCGACGTCGGGGACGTCGCCGCGTTGCGGGATGCGGGGGAGCGCACGAGCGACTTCAAGGTGCTCGCCGCCCGCGGGCTCACGCTGGCAGAGGTCGGCTACCCGGACGACGGGCTGCTCGCGGCGCGCGCCGAACAGACGCGGGCTCGACGCGAGATCGACTGACCGAGGCGGCCACTGCGGAGCCGCCGAGCAGATCGACGATGGTGGATGCCACGGCCTTCTCGGCGAAGTTCGTGCCGGAGACGGCGGCGACGAGCGCCAGCGCCGCGTCCTCGATCGTCTGGGCCCGGCGCAGGGCCTCGCTGAGCGCCGCAATGTCGGCGTCGGCGTCCGCGACGACCTGTCGACGGCGGGAGCGCTCGGACTCATCGATCGTCATCGGATAGACGTCGTACTCCAAGGCGCGCGCCGCGTCGGCGCGGCGACGCCGGCTCAGCCGCAGGGCGCGCTCCGCCCCTTCGCGGGCCGCGCGGGCGGCCGCCACGGCCTCGTGGGCCCTTGCATGCGTGGTGCTCATTGATTCCTCCTCGACCCCGGATCAGGGGCGGCTATCGGCTTTCCGGGAAAGGCGCTCCCAGCGACGCGATCCCCGTATGGTGGGAGTGATCATGAGGGTGATTTCGTACAACCTCCGCAAACACCGGGCCGCGAGAGAACTCGCGGCGATCGTCGAGGCGCATGCCGCCGACATCCTGTGCCTGCAGGAGTGCGACACGACCGACATGCCGTTCGAGCTCGCCGGGCTGCGCCTCGCCGACTCGACACAGCGCAACCGGCTCGGACTCGCCGTCTACTACCGCGAGAACACCTATCGGACGCTCGAGGTGCGCTCGATGGCGTTGAAGAAGTCGCTCCACGACCGCGTTCTCAAGCCGGCCGAGGAGCGCATGCTCGGCGTACGGCTGCACGACATCGATGCGGGCCGCGAGATCATCGTCGCGTCCTTCCACGCCGCGCCGCTGACGGCCCTCAACTCGCTCCGGCGGCACCAGATCCGCGCCGCGCTCGAGGAGCTCGAACAGCTCGGCCCGGGTCTGCCGGCGCTCATGGTCGGCGACTACAACTACCCGGTCTTCAAGGAGAACCTCGGCCAGAAGATCCGCGAGCAGGGGTACGAGCTGACCCTCAGCGACGCCCACACCTACACGCGCTACCGCTTCTTCCGCGGCCACTACGACTTCGCCACCTCCGCCGGCTTCGACATCCAGGCAGTGCGCACGCTGCCGCAGGGGCTCAGCGACCACCTGCCGGTGCTCATCACCGCCGAGGTCGGCGCGCCGTCGGCATCGGCGGAGTCGCTGGAGAGCGGCGACGTGGAGGAGGGCACGGAGACCGGCACCGCGGGTGGGTAGGCTGGAGTCGTCGATTCGACCTGAGGGAGCCCCGGAATGTACATCGTCTGCCTGATCCTGTTCGTCGGGGGGATCATCCTGATGGGCCTGTCGTTCTCGCTGGTGCCCTTCCAGGCGCTGTTCTTCATCCTCGGTCTGCTCGCCGTGTGCGCCGCCCTCGCGATCCCGATCCACGTGTCGCGCTCCTCGCTCAACAAGTAGCGCCCGGCCGATTCGCGTCTGCATCCCTCTTCGCGTAGACTCTTCCTTTGGTGTCCGCCCTGCTGGCGTGACACCGCGAACGTGAGCCCTCCACTGGCGTGTTACGACCTCCTCGAGGAACGAACCACCCCGGAGCGGGATTCACGAACCTCTCCGTTCGACAAGAAAGCAGCACTATCGTGACGCGCACCTACACCCCGAAGGCTGGCGAGACCCAGCGCGAGTGGCTGGTCATCGACGCGACCGACGTCGTCCTCGGACGACTCGCCTCGCACGCGGCCGCGCTCCTCCGCGGAAAGCACAAGCCGACCTTCGCGAACCACATCGACACGGGTGACTTCGTCATCATCGTCAACGCCGGCAAGGTCGCGCTGACGGGTCAGAAGCTCACCAAGAAGATGGCGTACCGCCACTCGGGCTACCCGGGCGGCCTCAAGGCCGTCTCCTACGCGGAGCTCCTCGAGAAGAACCCCGTCCGCGCCGTGGAGAAGGCCGTCCGCGGCATGCTCCCGAAGAACAGCCTGGGCCGCCAGCAGCTCTCGAAGCTGAAGGTCTACGCCGGTGCCGAGCACCCGCACGCCGCCCAGCAGCCCAAGACGTTCACCTTCGACCAGGTCGCCCAGTAAGCGCCGCCAAGAATAAGGACACACTCGTGGCAGACATCGAAGAGACCACCTCTTACTCCACCGAGACGCCGGCCGACCTGGTCGCCGCCGACGTCGAGCGCCCCGTGCTCAGCGTCCCCGGCTCCGCCGTGGGTCGTCGCAAGCAGGCCATCGCCCGCGTGCGCCTGATCCCGGGCTCGGGCACGATCACCATCAACGGCCGCACGTTCGAGGACTACTTCCCGAACAAGCTGCACCAGCAGCTGGTCACCGACCCGTTCACGGTCCTCAACCTGACCGGCGCGTACGACGTCATCGCCCGCATCCAGGGCGGCGGCCCCTCGGGCCAGGCCGGTGCGCTGCGCCTCGGCATCGCCCGTTCGCTGAACGAGATCGACGTCGAGAACAACCGCCCGACCCTGAAGAAGGCCGGCTTCCTCTCGCGCGACGCTCGCGTGAAGGAGCGCAAGAAGGCCGGTCTCAAGAAGGCCCGCAAGGCTCCTCAGTACTCGAAGCGCTGATCGGTCCGATGCCCCTCTTCGGCACGGATGGGGTGCGGGGACTGGCCAACGGCCCCCTCACCGCAGATCTCGCGCTCACCCTGGCCCAGGCGACTGCCGTCGTCCTGGGCCAGGGCCGTTCTGCGGAGGCCCGCAAGGCCGCCGGCAAGCGCCTGACCGCGGTCGTCGCCCGTGACCCGCGCATCTCGGGCGAGTTCCTCGCTGCGGCCGTGGCCTCCGGCCTGGCTTCGTCGGGTGTCGACGTCCTCGACGCCGGCGTGCTCCCGACCCCGGCGACGGCGTTCCTCATCGCGGACATGGACGTCGACTTCGGCGTCATGGTGTCCGCCTCGCACAACCCCGCCCCCGACAACGGGATCAAGATCTTCGCGCGCGGCGGCGTCAAGCTGCCCGACGTCGTCGAGGCGCGCATCGAGAACGCCATGAGCGGTCCGAAGCTCCTGCCCACGGGCGCGGAGGTGGGCCGCATCCGCCGCTTCGCCGATGCCGAGGACCGCTACGTCGTCCACCTGCTCGGCTCCCTGCCGCATCGGCTCGACGGCATCCACGTCGTCCTCGACTGCGCGCACGGCGCCGCGTCCGGCGTTTCGCCGGAGACCTTCCGCGACGCGGGTGCTCGTGTCACGGTCATCGGTGCGGACCCGGACGGCCTCAACATCAACGACGGCGTCGGATCGACGCATCTCGACAAGCTCGCCGCGGCCGTCCTCGCGCACGGCGCGGATGTGGGCATCGCCCATGACGGCGACGCCGACCGGTGCCTCGCCGTCGACGCGAACGGCAAGGTCGTGGACGGCGACCAGATCATGGCGATCCTCGCGGTCTCCATGAAGGAGCGCGGCCACCTCAAGGACGACACGCTCGTCGCGACGGTGATGAGCAACCTCGGCCTGCATCGGGCGATGGCCGCTCAGGGCATCCGCGTCGAGCAGACCGCTGTCGGCGACCGCTATGTGCTGGAGCGCATGACCCAGGGCGGATTCTCGCTCGGGGGCGAGCAGTCCGGCCACGTCATCATGAGCGAGTACGCGACGACGGGCGACGGTCTGCTGACCGGCCTGCACCTCCTCGCCGAGATGGCGCGGAAGGGCACCTCGCTCGCGGAGCTCGCGTCGATCATGACGGTGTTCCCGCAGATCCTCGTGAACGTCAAGGGCGTCGACCGGACGCGCGTCGATGACGAGGGCGTGCAGGATGCAGTCGCCCGCGCGACCGCCGAGCTCGGCGTCTCCGGCCGTGTGCTGCTGCGACCGAGCGGTACGGAGCAGCTCGTGCGGGTGATGGTCGAGGCAGCCGATCAGGCCATCGCCGACGACGTGGCGCACCGTCTCGCTGACGTCGTGCGCGCGCGCATCGCGCTCTGACGATCAGCCCCAGACCATCGACTCGATGTAGCGCAGGAGCACGCCCTCGCGGAGGGCCCACGGTGAGACCTCGAGCTCGTCGACGTCGAGGGCGCGCATCGCCTCGTGCAGGACGATCGCGCCGGCGACGATCTGGAACGTCCGGTCCGGTGTGATGCCCGGCAGCTCCTGGCGTGCGGATGCGGGGATCCGGGCGAGGCGCGGGATCCACGAGCCGAGCGCCGAGCGCGGGAGCACCATGCGCTGGATGCCGCTCCAGCCCGGCACCGGGTATCCGGCCAGACGGGCCAGCGAGCGGATCGCCTTGGACGAGCCGACGACGTGGTCCGGGCGCGGCTGCGTGCGGAACTTCTCTGCCGCGGGCGCCAGGACGGCGCGGGCGTGCGCCCGCAGCTGCTCGACGGCGTCCTCCCCCGGCGGGTCGACGGGCAGGAACTGGACGGTCATGCGCCCCGCTCCGAGGGGGACGGATGCCGCCGCCTCCGGCAGCTCGTCGGGACCTGACGCGAGCTCCAGCGAGCCGCCGCCGATGTCGAACAGCATGATCTGCCCGGCTGACCAGCCGAACCACCGCCGGACGGCGAGGAACGTGTATTGCGCTTCCGTCTCTCCGCCGAGCACCTGCAGCGGCTGGCCGAGCGCCTCCTCGATCTCTGCGATGACGCTGTCTCCGTTGGTCGCCTCGCGCACGGCCGAAGTCGCCGTCGCGAGGAGCTCGTCGACGCTCTCGGCGTCGGCGATCGCGCGGGCCTGGGCGACGGCATCCACCAGCGCGCGCACGCCGTCCTCACTGATCGAGCCGTCGGGCTGCAGGAACCGCATGAGGCGCAGCACGGTGCGCTGACTCGTCGTCGCGAGCGGCCGGCCACCCGGGCGCACGTCGGCGACCAGCAGATGGACGGTGTTCGAGCCGATGTCGAGGACTCCGAGGCGCACTCGGGAAGCGTACCGGGTCAGGGTCGCGGGGCGCCGGTGCATGACACCGGCGCCCCGCTGTCGTCGCCCAGGGGGAGTCGGGCGACGAGTTCTTATGCGACGCCTGCGAAGCGCAGGAGGTCGATCATCTGGAAGTCGGTGTGCTGTCGAGCCGGATCGATCGTCGGCAGGAACGGCTGCCAGTCGGGATCCTGGGCGAGATAGGACGTGCTGTCGCCCTCGATGAGGCCCAGCATGACCTCGGCGACGATGCGTCCGCCGACCGGCCCGAGCCGCTCGCCGCCGCCTGCGACGTCGGCCTCGCGGAGCACGTAGAACCACAGCGGCGTGCGGTCGTCGAGACCGTACTGCTGCAGGTCGGCGAGATCGCTGCCGCGCAGCTCGGCCGCGTTCATCGCCCGCGCCACGCGCTGGCCCGAGGGCAGCGAGAACGTCAGGTGCCGCAGAAGGTTGCGCTGCGCGAGCGAGGACGGGTTGGTCTTGGCGTCCGGTCGCGCCACGACTGACCCCGGCAGCGTGAACAGCGCGGTCGAGAGAGTCGTGTCGATCTTCTTGTTGGGCCGGACGTTGCCGTCGCCGAAGTCGAAGAACGTCGGCCAGTCGACGAAGCGGCGCGGTGCGCGGCATCCACCGGAGAGGTCGTCCGGGTCGCCGGCCGGCAGCGAGTCCGCGGTGAAGATCATGCCGAAGAACGGCGTGCCGCCCGGGTTTCCCGTGAAGTTCGCGCGGTAGGACGGCCGGATCTGGCTGTGGCCGAAGCGGTACGCGGCGACCGAGAACTCCACCGGGATGTACGGCTGGTTGTTCCAGGAGTAGAACCTGCGGCCGTTCGTCAGGACGTCGGTGACCACGTCGTCGCCGCAGGTCTTGGTCAGGAAGTGGTGCACGACGATCCACTGGTAGTGCCAGCGGACGATCCGCTGCGCCTCGGCGAAGGCCTCTCCCGGGTTGGTGATCCCGAGGTCGCTGCGCACATAGTCGACGACCGCGTTGTGGAACCGCAGCATCCCGGTCTGCAGCTGCGAGATGATCAGGTTCTCGTCATCGCGCGGATCGCCGATGAGCGCGACGCCCTGGCTGTTGCGCGGCACGTCGCTCTTGCCGGGTGTGCCGGTCTCCTCCAGGAGCATGGCGATGCCCTGGCCCGCGTGATGGTCGTACAGATGGGGCGAGATGTTGGGGCCGGATCCGTAGATGTTGTCGAGGCCGAGACTGGGGGTGCGGAAGTTCGAGATCTGCTCGGGATCGACAGTGCGCGACAGGCTCGAGGTCGGGTCGAACGTGATGTCGTGGTCGATGAACTGCCCGAGGAAGGTGTCGCCGGCGACGTGCGTCGTGCTGTTGCGGTTGTGCTGCGACAGCGCCGGATCGACGATGAGCTGCACCGGTCCCGCGGAGAGGTCGTCCTGGGCATCCATGATGCCGCCCGGCTTGCCGATGTCCAGCAGCGCGGCGCGGATCTCCGGAGTGTCCGCGGCGAATGGAGGAAGCGACCCGAACATCCGGCCGAAGCGACCCGAGTCGTAGTACTTCGATCGCGGCGGGACGATGTCGACGGTGTACGAGCCGTGGCGGGTCATGATCTCTCCTCAAGGTGAGCGACGAGCGAGCGCCGCGATAGTCCACGTACTCCCGAGGAGGGATGCCTCCTGAGACTGATACATCGGCTCGCGCAGGTGCCGGGTACGATGTTCCGCGATGTCCCCAGACCCCTCGGCCCACACCGCCGCCGCCCCGCAGCTCTACCGCGAGATCGACCGCGACGAATGGGCGCGCCTCGCCGCGGGCATGCCGCAGCCGCTCAGCGAGACCGAGATCGTGCAGATCCGCGGTCTCGGGGACCGTCTGGATCTCGCCGAGGTCCGCGAGGTCTATCTGCCGCTCAGCCGTCTTCTCAGCCTGTATGCGAACGCGACGAAGCGCCTCGGCGCCGACACGAGCGCCTTCCTCGGAGAGCCGGACGTCACGACCCCGTTCGTCGTCGGCGTCGCCGGATCGGTCGCGGTCGGCAAGTCCACCATCGCGCGCCTGCTCCGCGAGCTCATGAGCCGCTGGTCCGACACCCCGCGTGTCGAGCTGGTGACGACGGACGGGTTCCTCCTGCCCAACGCCGAGCTGGAGCGCCGCGGGATCATGGACCGCAAGGGCTTCCCCGAGTCGTACGACCGCCGGGCGCTCCTGGACTTCCTCACCGCGGTGAAGTCGGGGGAGCCGGAGGTCACGGCGCCCGTCTACTCGCATGTGCGGTACGACATCATCCCCGATGCCCGCATCACGGTGCGCCGCCCGGACGTCGTCATCGTCGAGGGCCTCAACGTGCTGCAGCCGCCGCCCAGTCGCAACGACGTCGCGGTGAGCGATCTCTTCGACTTCTCGGTCTACGTGGATGCCGAGGCCGACCATATCGCCCAGTGGTACGTCGACCGTTTCCTCGCGCTGCGTCAGAGCGCGTTCGCCAACCCGACGTCGTTCTTCCGCGTCTTCGCGGAGCTGAGCGACGATGAGGCCATCGAGCGCGCGATGCGCTTCTGGAACGAGATCAACCTGCCGAACCTCGAGGAGAACGTGCTTCCCACGAGGCATCGCGCGTCGCTCGTGCTGCGCAAGGGCGCGGACCACAAGGTGGAGAGAGTCCTGCTCCGCAAGCTGTGACCGTCCCCTCCTCGCGACCCCGCATGCGATTCCCGAGCCCGCATCCGATTCGCGTGAAATGGATGCGGGTTCGCAGAAGGAATGCGGGCTCGCGGCGGAGGACGAGGGTTTGTACAGGCGCTTAGCAATCGGCTGCGCCTACCCTGGAATGCATGTGTGGAATCGTCGGATACGTCGGCCCTCGCCCGAGCAAGGACATCCTGCTGTCCGGCCTCGCCCGTCTGGAGTACCGCGGCTACGACTCCGCGGGCATCGCCGTCATCGACGATGCCGGTTCGCTCGACATGCGCAAGCGGGCGGGCAAGCTCGGCGTGCTGCGTGAGGACCTGAAGGGCACGCCGATGCCCGACGGCACCACCGGCATCGGCCACACACGCTGGGCGACGCACGGCGGCCCGACCGATCTGAACGCGCACCCCCACCTCGCCGACGACGACAAGCTCGCCGTCATCCACAACGGCATCATCGAGAACTTCGCCGCGCTCAAGAACGACCTGCTCTCGGACGGCTACGACTTCCGGAGCGAGACCGACACCGAGGTCGCGGCCGTGCTCCTCGGCCGCGCGTACCGTGAGAACGACGGCGACCTGGTCGCCGCGTTCCGCGCGACCGTGTCGCAGCTCGACGGAGCCTTCACGCTCCTCGCCGTGCACCAGGACCACCCCGGACTCGTCGTCGGAGCACGTCGCAACTCGCCGCTCGTGATCGGCCTCGGCGAGGGCGAGAACTTCCTCGGCTCCGATGTCGCGGCCTTCGTCGAGCACACCCGCAACGCGCTCGCCATCGGACAGGACGAGATCGTGGCCATCACCCCCGAGGGCGTCGAGGTCACCGACTTCGACGGCAACCCGGTGCAGCCCGAGCCTTTCGAGGTCACATGGGATGCCGCGGCCGCCGAGAAGGGCGGCTGGTCGTCGTTCATGGCCAAAGAGGTCTCCGAGGAGCCCGAGGCCGTCGCGAACACCATCCGCGGCCGCATCCACGACGGCACCGTCGTCATTCCGGAGCTCGACGGACTCGACGACCTATTCTCGGGGATCTCGCGCATCGTCGTCATCGCGTGCGGCACCGCCGCCTACGCCGGCCAGGTCGGCAAGTACGCGCTGGAGCAGTGGGCGCGCGTGCCCGTGGATGTGGAGCTCGCCCACGAGTTCCGCTACCGCGACCCGGTGATCGGAGCCGACACCCTCGTCGTCTCCATCAGCCAGTCGGGCGAGACGATGGACACGCTCATGGCCGTCAAGTACGCGCGCGAGCAGGGAGCCAAGACGCTGTCGATCTGCAACACGCAGGGGGCCACCATCCCGCGCGAGTCGGATGCCGTGGTCTACACGCACGCCGGCCCGGAGGTCGCCGTCGCGTCGACCAAGGCCTTCGTCGCCCAGATCACCGCGCTGTACCTCCTCGCACTGCACATCGGCCGCATCCGCGGCACGATCGCGGCCACCGAGGTCGCCGAGCACGTCCGCGAGCTCGAGGCCATCCCCGCGAAGATCCGGCACGTGCTCGCGCACGAGCAGGCCCGCATCGAGCAGCTCGCGCACTGGATGGCGGACACGCGCTCCGTGCTGTTCCTCGGCCGGAACGTGGGCTACCCGATCGCCCTCGAGGGTGCACTCAAGCTCAAGGAGATCTCGTACATCCACGCCGAGGGCTTCGCCGCGGGAGAGCTCAAGCACGGGCCGATCGCGCTCGTCGAGCCCGGCCAGCCGGTGTTCGTCCTCGTGCCGTCGCCGCGGCACTCGGCGCTGCTGCACTCGAAGGTCGTCTCCAACATCCAGGAGATCCAGGCGCGCGGCGCGCGCGTCATCGTGATCGCGGAGGAGGGGGATGCGGCGGTCCTGCCGTTCGCCGACGAGGTGCTGCACATCCCGCTCGCCGGCGCCCTGTTCGAGCCGCTGCTCGCTGTCGTCCCGCTGCACATCTTCGCGATGGGCCTCGCGACGGCCCGCGGTCTCGACGTCGACCAGCCCCGCAACCTGGCCAAGTCCGTCACCGTCGAGTGAGCGGGTCTGCCGGCTGCGCGGCCGGCGCGATCCGGCCGCGAGCGGCGGGCCGGGGACCGGTCGGTACGCTGGACTGATGATTGTGGGAATCGGCGTCGACCTCGTCGACATCCCGCGCTTCGAGCGGCTCGTCGAGCGGACGCCGCGAGTGCTCGAGCGTCTCTTCTCGGATGCGGAGCGGCAGCTGAAGCTGCACTCTCTGGCGGCGCGGTACGCCGCCAAAGAGGCGCTCATCAAAGCGCTCGGCGACTCGGACGGGCTGCACTGGACCGAGATCGAGATCGCCTCGGAACCCTCGGGCAAGCCGGTCTTCGTGCTGTCGGGCGAGACGGCGGCTGTCGTCCGGGATCGCGGCATCCACGCCTTGCATCTGTCCCTCTCGCATGATGCGGGTCTCGCCACCGCCTACGTGATCGCGGAGCGGCTGGCGGAGGCGGAGGCGTGACCGTCCTGCGGGAGGCGCTCATCGACGTGGGCGCCATCGAGGAGAACACGCGGCAGATGCGGCGGCTCACAGGCGTCGACGTCATGGCCGTCGTCAAAGCCGAGGGCTACGGGCACGGCGGCGTTCGATCGGCGGCCGCCGCCCTCGCCGGAGGCGCGACGCGCCTCGGGGTCGCGGATGTGGCCGAGGCGCTCGCGCTCCGCCGCGGGGGTATCGACGCGCCGGTCGTCGCCTGGCTCCACGCGCCGGGGCAGTCCTTCGCGGAGGCCGCGGCATCCGGAATCGAGATCGGCGTCTCGACGATGGATCAGCTGCAGGCGGCGGCTGCCGCCGCATCCTCCGCGTATGCGGTCGGGGTGCACCTGAAGCTCGAGACGGGCCTCGGCCGCAACGGCATCGCGCCGACGGACTATGCGGCGATGTTCTCGGAGGCTGCGCGCCTGGAGCGGATCGGCCGCCTGCGGATCGTCGGCCTCTTCAGCCATCTGTCCAACACCTCTGCCGAGGACGACCGCGCCGCGCTCGCGGCCTTCCTCGACGGGGTCGACGCGGCGGCCCGGATCGGCATCCGTCCGCAGATCCGGCACATCGCCGCGACGCACGCCGCGATCGAGATCCCCGAGGCTCGATTGGACTGCGTCCGCGTCGGCATCGGCCTCTACGGGCTGTCGCCGTTCGCCGACCGCACGTCGAGCGACCTCGGGCTGCGGCCCGCGATGACCCTGCGCGGCGAGGTCGCGGCGGTGCGCCGCGTGCCCGCAGGCCAGGGCGTCTCGTACGGCTACACGTATCGCACCGAGCGCGAGTCGACGCTCGCGCTCGTTCCTCTCGGCTACGCCGACGGTGTGCCGCGTCAGGCTTCCGGCGCGGGGCCGGTGGTCATCGGGCGTCAGCGGTTCCGGGTGTCCGGCCGCATCGCGATGGACCAGTTCGTCGTCGACGTCGGTGACGCTCCGGTGCGGATCGGCGACGAGGTGACGCTGTTCGGCGATCCCGCGCTCGGCGTGCCCGCGGTCGAGGAGTGGGCCGACGCCGCATCCACCATCAACTACGAGATCGTGACGCGCATCGGTCCCCGCGTGCCGCGCCGGCAGGTGCGATCGTGAGCCTCGCGCAGCTGGAGGGCCGGCACGAGATCGTCGCGCCCGCCGACATGGAGGCCCTCGGCGAGCGGATGGGCGGGATGCTGCACCCCGGCGACCTCGTCGTGCTCACTGGTCCGCTCGGCGCCGGCAAGACGACGCTGACCCGCGGCATCGCGGCCGGCCTCGGCGTGCGAGGCCCCGTGCAGAGCCCGACGTTCGTCATCGCGCGCACGCATCCCTCGCTTGTGGGCGGCGCGCCGCTCGTGCACGTCGACGCCTACCGGCTGGGTTCGGCGGCCGAGCTCGACGACCTCGACGTCGACGTCGACAACTCCGTCGTCGTCGTCGAATGGGGCCGCGGCATGGTCGACGGCCTGCGCGAGACCTGGTGGGAGGTCGAGCTGGACAGGGATGGGCCCACGCGCGGAGTCGACACGGCCCGCGGCGTGGTCGCGGACGCGGACGAGCTGGATGCCGATTCCCCGCGGATCGTGACGATCAGCCGACGCCCCCGAGCGCCGGCGCGCCGCGGCGTCGCGACTACCCTGGAAGCATGATCCTCGGCATCGACACCTCGGTGGGCACGAGCGTCGCCGTCGTCGACGCCGACGGCGTCGTGCGCGCGGAGGAGGCGAGCGAGAACCCGCTCGGGCATGCCGAGGCCATCGGCACGCTCATCGCCCGCGCGCTGGATGCTGCAGCGATCACTCCGGCTCTGGGGGTCACCGCGCGCACCGAGGACTCGATCACACATGTCGCTGCGGGAATGGGTCCTGGCCCCTTCACCGGGCTGCGGGTGGGCATCGCCGCGGCGCGTGCGTTCGCCCTCGGCCGTGGCATCCCCGTCGTGCCGGTCGTGAGCCACGACGCCGTCGCCCTGGGACACCTCCTGCAGGCCGCCCTGCTGGGCGAAGCCGACGAGCTCTTCGCCGTCGTGACCGACGCGCGCCGGCGCGAGTTCGCGTATACCGTCTACGACGGGATGGATGCCGACGGCCTCCCCGTCCGTGCGACCGAGCCCGCTCTCATCCCGCGCGACGAGCTCGACGCACGCCTCGCGGCGCTCGGCGCCCTCCGCCTCGACGCCCACGCCGTTCCTGCCGCCCTCGTCGGGGTCGCGGCCGCCCGCGCCCTCGCCGCCCGCCGGACGATCGGGCCGGACGACGCCCTCTACCTGCGGTCGCCGGATGTGACGCTCCCCGGCGCGCAGAAGCGGGTGTCCGCGTGAGCCGCGCCGCGACGGTGGCCGACCTCGACGCGATCATGGCCCTGGAGCGCGCCTCATTTCCGACCGACGCCTGGTCGGAGGCCATGATGCGCGCCGAGCTCGAGTCGACCCACAACCGCTATTTCGTCGTCGAGACCGCGAGACGGATCGTCGGGTACGGGGGAGTGCGGGCTCTGCGAGGGTCGAAGGATGCCGATATCCAGACGATCGCGATCGACTCCGCTGCACGCGGACGCGGGCAGGGTCGCGCGCTGCTGCGCGACCTGCTGACCGCCGCGCAGGAGCGGGGGGCGGAGGAGGTGTTCCTCGAGGTGCGGGCGGACAATCCCGTCGCCCGGGGGCTCTACGCGTCGGAGGGGTTCGCCGAGCTCGGCCGCCGACCGCACTACTACCAGCCCGACGACGTGGACGCCGTGATCATGCGTCTCGATCTGCGCCAATGGCAGGCGCACGGTGCGGCCGCGGGCGCCGGCGAAACTCCGCCGGATTCTGAGCAGGACGCCCTCGGAGGCGGCCGCGCGGCCGGATCGGGCACGAATCCGTGGAGTTCTGCAGCGGGGGGAGTGTGCACGTGAACGTCGATCGCGCCGAGGAGCCCCTGGTGCTCGGCATCGAGACGAGCTGCGACGAGACCGGCATCGGCATCGTCCGCGGCCGCACGCTGCTGTCGAACACGATCGCGAGCTCGATGGACGAGCACGCCCGCTACGGCGGCGTCGTGCCCGAGGTCGCCGCACGTGCGCACCTCGAGGCGCTGGAGCCGGCGATCGAGGCCGCGCTCGCCGAGGCCGGCGTCCGGCTCGACGACCTCGACGCGGTCGCGGTCACCAGTGGCCCGGGGCTCGCCGGGGCGCTCATGGTCGGCATCGGTGCCGCGAAGGCGCTCGCGGTGTCGCTCGGCAAGCCCCTCTACGCCGTCAACCACCTCGTCGGTCATATCGCCGCCGACATCCTCTCCCCCTCAGCGCAGCACAGCGCATCCGCCCCGGCCCTCGAGCTCCCCACCGTCGCCCTTCTCGTCAGCGGAGGGCACACGTCGCTGCTGCTGGTCCGCGACCTGACGACCGACGTCGAGCTCCTCGGCGAGACGGTCGACGACGCTGCCGGCGAGGCATTCGACAAGGTCGCGCGGCTTCTCGGGCTGCCGTATCCGGGGGGTCCGGAGATCGATCGGGCCGCCGCATCCGGCGACCCGACCGCGATCCGCTTCCCGCGCGGGCTCTCGCGCGCGAGCGACCTCGACAAGCACCGCTACGACTTCTCGTTCTCCGGACTGAAGACGGCGGTCGCGCGCTGGACCGAGCAGTACGAGGGAGAACTGCCGATTGCGGATGTCGCCGCGTCCTTCCGCGAGGCGGTCGTGGACGTCCTCGTGACCAAGGCGCTCGCCGCGTGCGCCGACCACGACGTGCCGCGGCTGCTCCTCGGCGGGGGAGTGATCGCCAACCGGCGCCTGCGCGATGTCGCGCTCGCCCGCGCCGCGGAGGCGGGCGTGAGCGTCCGCATCCCCCCGCTCAGCCTGTGCACCGACAACGGGGCGATGATCGCCGGCCTTGCCGCCGAGCTCATCATGTCCGGCAGACGCCCCTCCACGCTGGAGTTCGGCGCTGACTCCACCCTGCCGGTCACCGAGATCCAGGTCGCCGAGACGGTCGCGGTGCCGTGAGCGACCCCACCGACGCCGGCGCAGCCGCGGAGATCCGGCCGGAATCGGGCGCTCCGGGCCCGGAGTCCCCGCAGATCGACGGATCTCCGCAGGACGCCGGATCCCCGCCGAAGGCGGGATCCCCGCGTGTGGAGGCGGCGTCCCCCGACCTCACGGCGGCGAAGGATGCGACGCCCCTCCCCGGCGCGCACCGTGGCGGGTTCTCGCGCGAGCTCACAGGACCGGTCCTCATCACGGTCCAATCCGCACCGCTCGAACCGGGCGCGGAGGATCCGCCGGGCTACACCCCGACCGACTGGATCGCCGAGCCGCCTCGCGCGCGGTTCGGAGCGTGGGCGCTGGCGTTCGCCGTCGTCGGGCTGCTGGTCTCGCTCGTCGTCGGCTGGGGCTTCCTGCTCGGCGTCGTCGCGCTCGTCGCCGGCGCCCTCGCCGTTCGGCGCGGGGAGCCGAGGGGAATCGCGATCTGGGCGATCGCCCTCGCCGCCCTGTCGCTGCTCTACAGCGCCGGCTGGCTCATCTGGGCGGCGAGCCAGGGCGCCCTCGCGCTCGGCTGAGAGCGCTCAGACCCGATCGGCGAGGATCGACAGCCGCGTGCCGCCGCGTCGCGTGAGCAGCAGCGTGGCCTCCTCATCGCCGCGCAGCTTGAGCTGGGTGCGCAGCTTCGCAGGATCGACGTCGACCCCGCGCTTCTTGATCTCGAGCCGCCCGATGCCGCGCTCTCGCAAGGCCTTCGCGAGTCCTCGCACGTCTGACGGGAGCTGTTCGCGGACACGGAAGCTCGACACGAACGGCGAGGTCACGGCCGCATCGCCGGTGAGGTAGGCGATGCCGGACGCGAGCATGCCCGCCTCGAGCGAGCGCGCGACATCGCCGATCAGGCGAGCGCGGATGACGGCCCCCTCCGGTTCGTGCACGAAGGCGCCCAACTCCCGCACCGGCTCGTCCTCTGCATCCGTCGTCGCCGTCAGCTCGTTGGCGACACCGCCGCGGACGACGAGGGCGGCGCGGCTGACGCCCGGGCGGGCCAGGGCACCCGACCACATCACGAGCTCGATCGTGGAGCCGTCCACGCCGATCCACTGCGCCTCGACGTCGTCGGGGATGAGCTCGCGGTCGAAGGCAGGCCCCAGCTTGATGCCCGTCGGGAGGCGCCGGGCCAGGTCGAACGCCCAGTCGAGCGACGGCGCGTAGTCCTCGGCGCGCACACGCGACGTCTCGGTGTGCCCGGCGGTGCGGCGGGCGGGGTCGAGCCAGACCGATTGGACGCCGGAGAGATCGGATGCCTCGGCCTGACCGTGCCGAACGGTCACGGCGTCACCGAACGGAGCGAGGTTGTATGCCGCGATCCCCGCGGTCACCTCGTCCGCCTCGATCGCGAGCACCCGCATCCCGATCCCGGCGAAGCCGAGCGCATCGCCGCCGATGCCGCAGCCGAGATCGGCGACGCTGTCGAGGCCGGCAGCACGGAATCGTCCCGCATGGCGTGCCGCGATCTCGAGGCGCGTCGCCTGCTCGAGTCCGGCGCGGGTGAACAGCATCCGGTCGGCGAAGGGGCCGAACTTGCCGGCCGCGCGCTCGCGCAGTCGTGCCTGGCCGACGACCGCCGAGACGAGGTCGGCGGAGTGCCCCGCGGCGCGCAGTCGCGACACCGCGCGGGCGACATCCCGGATGCCGGTCGCCCGGGTCTCGTCGAGGAGCCGCAGCCCCTCCGGCGTCAGCAGGGCCCGCAGCTCGCTCATCTCCACGAACCCCAGCCTAGGCATCCCTCCGTGACGTCTTCGCGCGTCTCCCCGCATCGCTTCGCGCTGCGCGGAGCCTCGGCCTGGGGGCCCAGATTGGCACTCGCGTTGCATGAGTGCCAGAGGCCGTTCTAGACTTTGATCAGCACTCCCACGTTGCGAGTGCTAACGAGTCTTCACTCCAAGAAGGAAGAGGTACACCGTGTCGGTTTCCATCAAGCCGCTCGAGGACCGGATCGTCATCAAGCAGGTCGAGGCCGAGCAGACCACCGCGAGCGGTCTGGTCATCCCCGACACCGCCAAGGAGAAGCCCCAGGAGGGCGAGGTCGTGGCCGTGGGCCCGGGCCGCATCGATGACAACGGCAACCGCATCCCGCTCGACGTCGCCGTCGGCGACCGCGTGATCTACAGCAAGTACGGCGGCACCGAGGTCAAGTTCGGCGGTGACGAGTTCCTCGTCCTGTCGGCGCGCGACGTGCTGGCGGTCGTCGTCCGCTGATCGGCGACACCTGCTTTCAGAGGGGCCCGGATGCTGCGGCATCCGGGCCCCTCTGCATCCCCGCGTCGGACCCCGCGCGTAGGCTGGTGCGGTGAGCCGCCTCCCTTCGTCGCCCCAGTCCGAGGGCGCACCGGAGGCGCCCCGGGCCGATGCGCTCGCCGACTGCACCGAGGTGCTGGGAACGGGCGCCGTGTCGGTCGTCGCCTCCCAGCGCGAGCGGCGCCGCGGCGTCATCTACACCTTCGCCGCCTACCTGCTGTGGGGCGTCTTCCCGCTCTACTTCCTGCTGCTCGCGCCCACCGGTCCGTGGGAGATCGTCGCGTGGCGGATCATCCTCTCCTTCGTCTTCTGCGCGCTCCTGCTGACGGCGACGCGCGCGTGGCCGAGGCTCATCGCCATCGTGCGGCAGCCGCGGCTGCTCGGCTGGACCGCGGTGGCCGGCATCCTGATCTACGTCAATTGGCAGACGTACCTCATCGGGACGCTGACCGGCAATGTGGTCGAGACGAGCCTCGGCTACTTCATCAACCCGATCGTGACGGTCCTGCTGGGCGTCCTCGTGCTGCGCGAGCGCATCGACGTCATGCAGTGGGTGGCGATCGGCATCGTGGTCGTCGCGGTGATCGTGAGCGTCGTCGCCTACGGCGAGGTGCCGTGGATCGCGCTCATCCTCGCGTTCTCGTTCGGCCTGTACGGACTCGTGAAGAAGCGCATCGGCACCGCGGTGGATGCCGTGAGCGGCCTGACGCTGGAGTCCTTCTGGCTGCTGCCGGTCGCGCTCGTGGAACTCATCGTCGTCGGGATGACGAGCGGCCTCACGATCTTCGGCTATGGCACGTGGCACGCGGTGCTCGTGCTGATGGCCGGTGTCGTGACGGCGATTCCGCTGCTGCTGTTCGCGTCGGGCGCGCGCCGCGTGCCGCTGACTGTCGTGGGGCTCCTGCAGTTCGTCACGCCGATCCTGCAGTTCCTCGTCGGCGTCGCCATCCTGCACGAGCCGATGCCGCCGGCCCGCTGGATCGGCTTCGGCCTCGTCTGGATCGCCCTCATCCTGCTGACGATCGACTCGCTGCGAGCGGTCCGCCGCTATCGCGCATCGGCGTGAGCCGCAGCATCCACCCCGCCGTCGCGGGAATGAAACGCTCAGGTGGCGCGCTTTACAATCGGTAGGCCGGGAGCCCACTCCCGTCCTGGTCGTCGTCGTCCCACCCCGCCGCGGAATCACTCGAGCGCGGCATCTGGAGGAGCATCCCATGGAGCAGCCTGACCCGTTCGGTTTCGTCGGACTCACGTACGACGACGTCCTGCTCCTGCCGGGGCACACGGACGTCATCCCGAGTGAGGCCGACACGTCGTCGCGGGTCACGCGTCGCATCACCGTCGCGACGCCGCTCATCTCGAGCGCCATGGACACCGTGACCGAGGCGCGCATGGCCATCGCGATCGCGCGCGAGGGCGGCCTCGGCATCATCCACCGCAATCTGTCCATCGAGGACCAGGCCGCAATGGTCGACCGCGTCAAGCGCAGCGAGTCCGGCATGATCTCGAACCCGATCACGACGACCCCGGATGCGACGGTCGACGAGGTCGACCGTCTCTGCGCGCAGTACCGCGTCTCGGGCCTCCCGGTCATCGACGACGACCGGCGGCTCGTCGGCATCATCACGAACCGCGACATGCGGTTCGTGTCGGCGTTCGAGCGGAAGTCGACCTACGTCAAGGACGTCATGACGAGCGAGAACCTCGTCACCGGGCGTGTCGGCATCGGCGCCGGCGAGGTCATCGCCGCGTTCGCGAAGCACCGCGTCGAGAAGCTCCCGCTCATCGACGACGAGGGCAAGCTCGCCGGCCTCATCACCATCAAGGACTTCGACAAGAGCGAGAAGTACCCCCTCGCCACCAAGGACGAAGCGGGTCGCCTGCGCGTCGGCGCGGCGATCGGATTCTTCGGCGACGCGTGGCAGCGCGCCGAGGCGCTGCGCGATGCCGGCGTCGACGTGCTCGTCGTCGACACCGCCAACGGCCAGTCGGCGGGCGTCATCGACATCGTCAAGCGCATCAAGTCCGACGCGACTTTCGACCACATCGACGTGATCGGCGGCAACGTCGCCACCCGCGAGGGCGCGCAGGCGCTCATCGACGCGGGTGTGGATGCCGTCAAGGTCGGCGTCGGCCCGGGCTCCATCTGCACGACGCGCATCGTTGCGGGCGTCGGCGTGCCCCAGGTCACCGCAGTGTACGAGGCATCCCTTGCGGCGCGCGCGGCGGGCGTCCCGATCATCGCCGACGGCGGCCTGCAGTACTCGGGAGACATCGCCAAGGCGCTCGTCGCCGGCGCCGACGCGGTCATGATCGGGTCGCTGTTCGCCGGCACCGACGAGAGCCCGGGCGAGATCGTCTTCCAGGGCGGCAAGCAGTTCAAGCTCTACCGGGGCATGGGCTCGCTGGGCGCGCTGCAGACGCGCGGCAAGAAGACCTCGTACTCGAAGGACCGCTACTTCCAGGCCGACGTGCCGAGCGACGACAAGCTCATCCCCGAGGGCATCGAGGGTCAGGTCGCGTACCGGGGCCCGGTCTCCGCCGTCGCGTACCAGCTCGTCGGCGGCCTGCGTCAGTCGATGTTCTACGTCGGTGCGCGCACGGTCGAGGAGC
This sequence comes from Microbacterium sp. sgz311019, assembly GCF_056135325.1. Classification (NCBI taxonomy): domain Bacteria; kingdom Bacillati; phylum Actinomycetota; class Actinomycetes; order Micrococcales; family Microbacteriaceae; genus Microbacterium; species Microbacterium sp. sgz311019. The sequence goes on along the minus strand of NZ_JBWAXO010000003.1, from coordinate 383,001 downwards.
TCAAGGTCAAGGGCCGCTTCGTGCGTATCACCGCGGCGGGCCTCAAAGAGTCGCACCCGCACGACGTGCAGATCGTCGTCGAGGCGCCGAACTACAAGAAGTGATCGCCCTGCGCTAGTCTGGTCGGCTCGGCATCCGGGGTCGGATGCGGGGCGGAAGGACAGCCCCGTGGGATACATCGATGTCGGCGGCGTGACGTTCACGCTGCCCGATGGACGGCCGCTGCTGGACGAGGCGACGTTCCGCGTCGGCGAGGGCCGCACGACCGCGCTCATCGGCGCGAACGGCGCCGGCAAGACGACGCTGCTGCGGATGATCCGCGGCGAGGTCGCTCCCGACAGCGGCGTGATCTCCGTCGGCGGGGGCCTCGGTGTCATGGACCAGTTCGTCGGTCACAGCCGTCCGGGTGAGACCGTGCACGATCTGCTCGTCTCGGTGGCGCCCGTCCGCATCCGCCGCGCCGCGCGCGAGCTCGACGCGTCCGAGATCGCGATCATCGAGCGCGACGACACCGACACCCAGCTGCGCTATGCCACCGCGATCGCGGACTACGCGGATGCGGGCGGCTACGAGCACGAGACGGTGTGGGATGCCTGCACGACGGCGGCCCTCGGCATCCCGTACGAGCGTGCGCGGGTCCGCGACCTGGAGTCGCTGTCGGGCGGCGAACAGAAGCGACTCGCGCTCGAGGCTCTGCTGCGCGGACCCGACGAGGTGATGCTGCTCGACGAGCCCGACAACTACCTCGACGTGCCGGGCAAGCGCTGGCTCGAGGAGCAGCTGCGCGCGACCCCGAAGACGGTGCTGCTCGTGTCGCACGACCGCGAGCTGCTCGCGCGCGCGGCGGACCGGATCGTGACGCTCGAGGTCGGGGCGGCAGGCAGCTCGGCGTGGGTGCACGGCGGCGGCTTCGCGAGTTACCACCAGGCCCGCGAGGACCGGATGGCGCGGCTCGACGAGCTGCGCCGCCGCTGGGACGAGGAGCACGCGAAGCTCAAGAACCTGGTCGCCACGCTCCGGGTGAAGGCGGCGAACAGCGACGAGTTCGCCTCGCGCTACCGCGCCGCCCAGACGCGCCTGCGCAGATTCGAGGAGGTCGGCCCACCGCAGGAGCGTCCGCGCGATCAGGATCTCAAGCTCCGTCTTCGCGGAGCGCGCACGGGCAAGCGGGCCGTCGTCGCCGAGGGCCTCGAGCTCACGGGCCTCATGCGCCCCTTCGATCTCGAGGTCTGGTTCGGTGACCGCGTCGCCGTGCTCGGATCCAACGGCTCGGGCAAATCGCACTTCCTGCGCCTGCTCGCCGGCGGAGGATCCGACCCCGACGCACTGCTCGGGCACGTCACCGCGGTCGGTTCGGCGCTCGAGCCGGTCGCGCACAGGGGCCGTGCCGTCCTCGGGGCGCGTGTGGTTCCCGGGTGGTTCGCGCAGACCCACCGGCATCCCGAGTTCACGGGCCGCACCCTCCTCGAGATCCTGCACCGCGGCGACGCGGAGCGGCCGGGGATGCCACGGGATGCGGCGAGCTCGGCGCTGGACCGCTATGGCCTCGTCGCCCAGGCCGAGCAGACGTTCGACTCCCTGTCGGGCGGGCAGCAGGCGCGCCTGCAGATCCTGCTGCTCGAGCTCTCCGGTGTCACGCTGCTGCTGCTCGACGAGCCGACCGACAACCTCGACCTCGTCTCGGCCGAGGCTCTCGAGGACGCCCTCGCGCGCTTCGAGGGGACCGTGCTCGCCGTCACGCATGACCGATGGTTCGCGCGCTCGTTCGACCGCTTCGTCGTGTTCGGGGCGGACGGGCGCGTCTACGAGTCGGGCGAACCGGTATGGGACGAGGCCCGCGTGGTCAGAGCCCGCTGACTCGAGCCGCGGCGGCCCGGCGGATCATCGGGATCGTTGCCACCGTGACGAGCACGGCCACGGTGATCGAGAAGACCAGCAGGACGACCGGGATCGGGAAGAACGCGACCCCGACACCGATCGCCAGCACCGGCAGCACGAGACCGGCGTAGGCGACGAGGAACATGCCCGCGAGCACCTCACCGCGTTGGTCCGGGCGAGCGAGGCCGCCGGCAGTCAGCATCGCGCCGCGGAAGACGAGCCCGACGCCGGCGCCGGCCAGGGTCCCGGATGCGACGAACAGCGGGAGGTTCGCCGTGAGCGCGCCGATCGCCAGTGCGGCGAGCCCGACGACCATCAGGCTGAGCGCCACGGACAGCTGACGGGCCATCGGCCACCGGGCGAACACGAGCTGCGAGACGGCGGCCGCCGCAAGCACCGAGAAGCTGACCGCCCCGCCGGCGAGTGGCGATGTCACCTTCATCACGTGCGCGAGCACGCTGGGCGCGAGCGATGTGAACAGGCCGAACACAGCGAACCCGGCGAAGGCCGCGGTCGCCGCGGCGGCGAAGTCGCCACGCGCTCCGTCGGGCAGCGAGACCCGCTGCGGGCGGTAGTGCGGGCGCTCGGCCGCGCGGTCGACCGTCTCCGGCACGGCCGTCACTGCGGCGGCGGCGATCGCCAGGAGCACGAGGAAGACGAGGAACGGCGTGATCGTCGGCGCCGGGAACATTGTCGCGATCGCGCCGGCGACGAGGGGCCCGAGCGCCAGGCCGCCGGTGTTCACGACCGTCGATACCGTGGTGGCGCGGTCGGGTCCCGCGTCGGGCTCGGCGACCTCGGCGAGTTCGACGAGGTGCGCGGATGCGGTGGCCATGAGCGTCCCGATGCCCGCGCCCGAGATGACGCGCGCGACGATGAGACCCGCCACGCCCGGCCAGATCAGGAACAGCCCGGCCGCCGCCATCTCCAACCCGATCCCGATCAGGATCATGCGGCGTCGCCCGGCCCAGTCCGAGATGTGTCCCACGAGGAACAGCGCCCCGAGCACGCCGATCGCGTACGCGGCGAAGATCACCGTGACGACCCAGGTCGGGAAGTCGTCGGCACGCTGGTAGAAGCCGTACAGCGGTGTCGGGATGGTCGTGAAGGCCATCGTCGTGAGGAAGGCGGCCGCGACGATGCCGAACCCGAGGCGGTGCCTGCGTCGCCGGATGGCTGCGGTGGGGGACGATGCGGTCGCGGTGGTCATGCATCCATCGTGCGCCCGGTGGCTCATCGAGGGAAGCGAACAGAATCGCTGACTCTCATCGTGCTTCTCGATAAGATCGCGACATGGAGACGCGCCTGCTGGAGTACTTCGTCGCGGTCGCGCAGGAGGGCGGCTTCACGCGCGCCGCAGAGCGCTGCCATGCGGCGCAGTCCACCGTGTCCGCCGGCATCCGTGCGCTCGAATCCGACCTCGGCGTCGTCCTGTTCGAGCGCGATACGCGCCGCGTCACCCTGTCGCCGACCGGGGCCGCCGTGCTGCCGGTGGCGCGGGAGCTCCTCGACCAGCTCGGACGACTGCGCGATGCCGCCTCGGACGAGGGCGTGCTGCGGGGGACGCTCCGCGTGGGCACGCTCACGAATGTCGTGGCCGGGATGCGCCTGTCCACCGTGCTGGGGCGCTTCCAGGCGCAGCATCCGGGCGTCGACCTGCAGCTCTCGCCGAGTCCGACCGGGTCGGCCGGACTCGCCAGAGACCTCACCGACGGCCGCATCGACCTCGCCTTCCTCGGCGGAGCCCCGATGCACCGGGCCGACATCGAGGCGGCGCGGCTGGGGCGATCGGTGTTCGTGGCGATCCTGCCGCTCGGCCATCCGCTGGCCGAGAGGGACATCGTCCCCCTCGCTGAGTTGATGCGTCTGCCGTTCATCGACTCGCCGGAGGGGTTCGGCAACCGGACCGCGCTCGACAGCGCGATCGCGGCCCAGGGGCTCTCGCGCCGGACCACGATCGAGATCGCCGACGTCGCGCAGGTGCCGCTCTTCGTCGCCGCCGGGCTCGGTGTCGCAGTGATGCCGCGCTCGCTCGTGCCGTCCGGCGTGACTGGGGTCGATCTGCGTCCGATCGACATCCTGATCGAGTGGGAGCTGCTGGTCGCGACGCGCCGCAGGCCCTCTGCCGCCGCGAGGGCGTTGCGCGCCGCCGTCGCAGCCGAGTTCGCGAGCGACTGAGAAGTGGGGCCGCGCGCCCGCGGTCCTTCAGGGCCGCTCAGAGCCGGAGGGTAGGCTGGGCACGTGACCATGGAGCTCGAGCTCGGCCGCGGCAAGCGCGCGCGCCGCGCCTACACGTTCGACGACATCGCCGTCGTGCCCTCGCGGCGCACGCGCAACCCCGAGGACGTGTCGACGGCCTGGACGATCGACGCGTTCCCGTTCGCGGTGCCGGTCATCGGCGCACCCATGGACTCGGTCGTGAGCCCGCAGACGGCCATCATGCTGGGCCGCCTCGGCGCCCTCGGCGTGCTCGACCTCGAGGGCCTGTGGACGCGCTACGACGACCCCGAGCCGCTCCTCGCCGAGATCTCGAGACTCGACGACGACTTCGCGACGCGACGGATGCAGGAGATCTACGCCGAGCCGATCAAGCCCGAGCTGGTGCGCGACCGGCTGGCGGAGATCCGCGCGGCCGGTGTCACGGTCGCCGGCGCCCTGACTCCGCAGCGCACGCAGGAGCTCTACGAGACCGTGGTCTCGGCTGGCGTCGACCTGTTCGTCATCCGCGGCACGACTGTCTCGGCCGAGCATGTGTCATCCGTGGCCGAGCCCCTCAACCTCAAGAAGTTCATCTACGACCTCGACGTCCCGGTGATCGTGGGCGGTGCGGCAACCTACACAGCGGCCCTGCACCTCATGCGCACGGGTGCGGCCGGTGTGCTCGTCGGCTTCGGCGGCGGAGCGGCGTCGACCACGCGCGCGACCCTCGGCCTCCACGCGCCGATGGCCACCGCGGTCGCGGACGTCGCCGGCGCGCGCCGCGACTACCTCGACGAGTCGGGCGGCCGGTACGTCCACGTCATCGCCGACGGGGGCGTCGGCACCTCGGGCGACGTCGTCAAGGCGATCGCCATGGGCGCGGACGCCGTCATGCTCGGCGTGGCGCTGGCGCGGGCGACGGATGCGCCGGGCCGCGGCTTCCACTGGGGCGCCGAGGCGCACCACCCCCACCTGCCGCGCGGCCGTCGCGTCGCCGTCGAGCACGTCGCCACGCTGGAGGAGATCCTCTACGGTCCGGCGCCGGTCGCCGACGGCACCGTGAATCTCATCGGCGCGCTCAAGAAGTCCATGGCCACGACGGGGTACTCCGACCTGAAGGAGTTCCAGCGCGTCGAGGTCGTCGTCGCGCCGTACTGATGCCCGACGTCCCGGAATCGTCGTCGGCCCACGCGCCGGTCGAGGTCTTCCCGCCAACGCTCCGCGAGGTCATGGTGCGTCCCCGGTGGATCGCCATGCTGCTGCTGTGCCTCGTCGTCGCGGGCGTCTTCGCATGGCTCGGCCAGTGGCAGCTGGGGCGCGCCATCGACAACGCGCCGGTGCAGAAGGGCAGCACCGAGCAGGTCAAGCCGATCGCGGATGTCGTGAAGCCCGGGCAGTACCTCGACGACCGGCTCGTCGGCCAGAAGGTCGCCGTCGACGGCGACTGGGTCCCGGGCGACTTCATCGTGGTGTCGTCGCGGTACAACGACGGCGCGGAGGGCTACTGGGTCACCGGCCAGCTGCGCCTGAAGGGCACGGCTGCTCCCACGTCGCTCGCCGTGGCCGTCGGCTGGACACCCGATCGGGCGACGGCGGATGCCGCGGCATCCGCCCTCGACTCCGCCGCCGGCAGCGCGAACCTCACGGGACGGCTGATCTCCGACGAGGGGCCGGTGGTGCCCGACCCGAATGGCGACCCGCTGGAGCTCACGCGCATGTCGCCGGCTGCGCTGCTCAGTCGCTGGCACGATGTCCAGGGTCTCGACGTCTACCGTCCGTATCTGACGAGCACCGACCCGCTCGGGGGCCTCGAGGCGATCTCGTCGCCTGCGCCGGACGAGCGCCAGGGCGTCAACTGGCTCAACCTCTTCTACGCCGTGGAGTGGGCCGTGTTCGCCGGCTTCGCGTTCTACCTCTGGTATCGCCTCGCGAAGGACGCGTGGGAGAAGGAGGTCGAGGAGCTGGAGGAGCTCTCGGCCGGAGCCGACGAGCGCGGAGTCTAGACTGGAGGCATGCCTCCCGCCCCCAAGATCGCCAGTTTTCCGGCGATCCGCGGCGCGCTGAAGTTCTACCAGATCTGCTCGGTCATCACGGGTACGTTCCTGCTTCTGCTGTGCGCCGAGATGATCGTCAAGTACGCCTTCGGACACGAGCTCTTCCTCGGTGGGTCGGGCGGATTCCTCTACTTCGCCCCGGTGATCGAGGGCCCGCACGGAACCGAGTCCTCGGGCGACGGTCTGAACGTGTCGATGTCGATCCTCGTGATCCACGGCTGGTTCTACGTCGTCTACCTGTTCTCGTGCTTCCGCGTGTGGAGCCTGATGCGGTGGCAGTTCTGGCGCTTCCTGCTGCTGGCCGCCGGCGGCATCGTGCCGTTCCTCTCCTTCATCATGGAGGGCATCGTCGCGCGCGACGTCAAGCGATACATGCAGGAGCGCGAGGCCGCGGTCGTCGCCGAGATGGCGGGCGACGCATCCACTGATTCCGAAAGCTCGGCCACCCCCTCGCAATCCGAAGGAGCTCGATGACCGACCAGCCCGAGACCTCTCCCGAGCAGCCGGCAGCCACCGAACAGCGTCCCGTCCTCGTCGTCGACTTCGGCGCACAGTATGCGCAGCTGATCGCGCGCCGCGTGCGCGAGGCGGGCGTCTACAGCGAGATCGTGCCTCACGACGCGACCGCCGCAGACATCTCCGCGAAGAACCCCGTGGGCATCATCCTCACCGGCGGCCCCTCGTCGGTGTACGAGGAGGGCGCTCCGCGCCTCGACCCGGGCGTGCTGGATCTCGGCGTTCCGACGCTCGGCATCTGCTACGGCTTCCAGGTCATGGCCCAGACGCTCGGCGGGCGCGTCGCGAACACCGGGCTCCGCGAGTACGGAGCCACCGATGCCGTGATCACCGGCGACGGCGGTGTGCTCCTCGGTGGCCAGCCGACGGAGCAGAACGTGTGGATGAGCCACGGCGACCAGGTGGCCGAGGCGCCCGAGGGCTTCACCGTGCTCGCCAAGACGGGCGCGACCGAGGTCGCCGCGTTCGGCAACGACGAGAAGCGCCTGTACGGGGTGCAGTGGCATCCCGAGGTCAAGCACTCGGACTACGGCCAGCGCGTTATCGAGAACTTCCTCCATCGCGCGGCCGGGCTGCCTGCCGACTGGAACAGCGGCAACGTCATCGCCGAGCAGGTCGAGCGCATCCGCGAGCAGGTCGGCGATGCCCGGGTCATCTCGGCGCTGTCCGGCGGTGTGGACTCGGCGGTCTCGACCGCCCTGGTCCACAAGGCGATCGGCGATCAGCTCACCGCAGTGTTCGTGGACCACGGGCTCCTGCGCAAGGGCGAGCGCGAGCAGGTCGAGCAGGACTACGTCGCCTCGACGGGCGTGCGTCTGATCACGGTGGATGCCGCGGACACCTTCCTCGGCCACCTCGCGGGCGTCACCGATCCCGAGGAGAAGCGCAAGATCATCGGCCGCGAGTTCATCCGCGCGTTCGAGAAGGTCCAGCGCGAGCTCGTCGACGAGGCCAAGGCCGAGGGCGCGCCGATCAAGTTCCTCGTGCAGGGCACGCTGTACCCGGACGTCGTCGAGTCCGGCGGCGGCACCGGCACCGCGAACATCAAGTCGCACCACAACGTGGGCGGCCTGCCTGATGACCTCGACTTCGACCTCATCGAGCCGCTGCGCACGCTGTTCAAGGACGAGGTGCGCGCAATCGGCCGGGAGCTCGGCATCCCCGACGCCATCGTCGGTCGCCAGCCGTTCCCTGGGCCGGGCCTCGGCATCCGGATCATCGGCGAGGTCACGCGCGATCGCCTCGAGATCCTGCGCGACGCCGACGCGATCGCGCGCGAAGAGCTCAGCAAGGCGGGCCTCGACGGCGAGATCTGGCAGTGCCCGGTCGTGCTGCTCGCCGATGTGCGCTCGGTGGGCGTGCAGGGCGACGGCCGCACGTACGGCCACCCGATCGTGCTGCGTCCGGTCTCCAGCGAGGACGCCATGACCGCGGACTGGACGCGCCTGCCCTACGACGTCCTCGCGAGGATCTCGAACCGCATCACCAACGAGGTGCGCGAGGTCAACCGTGTGGTGCTCGACGTCACGTCGAAGCCCCCGGGGACCATCGAGTGGGAGTGAATCGACAGGATGCCGCGGGCCTGAGGCCCGCGGCATCCGTCGTCCGCGAGCCATGCGGAAGGATGAGATGGTGACCCGTCCGACTCTGCCCGATGCCGTGTACGCCGTGCTGTCGAGCCGGCTCATCCCGGGAATGGACGGCGGCTACACGGTCGCGACGCTCGCTCGCGCACGGCTGCTCGAGGATGCGGGCGCCGGCGCGGTGACACTGCTCACGGTCGACCCGGGCACGCCCGGCGCGCACGCCGAGCAGCGCGCGGAGTTCGTGCGGCGTGGGGACGTGGCATCCGCAGACCGCTTCCGGAATCTGTTCGACGACGCCTTCGCCGACCCTTCCTGGCTGCGTGACGTCGCCGTGCCGGGAGATCCTGCGCCGGGTGTCGACTACCGCGAGGTCGGTGGGGTGATGTCGATTCCTGTGATCCCGGGCGATCCCGACTGGCACCTCACTGACGCGGCGGTCATCGTGCACGGCGCCGGCGTGGTCGGAGGATTCCGAGGGCTGTACCGTGCCTGGCTGCAGCACGTGGTCGATGGGCTGCGCGCGGACGACACGGATCGCATCGTGGTGCTCGTCTGCGAGTCGCGGCAGCTCGGCGAGCTGATCGCCGGATGGGACGACCCGGGCGTGCGCATCATCCACACGATCCACAACTCGCACCTCGAACCGCCGTACGACGACCCGGACGGTGCGGTCAACGACCTCTGGCGACGGTGGTTCGAGGTCGCGGGGTCGTTCGATGCGGTGCTCTGGCCGACGGCCGCGCAGCGGGATGACGTGGCCCTGCGCTTCGGAGCACACGACACGTATGCAGTGGTGCCGAACGCCGTCGAGCCGGTGGCCGCGCGGCCGCCGTCGCAGGTGCGGCCGCCGGCGGAGGCGCACCGGGTGGTGATGCTGAACCGGCTGGCGGCGCAGAAGCGCGTCGACCACGCCATCCGGGCGTGGGCCGCCGTCGTCGCGGCGGTCCCGGATGCCCGACTCGACGTCTACGGTGGGGGACCCCTGCGCGAGCAGCTGCAGCAGCTCATCGACGAACTCGGGCTCGGCGAAGCCATCACCCTCCACGGGCACGTCGAGGATCGCGGGGCCGTGTTCGCCGGCGCCTCCCTCTTCCTGGCCTCGCCCGCCTACGAGGGGCAGGGCCTCTCGACGGCGGAGGCGCTGGCCCGCGGCATCCCCGCCGTCTCGTACGACGTGCGCTACGGGCCGCGCGAGACGATCCAGGATGGCGGGATCCTCGTGCCCTCCGGTGACATCGACGCCCTCGCCGACGCCGTCGTCTCGCTGCTGAGCGACGACGACCGACGGACCGCGCTCGCGGCTCGTGCTCCGGAGGTCGCAGCTGACCTCGCGCCGCAGATCGTTCGTGAGGCCCTCGTGCGCGCGATCGCGGACGCGGTGGCGCGCCCATCACGCCGACGCTGACTCAGCCCGGTGAGACCAGCCACGGCCGGGTCCGCCACTCGCTGACCGCGCCCTCGACGACGAAGGGGTCGGATGCGGCGAACTCCTCGGCGCCGGCAGTCGAACGGAAGATGGCCATCGCTCCGGGCTGGCCCTCCTCCGGCACAGGGAAGGGGCCGATCATGACGAGCTCGCCCGGACGCTCCGCGCGGAACCGCTGCCCGTAGGCGTTGTGGGCGGGGAAGAGGGCGCCGATCCGCTCGCGCGCTCCGGGTTCGGAGAAGTAGAGCAGCAGGACGTGCTCGATCCAGGCCGGGCGGCCTTCGTCGGTCATGATGCGTCCTCTCGTCCCGGCCAGACTTTTCCGGCCCACGGGTCGTAGTCGGCGATCAGCTCCTCCTGCGCGGGGCGCTCGGCCTCGGGCACGTGCTGCAGGTTGATGCGCACGCGGTACCAGAGCGAGCTCGACCCGCGCATCCCGTCGACGAGCACGTCAGCGGGCTGCAGCTGCGCGGCGACTGTCGCGTGCGACGCCGTCCACTGCTCGAGCGCCTCCATCGCCTCGGGCTTCGTCCTCGTGCGGGCGACCTCGATGAGCGGCATCGTCGAGACCCGGCGCCCCGACCCGTCGCCGCCGCGCGGCGGCTTCTCGGCAGGCCCGAGCTCCGTGGCCAGCGCGAGCAGGGCGTCGAGGGAACCGGCATCCCGATCGATGCCCTCGTGCGGATCGCCGATCTCCGCGAACCGCGCGCGCACGGTCGCGACCGTGAACTCCTCCGGCCGGCGCAGCCGCACCTCGTCCCACGCGAGCGGGGTCGACACCCGGGCATCCGGCAGCGGACGGATCGAATAGGCGGAGGCGACGGTGCGGTCCTTCGCGTTCTGGTTGAAGTCGACGAACACGCTCTCGCCACGCTCCTCTTTCCACCACCGGGCGGTCGCGAGACCGGGTGCGCGATTCTCGACCTCGCGGGCGAGGGTCTCCGCCGCGAGCCGGACGGTCTTGAAATCCCACTCGGGCCGGATGCGGACGAGGATGTGCATGCCCCGCGATCCGCTCGTCTTCGGCCAGCCGACGAGCCCGTGGTCATCCAGCACCTCCCGTGCGACGAACGCCACGTCGACGATCTGCGACCAGTCGACGCCGGGCATCGGGTCGAGATCGACGCGCAGCTCGTCGGGGTGCTCGAGGTCGCCGGCCCGCACGGCGTGCGGGTTGAGGTCGAGGCACCCGAGGTTCGCGACCCACGCGAGGCCGGCGGCATCCGTCACCACCGCCTCCTCGGCGGAGCGACCGGAGGCGTAGTTCAGCACGGCGGTGCCGATGTAGTCCGGATGGTCGCCGACCCGCTTCTGGAAGAACGGCTCGGCGTCGATGCCCTTCACGAAGCGCTTGAGCACCATGGGGCGGCCGCCCGCGCCGCGCAGCGCGCCCTCGGCGACGGACACGTAGTACTCGACGATGTCGAGCTTCGTCAGCCCGGCTTCGGGGAAGACGACCTTGTCGGGGTGCGACACGCGCACCTCGCGGTCGTCGATCTGGAGGAACGTCTCGGCTCGCCCTGACATGAGCCACACGTTACTCGCGCCCCTCTCCCGCCGCCCAGCGGGCCGTTTCTCAGTCTGCGTGTGGTCGCGTGGTCTGGCCGGCCCCGGAAATCCGCGGGTTCGGGTGGGGCGCCGTCGACGGAAGACTGAGAACGGGTATACGGGGCGGGCGGATCCGGTGGAGTTGTGCGGGCGGCGGCCGCCGGGGGCGCCTCCGCGCGGGGCGCCTCCGCGCGGGGCGCCTCCGGGCGGGGCGGATCTGCGCGGGGCGCCTCCGCGCGGGGCGGATCTGCGCGGGGCGGATCTGCCCCCGGGCGAACACCGCCCAACGCGCCGCCGGCCGAGCGACAGTGAACGCATGGCAGAAGACACGAAGATCCCGGTGTTCGGCGGCGAGGCCCGCCGAGAGCTCTATCAGCAGCGCGTGCTCGTCCTGGACGGCGTCCTGGACGACGACAACGGCACCCTTCTCGCGACGCAGCTGCTCGCGCTCGCGGCGGAGGATGCCGTGTCCGACATCGCCCTCTGGATCCACTCGCCGGGGGGATCCGTTCCGGCGATGCTGGCGATCCGCGACGTGATGCGGCTCATCCCCAATGACGTCGCGACGCTGGCGCTCGGGCTCGCGTGCAGCGCCGGGCAGTTCCTGTTGTCGGCCGGCACCCGGGGCAAGCGGCGCGCCCTGCCGCATGCCCGCATCCTGATGCACCAGGGCTCGGCAGGGATCGGCGGCACCACCGTCGACGTCGAGGTGCAAGCCGCCGACCTCCGACACACGCGCGACACCGTGCTCGCCCTCGTCGCCGAGGACACCGGCCAGCCGCTGGAGCGGATCTTCGAGGACTCGCTGCACGACCGCTGGTACACGGCATCCGAGGCCCTCGACTACGGATTCATCGACGCGATCGTCTCGGAGTTCTCCGAGGTGTCTCCGCGTCGCAAGCGCACGGCCGGACTGGGGGTGGCGGCATGAGCAGCTACACGATCCCGAGCGTCATCAGCCGCGATCCGCGCGGCGACCGCATCATGGACGTCTACTCGCACCTGCTCGCCGAGCGGGTCGTCTACCTCGGCACGGCGATCGACGCGGGTGTCGCCAATGCGCTGATCGCGCAGCTGCTGCACCTCGACGCCGACAGCCAGGACCGCGACATCCAGCTCTACATCAACTGCGAGGGCGGAGACGAGGCCGCCATGCTCGCCGTCTACGACACCATGCAGCACGTGCGCCCGGATGTCGCGACCACCTGTATCGGGCAGGCCGTCGGCGTCGGCGCCGTCATGCTCGCGGCCGGGGCGCCGGGCAAACGCGCCGTGCTGCCCCACGCGCGGGTCGTGCTGCACCAGCCCGCGGGCCAGGGACGCGGGGCGATCCCCGACCTGATCCTGCAGGCCGACGAGCTGGTGCGCGTGCGGGCGGAGGTCGAAGAGCTCCTGGCGAGGCACACCGGACAGGATGCGGCGCGCCTGCGCGCCGACACCGACCGCGACCGAGTGTTCACAGCGACCGACGCGGTGGCCTACGGACTGGTCGACCGCGTGCTGGAGCGGGTCTGAGCTATGCGGCGCGCAGGACGGCGCCGGTGGATGCGGGCGCCAGCCGCTCGGAGACGGCCCGGGTGAGATCGAGCAGCGTGAGGTCGAGGGCACCGGCGACGGCGGCGAGCATCTCGCTCGAGGGGTCCTTGAGGCCCCGCTCCATCTCCGACAGATACTGCGGCGAGACGCCGGAGCGCCGAGCGGTGTCGCTGAGGCGATCGCCGCGCTCGTGGCGGGCGGTGCGGAGCACGTTTCCCACGGCCTCGCGCCACAGCGGTGCGAGTGCGGGCGGCGCGGGCTGGACGGGCCGTCGCTCGGGGACGACCGGTCGCGCGGGGAAGGGGATGATCTCGGCCATGCCGCCACGATAGGCCGGGGGCGGGCATCCGTCCGGTCGTTCCGCCGACAGCAGAACGTTTCGCGTCAGACGGCAGCGAGCGGACCGCCGTCGCGGCGCGCGGCGGCCACAGCCCGGGCGCGGGTCGGCTCGCCGAGCTTGCGCAGCACCGCGGAGACGTGGTGCTCGACCGTACGTGGCGAGAGCACCAGCCGATCGGCGATCTGCGCCGTCGACAGGCCCTCGTCGAGCAGCATCAGCACGTCGAGCTCGCGGTCGGTGAGCCGGCCCGGCCGTGTCCTCGTCGCGGCGCGCGGCCGGCGAGGCAGCGGCAGCCCGCGCTCGCGCCGGGTGCGCACGATGGCGTCGGCCGCCGCCCGAGCGCCGAGGCGCTCGAAGGTGCGGATCGCGGCATCCGTCGACTCGGCATCGAGGGAGAGCGTGCGTGCGTACGCCGCCCACACCGTGCTCCCGAGCTCCGCCCACAGGGCGGCGGCGGATGCCGTGTCCCCGGCGATCTGCCGTGCGAAGGGCTCGGCGAGGGCGACGTCGGCAGGCGGCTCGATCCCCGCCAGAAGCCGCCACCAGGCGAGCTCGCCCGCAGCCCACGGATCGTGGTGCTCGAGCGCCAGTCGCCACGCGGCCTCGGTGGCGGGGCCGATCTCGTCGGCGTCTCCGCGCAGCCAGGCATCCTCCGCCGCCGCGCACGCCACGGGGCCGAGCCGCTGCAGCTCGCCGGTCGCATCGGCCAGGGAGGAGGCGAATTCGAGAAGCTCGCGGGAGTCTTCTCCGCAGCGCGCCCGGACGCGCGCAGCCGAGGCGGCGGCCGGGATGGCGGTGATCGGGGCCGTGTCGGGGTGGCCGAGGACGAGCTCGGCGTCCGCAAGCGCCTCGTCGAACCGCCCCACCTCCGCGAGCGTCAGGCACCGGGAGGCGCGCATGTAGCGTGCCCAGGAGTCCAGGTCGCGCTCCTCGCAGTATGCGATCCCGGCATCCAATCGGGCGAGCGCGGCAGCGCAGCGATGCTGCTCCACGGCCATCGATCCCAGGTTCGTGTACGCGCGGGCGACATGCTCGTGCAGGTCGGCGGCCAGGGCGAGGTCGAGGCTGTGCGCCAACAGGGCCTCGCCCTCGGCGATCCGGCCCTCCAGCATGGCGGTCGTGCCGAGGTTGTTCAGCGCGTGGGCCTCGATGTCGCCGTCTCCGAGCTCTCGGGCGAGCTGCAGCGCCCGCTCGCCCCAGCGCTCCGCTTCGGCGGCGTCCTTGGCGAGCATCCGCAGCTGGGCGAGGTTGCTGTACGCCATCGCGAGGCGCGCGTCCGGTCCGAGCGGCTCCAGGGTCGCGATCGCCTTCGCGCCGTAGCGCTCGGCGTCGGCACCGCGCCCGAGGAACCACGACAGTCGAGACAGCCAGCGCTCATCGTCGCCGATGCTCGACGCGTCGCCCATGAGCTCATGGAGTTCGAGGGCCCGCTGTCGGGCGGAGATCGCCTCCGGCAGCTGGTCCGTGAGGTAGCACTCGTACGACAGCGCGACGAACAGCGCCGCTCGCTCGCCGGGCGGGAGGCCCGCCTGAGTCGAGTGACCGAGGGCCATCCGGTAGTGCGCGACCGCCTCGCGGTGCGCGCCGAGTCGCGCGGCCAGCTCGGCCGCGCGCGTCGCATGGACGGTGGCGACCGCATCCTCCCCGCACCCGGCCGCGTGGTGCGCAAGGGTGCGGTGATCCTCGGGGGTGCGCCTCGTGAGCGCGGCGAGAGCGTCGGCGTGCAGCCGGCTGCGCTGCACCGCTGACAGACTGCGCGAGACCGCTTCGCGGGCGAGGTCGTGCCGGAACGCGAGGCCTCCCTCGCCGCGGACGAGCACACCGGCCTCGAGGCATCCGTCGACCGCGGCCAGCCCCTGCCCGGACACGGCGACCAGGAGCCCTTGGTCGGCCGCCGTTCCGAGGACGGCTGCCGCGCCCGCGACTTCCTGAGCCGCGGCATCCATGCGGGCCACCCGGGCGAGGATCGCGTCGCTCACCGTCGCAGGCAGTGACAGCGACTCGCCGCCGTCGGCCACCACCTCGGTCACGAAGAAGGCGTTCCCGCCCGTGCGGGCATGCAGGAGCACGGGATCGACGGTCGCACCCGAGGCGGCGGCGAGCTCGGCGACGCCGTCCACGCTGAGCGGGGGGACCTGCAGGCGCCGCACGCCGGGAACCCCGGCGAGATCGCCCAGCAGACGGGTGAGGGGATGCCGCGGCCCGGTCTCGTCGTCCCGGTACGTGCCCACGATGAGCACCGGGATGCCGTCGAGCCGCCGCCCGAGGTAGCGGAGTGCGTCGAGCGTCGCTCCGTCGGCCCAGTGCAGATCCTCGAGGACGAGCAGGCCGGGTGCGGCGCGCAGTTCCTCACGCAGCCGGCGGAAGAGGCGGATGCGGTCGCCCTCACCCGCCGTGAGCGTCTCGATCTCGGGCACGGCATCGACGAACGCGGCCAGAGCCGCGGCGGTCGTCACGTTGTCGACACCGCCCACACGCACCGTGCTGCGGCCGCCGGCGTCTGCGGCGAGGGCACGCACCAGGGCCGACTTTCCGACGCCGGCCTCGCCCCCGAGGAACACGATCGCGCCGCGCCCGGCGACCGCGACATCGACGCCGTCGGTGAGATCGGCCAGGAGCACTTCCCGCTCGACGAGCATGGGACCATTGTGGCCACGCGCGCACCCCGTGTCACGGTCGGCGCGCGCGTGGCCGTCCCCAGCCTCAGACCCCCTCGCTCACCTCGTAGATCTCGTCGGCGACCAGGCCGTGCGCCTCACGGTGCACGGTGCTCGCGTCCTCCGCGCTCGGCGCGTCGACGAGGCAGAAGATCTTGCCGTTCCCCTCGTCCACCCAGTAGCGCAGGTAATGCACGCCGTAGGCGTCCTGCGTCGCGAGATCTGCGGCGTGGGCGCCGGCGACGTCGCTCAGCTGCACGCCGCTGTCGAGGCTGTGGACATCCATGTAGAGAGCCATGACGGGTTCCTTCCCCAGTGAGGCGACCGGTTGGCCGCAGAACCGATCTCACTCCGGAACACGCACGCGCACATGGGGCGAACCACCCATATTCCCCAGCCCGTACGCACGTGCACCCGGGGACTGATCCGCCCCCGGGTGCACGTCGCCACGGATCAGCCGTCGGCGTCGGTCGTGCCGCCTGCCGTCGGCGTCACCTGATCGGGTGCGAGGATCTTCTTGTCACCCGGGTACGGCGTGGTCCAGTTGTGCGTCTGGTACCACGTCCACCGGTTCATGAGGGCCGGGTCGGCCTCGTCCGGGATCGCGCCGTTGCCGGTGAGAGCCTCGCCCTGCGCCCACTTCTCCCACTTGGCCGCGACCTCCTTCTCTGAGGCGGGGACGGATGCTGCGGCCGCTGCATCCGCATTCACCTTCGCCGCAGCCGCGCCGGTCTGGCCGAGCGTGTCGAGACCACAGGACGGAGCCGTCACGACGCCCTCGGTGAGCGGGACCTCGTTGCGCACGGCCGTGTACGGCGTCATGTCCGCCTTGCCGGCGAAAGCGCCATACATCGGCGTGGCCGCCGCGATCTTCTCGTTGAGCGGCTGCGCGGCGAGGATCTGCTCGATCGTGCGCACCACCGAGATCTGCGAGTAGTACGTGTCGACGGTCTGGCCGTGCTGCGCCCAGGGGCTGATGACCTGCACGGGGGAGCGGTGCCCGTCGACGTGGTCGGCGCCGTCCTGGCTGTCGTCCTCGAGCACGAAGATCGCCGAGTCCGCCCAGTACTTGCTGTGCGAGATCTCGTCGACGATCTTGCCGACGGCGAGGTCGTTGTCGGCGACCTGGGCCTCAGGATCGGCGGTGCCGCCCGTGTGGTCGCTCGAGAGCCACATCATGTTCAGCGACGCCGGCCCGTTCTTCTCGAAATCCTGCTTCCAGATCGAGTAGCGGTAGGTGTCCGGGATGGCGGTGTCGAACTTCGGGTAGTCGTGGTTCGTGATCGAGTTCAGCGAGGCGATCGGCGACTCGGTGTCCTGCTTGATCGACGCATCCGTCAGTTGCGCGGGGTCGCCGCCGCCCATGACGCTGCTCGCCGCGCAGTAGTAGTTCTGCCAGGTCGCCGTCGGCGGCTTCGTCTCGAACTGCGTGAACTCGCCGAAGTTCTTCGCTGTGCCGCCGGCCTGCTGCACCGCGGTCCAGAGGAAGCCCGAGCGCTGGTGGCCGAGCACGTCGTCCTCGGTGTCGTAGGAACGGGTGTACTCGCCCGCGCTCGACTCGGTGTACTCCGGGTTGTCGCCTTGCATCAGCCAGTTGTGGCCTTCGGCGGAGTTCGTGCCGATGTCGTACGTGTTGTCGTACAGGCCGAACTGCGTCGCGAGCGCGTGCTGGTTCGGCGTGACCTTCTGGCCGAACTGGGCGAGGCTCGCGTCGCCGTTGCCCTGCGTCATGTCGCCGTACACCTGGTCATAGGTGCGGTTCTCCTTCACGAGCAGGAACACGTGCTTGATCGTGGAGGGGTCGCCGACCCGCGCAGGCACCGGCACGGCAGCGGCCTTCTGGCCGTTCGCCTGCTGCAGCGAGCTGTCCGTCCACCCGTTCTGCGTGAACACCGTCGCCGTGTACTTCGCGATGTCCTTGTCGCTCGGAAGGGTGAACCGCGTGAGCGAGCCGGTCGTGGAGTGGGTGCCGTGACCCGTGGCGGAGACGGTGCCCTGCCCCTTGTTGAAGGTGAGCTCGGGTCCACGGGCATCGATCCCGCGTGTGTTCGTCACGACGACCTGCCCGTTCGCGCTTGCGACGGCGGCGGGGTAGTAGTCCGTCGGGAGAAGTCCGACGAGGCTCGCCGGCGATCGCGGGTCTTTGTCGACGGCGTATACCGCGACCGCATTGGCGCGGCCGAGCGTGACGAGCAGGCGCCCGTTCACGACCGTGATGCCGGTCGGCTCGTATCCCACGGCCGACTTCGTCCAGGGCTGGGTGCTGATCGTCTGCACGACCTGGTCGGAGGTCGTGTCGATGACCGACACCGTGTCGCTGTTCGTGTTCGCCACATAAAGCGTCGTGCCCTCGAGGTGCATCGCGGTGGGGTGCAGGCCGACACCGATGGACGCCACGGCGGCGCCGGTGTTCGCAGTGTCGATGACGCTCACCGTTCCGGTGGTCGTCGTGCCGAGGAACGCGTCCGCCGGCACCTGTGTGCCGTACGAGTTGATCGTCGTGTCGCCCGCGGTGGCGGTACGGCCGCCCTCGTTGCTCACATACAGCCGGTTGCCGACGAACTGCAGACTCCGCGGGGCGATGCCGACGTTCCACGTGCGCAGGACGGCGCCCGTCGTCGGGTCGATCGCGACGACGGTGTTCTGGCCGTTGACGGCTGCGTACAGCGTCGCGCCGTCAGGGGAGTACACGGCCTTGCCAGTGAGCGCCTGTGTGCCGCCGACCGTGGGGATGGACACCTTGACGCCCGCGCCGAGCGTGCCGTCGGGGTTGACCGGGAAGCGGGTGAGGCCGGTGGCCTCGGGCAGCCAGACGAAGGCGCCGTCGGGCGAGAAGGTGGGGCCTTCCTGGCCGACGGTGCCGTCCGACAGCTTCTGATTCGCCCCCGCGGCGGTGCCGACCGTCCAGATCAACTTGTACGACCGCAGGTCGAAGATCTGCAGGGCGATCGACTTGTCCGTGCTCGTCGCGGCGAGGAACCGGCCGTCGGGGCTCACGGTGGAGCCCATGAACTTGCCATTGGTGGAAACCAGCCGATCGCCGATCGGCTTGATGATCTGGTTGTCGGAGAGCTGGATGCCGTCGTTGTACGGCGTGCCGACCTGATTGACGCCGAATCCGATCGTCGACGCGGTGGCGATGCCGCCGCCGACGACCGCGATCGCGCAGCCGGCGGCTGCGCTGATGAACAGCCCCCGCCGGCTCAGCCGACGCTTGCGCTTCGGCTGTTCGCCGGTGCCCTGACGTGCCTCGTGCATGGTGTGCCTTCCGATGGTCGTGACCTGCTGGGAGGCGGATCCACGGGGTGGATGCGCCGACGGTCACGCTAGGGAGGGCGAACGACGGCCGATGATCCGGGTCACGAACGACCGGTGAATGTCGCGTGAGGGCGGTCTCATATGAACGGGCCTGCGCGACGAACGACGACGGCCGCCCGGGGATCCCGGGCGGCCGTCGTGGGTCGTGCGCTAGTTGCTTCTCGCGATGGCGAGGATGCGGAGCACCTCGATGTACAGCCAGACGACCGTCACCATGATGCCGAAGCCGCCGATCCAGCCGTACTGTCGGGGCGCGCCGTTGCGGACGCCCTGCTGGATCATGTCGAAGTCGAGCACCAGTGAGTAGGCCGCCATGATCACGACGAAGACGCCGATGAGGAGGCCGAGCGGGATGCCCAAGACCTTGACGCTGTAGATGCCGAACATGCCCGCCGAACCGGCCGGGAACGCGCCGAACAGCATCAGCACGACGTTCAGGAGCGCGAAGACCAGGTAGCCGATCATCGCGATCATCCAGATCTTCGTGGCCCGCTTCGACGCACGCACCTTGCCGCTGGCGAACAGCGCCAGCGTGACGCCGACCACCGAGAGGGTGGCGAGGGTCGCCTGCACGACGATGCCGGGGAAGAGGTACTCGAAGAACGCCGAGATCGACCCGACGAACAGGCCCTCCAGCGCGGCGTAGGCGAAGATGAGCGGCGGGCGCACCTTCTTCGAGAACGAGACGACCATGGCGAGCACGAAGCCGCCGAGGGCGCCGATGATCCACGGCATCGCGGTCGGCTGCGGGTTGGCGGCCGTGACCGGCGCCATCGTCCACACCCAGCCGACGACCGAGGTCACGAGAAGGATCGCGAAGAGGCCGACGGTCTTCCAGACCGTGTCCTCGATGGTCATGCGGCCGGTCTCGCGGGCGCCGGCCGGGGGCGCCGCGAAGGCGCCTTCGATCTGTGCCTGGGTGGCCACGTCGACGGCGGGCGGGGGCGTGTAGGCGGTCTGACCGCCCGCGGTCGCCTGCGTCTTGCGCGGATCCTGGAAAGCGGGATTGTTGAAGGCGGGGTTCGCCGAGACCATGCTCGTCACACTCCTGGTTGGTGGACACCACTGTGATGTCATTTCCCACATTAGCTCGCCCTTACCTCGCTGTGCTCGGTTGATACTGAGAGACCTCTCGGAGCCGCATAGCCTTTGTGCGTGACCATCGTCATCGGGCACCGCGGCGCCCCGGGGTACCGTCCCGAGCACACCCGCTCCTCGTACCTGCTCGCTTTCGCGATGGGAGCGGATGCGGTCGAGCCCGACGTGGTCGTCTCGCGCGACGGCGTGCTCGTCGTGCGGCACGAGAACGAGATCTCCGGGACCACCGATGTGGCGCAGCATCCCGAGTTCGCCGATCGCCGGACGACGAAGATCGTGGACGGCGAGCAGCTCACCGGCTGGTTCGCCGAGGACTTCGACTGGGCGGAGCTGGCGACCCTCCGTGCCCGGGAGCGGCTGCCCCGCATCCGCCCGCAGAGCGCCGAGCACGACGGGGAGGAGCCGATCCTCCGGCTGCGCGATGTGCTCGACCTCGCCCGCGCCGAGTCGGCCCGCACCGGGCGCGACCTCGGGGTCGTCGTGGAGATCAAGCACGCGACCTACTTCGCGTCGATCGGGTGGGATGCGGCGGCCCTTGTGGCCGCGGAGCTCCGGGGTGCGGGCTGGGCGGGCGGGGAGAGGCCGCTGTGGATCGAGTCGTTCGAGGCATCCGTGCTCGACCGGCTGAAGGAGATCGGCATCCCCGCCCCCACCGTCTTCCTGATGGAGGCGTCCGGCGCGCCCAACGACCTCGTCGCCGCCGGCGAACCGATGGAATACGCCGAGCTCATGTCGCCCGCCGGCCTCGATGCCCTCGTCGGCCGGGTCGACGGCATCAGCGTCGACAAGCAGGTGCTCCTGCGCCCGCATCCACGGGTCGTCGCCGACGCGCACGAACGCGGTCTCACCGTGTTCACGTGGACCTGTCGGCCGGAGAACATGTTCCTGGCCGCGCGGCATCGCCGGCTCGGCGAGGCGGCGACTTTCGGCGACTACCGGCGGGAATGGGCGGCGATCCGCGCCCTCGGCGTCGACGGCGTCTTCGTCGACCATCTCGACCTCGGGGTCGAAGCCTTCCGGGCCTGACGGTTACCAGACCGGCAGCGGATGCGGTGAACGCACCGCCTATCGTTATCGGCCCGTCATCGAAATCGCGTGGGCGACCGCCGACCCCCGCCTAGGCTCTAGGGATGACCACGGCGAGGCGACGCGGAATCGTCGCTGTCGTCACCGGGGTCGTGCTCCTCGCAATGGGTCTCGGGGTGGCATACGAGGTGGGTGATGCGCTCGGCATCCGCACCGAGCACGCCGAGCAGATGACGCCCGCCGCTCCGGTCGCCGCTCGGGCCGCCGTCGCTGTCGCTCCGCCGCAGCTCGGCGAGATCACCGCTCCTCGAGGGGTGCGCGTCGGCGTCGCTCTGGACGAGCTGCACTCCGCGGTCGAGGCCGCGACGACGCACGTCGGCACCGTCGCGATCACGGTGGACGACGCGCCGCCGGGCGCGGATGACGGGTACACGCTCGCGGGGGATGCGTCGACCCTCCGCATCCACGCATCCACCGAGTCCGGCGCGGTGCGCGGTGTCTATGACCTCGCCGCACAGGTGCGTGCATCCGAGCCGCTCAGCGCTCTTCTCGGGACGCACGCCGCCTCGAGGCTGCCGCTGCGGATGACCGATCTCGGCGCGGTCGGCGTGACACCCGACCCTGCCCAGTGGGCTCCGGGCACCGACTACTCGCACGCGTCGAAGGCGTTCGAGGATGTGTTCTTGGCGAAGGCCCCCTACATCGACAAGACGGCGCTCGCCGCGGCGTACAAGGACTTCGACGCGTTCCTGCGCCACTCGCTCGCCAACGGCTACAACGCCGTCGCCTTCCCCGGCTTCGCCGAGTTCATGACGTTCGACGACGTGCCGGGCGGCCCGGTGTACGCCCGCGGCGACGAGCACCGCGCCCGCGCGCTCGCGATGCGCCAGGCGTTCGCGCCGTTCTGGGCGCGCGCTCACGACCTCGGCATGAAGGTCTACCTCCGCACCGACATGCTGGCTCTCACGGGACCGCTCGAGACCTTTCTGAAGAACCGGTTCGGCTCGCTCGACACCGAGAACCCGAAGCTCTGGGACGTGTACACGGCCGGGCTCGACGAACTGTACAAGGCGACGCCGGACCTCGACGGCGTGCTGATCCGCATCGGCGAGGCGGGCACCGTGTACGGCGTCGCCGGCTGGGACTACTACTCGGCCCTCGACGTCACCTCCGTCACGGCCGTGCGCACGATGCTCACGTCCTTCACAGCGCAGGCCGAGGCATCCGACCGCGAGGTCATCTTCCGAACCTGGTCGGTGGGAGTCGGCGACGTGGGCGACATGCACACGGATGCCGCCTCCTACCAGGCGGTCCTCAGCGGCATCGACTCGCCGAAGCTGATCGTGTCGACGAAGTACACGCTCGGCGACTTCTACTCGTGGCTGCCCCTCAACACGACCCTGCAGCAGGGCTCGCAGCGGCGCATCGTCGAGTTCCAGAGCCGGCGCGAGTTCGAGAACTACGGGGCGTTCCCGAACGACCTCGGCACGCAGTACCAGTGGGCGATGCGGCAGCTGCTGGCGGCGAACCCCAAGATCGAGGGCGTCTGGACCTGGACGCAGGATGGCGGCCCCTGGCGCGCCGGCCCGATGTCGCTGTACCTGAAGGCGGGCTTCTGGCAGCTGTACGAGCTGAACACGCAGCTGACCGCCGAGGTCGCCCGCGACCCGAACACCGATGTCTCGGCAGTCACCGAGAAGTGGGCGCGCGAGTGGTTCTCCGACGACCCGAAGACCGTGAACGCGATCACGACGGCGATGACGAGCTCGCGCGACGCCATCGAGCACGGCGTGTACGTCGCGCCGTTCGCGAAGCAGCGTGTGCTCGCGATCGGGCTGCAGCCGCCACCCATGATGTGGATCTTCGAGTGGGACATCCTGACCGGTGACTCGGCCGTCCTCGACGTGCTGTACTCCATCGTCCGGGATTCGGGCACGCAGGGCGTCGAGTCGGCCATCGCGGACGGGCACAAGGCCATCGCGGATGTCCAGCGGATGCGCGGTCTCGTCACGTCGACCGATGCCTCCACCTGGAAGTCGCCCGACGCGCGCCACGCGTTCGTCTCTACCCTCGACTACGAGCTCGACACGCTGAGGCTGCTCGGCTCGTACCGGTCGATGATCCTCCACCAGGGTCAGTGGCACGACACGATGTCGCCGGTGGCCGCGGCGGCGTACGAGTCCGACCGCGCGCAGTTCGAGAAGCTCGCCGCCGCGCACCTCGCCACCTACGACGGGGATGTGAATCACCCCGCGCTGAACCTCACGGCGGCCCAGCTCGGCGTGCAGCGCGGAGAGCGCGACGCGGCCATGGCCTGGATCGCTCGCGGCCTGCTGGCCCTGTCGCTCGCTTGGGTCGTGATCGGCATGATCGCCGCGCGGACGCGCCTCGTGGCGAAGCCCGGCGCAGCGGCCGCCCGTGCGGCGTGGATCTCGTCGACGCGTCCGTGGCGCGCCCGCGAGTCGACCCTCGGCATGCTGGAGCTTGATCGCTGGCTGCTCCTCACGATCCCGGTCGCGCTGCTCGTCGCGACGCGCGCCGTGCAGACGTCGTTCCTGTCATGGACGAACCTCGCGATCATCGTCTGCGCCTGGGTCGTCTTCGCGGTGGTCCTCCGGCTGTTCCTGTGGCGGCGGTCGCCGTGGCCGGTCATCGCCGCGGTCGGCGGGGTCATCGTCCTGCGCTGCATCGTCACACTGTTCGCCCTGTCGTTCACCGGCCCGGGCGGCTACTGGTTCGCGTTCTGGACCGACCCGACGCTTCGCATGGTCTACATCGCGATCGCGTTCGCCCTGTTCGTCTGGGTCTTCGTGGCCGCGGGGTGGGCGCTCGTGGCCCAGATCGGCGCACGCCGCGCAACCGGGTTCGTGCTGGCCGCGGTCGGCGCGGGCCTGCTCGTCCCCTCGGTCGTCGTCGGCGCGATCGGCCTGGAGACGGCGCTGACCGCGTGGAACGACGAGATGGGCCTGCTGCCGTGGGGGCTGTCGCGCATCCTCGGCATCACGACCTACCTCGGAATCCCGGATGTCACGCCCTGGGCCGCGGCCGGGTTCGGCGCGACGCTCCTCGTGATCGGTGTGCTGCTCGCCCTGCCGTGGCGCCGCGCGCGAGGGCGGCGGGCCGGGGCCGCCGGGGTCCTACATTCCGGGTTCGCACAGGTCTAGGCTGGCGCCACGCCGCCCGTCGACGAGCGGCCGAGCATCAGGAGACACCGTTGTCGAAGAAGCACGAGGACGCGGCCGACGACCGTCTGTCGCGCAAGAAGTACGACAAGCAGCTGAAGAAACTCCACGTGGAGCTCGTCACCCTGCAGGAGTGGGTGAAGCAGTCCGGCGCCAAGATCTGCATCGTGTTCGAAGGGCGCGACGGGGCCGGCAAAGGCGGCACCATCAAGGCGATCACCGAGCGCGTGAGTCCGCGCGTGTTCCGCGTCGTGGCGCTTCCGGCGCCCACCGAGCGCGAGAAGAGCCAGATGTACATCCAGCGCTACATCGCCCACTTCCCTGCGGCAGGGGAGGTCGTGATCTTCGACCGCAGCTGGTACAACCGGGCCGGCGTCGAGCGCGTGATGGGGTTCACCGACGAAGCGACATCGAAGAAGTTCCTGCAGCAGGTGCCGTTCGTCGAGCAGTCGATGGTCGACTCCGGGATCATCCTGTTGAAGTACTGGCTCGAGGTCAGCCCCGAGGAGCAGACGCGGCGCCTGGAGAGCCGCATCACCGACGGCCGCAAGATCTGGAAGCTCTCGGACATGGATCTGAAGTCGTACAGCCGCTGGTACGACTACTCGCGGGCGCGCGACGACATGTTCGCCGCCACCGACACGCCGAACGCGCCGTGGCACGTGGCGGTCTCGGACGACAAGAAGCGCGCGCGGCTGAACATCATCTCGCACCTTCTGTCGCAGATCCCCTACGAGCAGGTGCCGCACAAGGAGCCGGTTCTCCCCCCGCGCCAGAAGCCCGGCGACTACGTCGACCCGCACTATCCCTTCCGGTACGTGCCGAACCGCTTCTAGCGGTCGCGAGGACCGTTCGAGAGGCGCGGAATGTCATCCACGATCGGGGAGTTCCTGACGGCCGCACTGCGCACGGCTGCGGAGGAGGTGTCGAACACGGAGGCGGCGGCTCTCGCGGACGAACCGGACGGGGTGCACCAGCAGCGCGTGCGGGTGCGGCGGCTGCGCAGCATCCTGGCCGGCTTCCGCGACCAGCTCGACGCCCGCGCCGCCGAGCGCGTGCGGGTCGCGTACGCGGAATGGGGGCGCGAGCTCGGAGTCGTGCGCGACATCGAGGTGCGCGCCGCCGTTGCCGAGGAGCTTCTCCGGCGCGCCGGCGTCGACGATCCGGACGTCGTGCGACGTCTGGTCACCGCAGAGCGCGACGCCCACGCGGGGGCGCACGCGCGCCTCGTCGAACTCGCGGGGGAGCCGCGAGCGGTCGCCCGGCGCGAGATGCTCCGGGCATTCGTCGATGCGCCGGCGATCGTCGCTGCCGACACCCCGACGCCGGAGGTCGTGGCGGAGGTGCTGCGTCTCCAGGCGCACCGGGTGAGCAGGGCCGCCCATCAGCTCGACGGGACCAATGAGGCGTACCACGCCGTGCGGAAGGCCGCGCGGCGTCTGCGGTACGTCGCCGAGGCGGTGGCGGCCGCCGCGCCCGGGCTCTACGCGCACTCCGTCTCCGATCTCGCAGGCGCCGGCGATGCCCTGCACGACTCACTGGGCGGTCACCGCGACGCACTTCTGTTCGCGGAGCACGTCGCGCGCGAAGGCGTGCTCGCGGCGCGCGCCGGGGAGCGTTCGGATGCCTACGGCTTCATCGAGGCGATCGCGCGCGCAGACGCCGAATCGCATCTTCGTGCGCTGCACGACGCCGTGCGACAGCTGCAGGGAGCCGCATCCGAGCTGCCCTGATCCCGCGTGCGTGTCAGGCGGCGATGCGCACGGAGTCGACGGGCACGATCTCCTTGCCGAGCGGCATGAGCGAGATCGGAACCAGCTTGAAGCTCGCGATGCCGAGGGGGATGCCGATGATCGTGATGCACAGCGCGATGCCGAAGGCGATGTTGCCGAGCGCGAGCCACAGACCGGCGAAGATCACCCAGATCACGTTGCCGAGGAACGAGCCGACGCCGGCGCTCGGCTTCGCGACGATCGTCTGGCCGAAGGGCCAGAGCGCGTAGACGCCGATCCGGAAGGAGGCGATCGCCCACGGGATCGTGATGATCGGGATGCAGAGCAGCAGCCCGAACACCAGGTAGCCGAGGAACATCCAGAAGCCGCAGAGGATGAGCCAGAAGATGTTGAGGAGCGTGCGCACGCATCGATCGTGTCACGCTTCGGCGTGAGAGGGCTGGGTCTCAGCTCCGGTCCGGCCGGTGGGCGGTGACGAAGCCGCCGCGCGAGGATGCGTCGACCGACGTGCTCCGCTCGACCCCCAGGGGCCGGGAGTAGCGGCTCTGGAGGCCATCGACGGACACCTCCTCGACGGTCCAGCCCGCGTCGCGCAGCAGCTCGGCCGGGTCGGGCGGGTTCGTGCGAGCGAGGAGCTCGTCGAACGGGATGCCGGTCGCCATCGCGAAGGTCTTGAGCCGGTCGCGGGTCTCCGGGGTGTCCTCGAGGGCCGCTGCGCGCTCGATCACCGCGCGCGAGCCTGGCGCCGACAGGGCGATCACGTCGTCGAGGACGGCGCCCTGGTCGTGCGCACCGAGGTAGGGGAGGAGGCCCTCGAGCACCCAGTGCGTCGGCACGCCGGGCTTCATGCCGGCTCGCACGATGTCGGACGCCCACGGCTCCGTGACGTCGCCGGGCACCACGGTGCGCTCTGCCGCGGGGGTCGCGGCATCCATCGCCCTTCCGACGAAGTCGATCACGTCCGGAGAGTCGAGCTCGAACACGCGCGTGCCGTCGGGCCAGTCGAGCCGCCAGGCTCGCGTATCGAGACCGCTCCCCAGGATGACCACCTGTGGGATGCCGCCGCGCCGCAGTTCATCGTCGATGAAGCGCGTGCGCAGTCCGATGTACGTCGCGCCGAGGAGCAGGGAGTGCTGCACGGGGGTGACATCCGCCCCGCTCTCCGGCCAGTGCTCGGGGAACGGCACGTCGACGCCGGACGCGCGAACGAGAGTCGCGGCCCATGGGTCATGCACCAGGGCGTCCGGCCGATCCGACTCGAGGGCGCGGGCGGCGGCGACCGCGACGGCCGTGACGCCGACTCCGTGAACGGGCATGAGTCGATCCTGCCGCTCGGACGTCGGGCCGGGACAGGCGATTCGCTGCGGGCTGAACGGTGCCCGACCGCGCAGACCGGCGCCTCTCCTCGCCCGTCGACGGGACCTTCGGCCCTGCCGAGTGCTCGTGAGGGGGCGAAGACTGCGGTGACGTCGCCCGTCGACCGGGCTCGACGTCCTGGTGTGGGTCGCAATGACACGGAGGCTGGACATGAAAGTGCTCGTCGCTTACGACAGCAAGTACGGCGCGACGGAAGGCATCGCCGAGCGCGTCGGCGCGAGGTTGCGCACGCGGGGGCTCGAGGCGGATGTCGTCCGCTGCAAGGAGATCCGCGACGCATCCGGATACGACGCCTATGTCGTGGGATCCGCCACCTACGAATTCCGCTGGCGGAAGGCGGCACGGAAGTTCGTGAAGCGCAACGCCGACATGCTCGCCGCGCACCCGACGTGGCTCTTCAGCAGCGGACCGCTCGGCACCGACACCGTGGACAAAGACGGGAACGACGTGCTGAAGGGCGCCGAGCCCAAGCAGTTCGCCACGTTCGCAGATCTCATCCATCCCCGGGGCACTCAGGTGTTCCGCGGGGCCTATCACCACGACAACGTCCGCGGGACGGATCGGATCCTCGCCTGGATGCCTGCGATCCGCGACATCCTCCCCGAAGGCGACTTCCGCGAGTGGGACGTCATCGACACGTGGGCGGACTCGGTTGCAGACAGTCTCGCCGGGGTTCGCACCTGAGCGACGAGACGGCTTCGGCCCGCCGCCGTCGCCCCACGGATGGCGGGACGTTCGTCCCTGTCGTGTCGCGCCCGCAGTCGTACCGTGAGGCCATCGCATCGCATCAGCGAGCGGGTGGGATCGAGTCCGCACTCGTTGCGAGGGGAGAAGTGAAATGAGCACAATCAGAGTCAGCGGTTGGGTCGGTTGGGTGGTCTTCGCCGGCGTGATCCTCCTGCTCAGCGGGATCTTCGGCGTCGTACAGGGTCTGGTCGCCGTGATCGGACCCCACTCGTACTACGTGGTCACGAGCGGGTCGCTCTGGCTGCTCGACGTCGCCGGGTGGGGGTGGTGGAACCTCATCATCGGCATCCTGCTGATCCTCGCCGCGGTGGCATTGTTCGCCGGGCAGACCTGGGCACGAGTCGTGGCGGTCATCCTGGTCCTCCTCAGCGCTGTCGGGCAGCTTCTGCTGGTTCCCGCGCAGCCGTGGTGGTCGGCGATCCTCATCGCACTGGATGTCCTGATCCTCTACGCCCTCATCGCGCACGGCCGCGAACTTCGCGAGTGAGACGGTCGCGGGCGGTCATCTGGATGCGGGTGCGCGACAGGTGACCGTGATCTTCGACGCGCCACCTCGCGGATGCATGACATGCAGCGCGACCATCGAGGTCCTTCCTCAATCCGGGTGCCAAGCGCTCATCCCGGGCCGGTAAGACCAGTTTTACCGAATTCTGGACTCTGTGCTTGACTGGGCCCACCCACCCTCGTCGGAGCTCTGCCGACGATCGTGATCTTCGCCCTTGCGGCGCGGAAGCCGAGAGCGGTCTCGCGCTCGGCGTGGGCACACGAGACGGAGATCGGAATGCCCTCATGATCAATGGTCACGCGGAACCGCATTCGAACTCCTGGGATCAGATCGCACCGAGGTCGGCTCCGTTCCGGCTCTCGCCGTACTGGAGCGGCGTGAAGGCGACCGGACGCTTCGCGTCGTACTCGAAGGCCGACACCTGGTACCCCTCCTGGGGTGCTGATGGTGCCCTTTACTCTCCCTTCACGGATGGTGAGGTGATGGGTACCCGCGCGTGGAGTGGCGGCGAGGCAGCCACGACGGGGCACGCGACGATTCGCGGAGACGATCCCCTCGATCTCCGGATCGACGACATCGGCGTGGTCGCCGCCTCACCGGCACCCTACGGTGGCCGCTATCCTTCGGCTTCGCTGATGCTCGACGGCACCTGGTACCTCGGCACCTACTGCCTGGATCAGATTCCCGGTCGCGGCTTGAACTGGGACGTACTGGGTCCATTCGTCGGATTCCGCACATCGACCGACGGAGGCGAGACCTGGGTCGAAGGGCCTCGCACGCCTGCGGACCCCCTGTTCGGCGAGTCGCCGGCATCCAGCCGACCGATTCGGTTCGGTGCTCCCCATTTCGTGGACTTCGGGCGCAACAACGAGCACGCGCCGGACGGATACGCCTACCTCGTCGGGCACGGCAGCCGAGCCTCGAGCGATCAACTCACCTGGATCTCCGGGGACGAGGTCTTCCTGGCGCGCACGAAGCCGACGATCGAGGGCATCAATGAGCCCGGTGCGTGGGAGTTCTATGCGGGGTCGACCGACGACGAGCCTCGATGGTCGCGGGACCTCGGCGACGCGCACCCGATCGCGTCGTGGCCGGGGCACATGGGATGCGTCACGGTCACCTACAACGCGGCTGTGCGGAAGTACCTGATGTGCGTCACCGACGGCTGGCCGACCATCAAGGAGATGAACTCCTACATCCTGGAGTCCGACAGCGTGTTCGGGCCATGGCAGATGGTCGCGTACATGGAGGACTTCGGCCAGCAGGCCTACTTCCTGAACTTCCCATCCAAGTTCATCTCCGAGGATGGCAGCCGCGCCTGGCTCTGCTATTCCGCCAACTTCACCGACTCCTTCATGCACCCCGTGATGAAGGCCGACCCCGTGGGCAGCAGGTACTCCATGTGCTTGCTCGAACTGGAGTTCCAGCGCGTGGACAGCCGCGGCGCCGACCGGGCCCCGTGATCGGCTGAGGCTGGGAGCACGCGAGTCGGTCGGAGAGGCCGAACCTCCACGGATTGAGCGATCTGCTCAATCTGGAAGTTTCCTGTTGACTCCCCATGAGCTGGCGCATAGCGTTCGACTTCGAGTGCACCCCCAGTGCACGAGAAAGAGGTAATCCCTTGCATCGACGCATACTGGCGATCGCGGGCGCTCTCGCGCTCTCGATACCCGCCACCGCCGCCGTGGCCGCGACCCCATCCCCGGACAGCGGTCCATCGGCGCGTTTCGAGACGACCCCCCGCGGAGCGACCGGCGCGAACTTCGTGCCCGCCTCCGTCGCCGCCGACGGCACCGTGAACGTCATCGTTCAGCTGAGCGGCGACCCCACATCGGTCGTCCAGGCGAAGCAGGGCCGCAAGCTGACGGCTGCCGAGCGCGACTCCGTGAAGGGCGCGCTCAAGAAGCAGCAGGATGCGATCACCGGCGCCATCCGGGGCAAGGGCGGCAAGATCGTCGCGCAGATGCAGTCCGCCTACAACGGCATCCAGGTCTCCGTGCCGCAGAAGGCGGTCGGCGCGATCGCGGCACTGCCGAACGTCGTCGCCGTCTACCCGGCACGCACATACACGCTCGACAACGCGGTCTCGGTGCCCTTCCTCGGCGTTCCCGACGTCTGGCAGAACACCGGCTTCACCGGCAAGAACGTCAAGGTCGGCATCATCGACACCGGCATCGACTACACGCACGCGAACTTCGGCGGCCCGGGCACCGTGGCGGCGTACAACGCCGCCCACGCGAACGAGGCCCAGGCTGCGGACCCGGCGCTGTTCGGTCCGAACGCGCCGCGCGTCAAGGGCGGCACCGACCTCGTCGGCGACTCGTACAACGCCGACACCACGTCGGCCACGTACCAGCCGACGCCTCACCCCGACTCGAACCCGCTCGACTGCGGGGGGCACGGCAGCCATGTCGCGGGCACGGCCGCCGGTGACGGCGTGAACCCCGACGGCAGCACCTACGCAGGACCCTACGACTCGTCGACGCCCGCGAAGAGCTTCAAGATCGGCCCCGGTGTCGCGCCGCAGTCGGACCTGTACGCAATCCGCGTCTTCGGCTGCGACGGGTCGACGGATGTGGTCGTGCCGGCGATCGACTGGGCGGTCGACCACGGCATGGACGTGATCAACATGTCGCTCGGCTCGTCGTTCGGCAGTCCCGGCGATGCGGATGCGGTCGCCGCATCCAACGCCGTTGGCGCGGGCGTCGTCGTCGTCGCCTCTGCGGGCAACTCGGGCCCGAGCCCGTACATCGTCGGCTCGCCCTCGACCGGTGACGGCGTCATCTCGGTGGCCGCGGTCGACAGCACGGCCACCTTCCCCGGCGCGAACGTCGCCACGGGCGGCAAGAACGTGTCGGCGATCAACGCCAACGGCGCGAGCCTGGCCGGTCTCCCGTCGATGACGGTCGTGCGCCTGACGGACGACCCGAACACCCCGGAGAACGAGGCGCTCGGCTGCTCGACCGAGGCGTACGCGAAGGCGGGCGTCGTACCCGGGGGCAATCAGCTCGCCGTGTCCGTCCGCGGCTCGTGCGCGCGGGTCGCGAAGGCGATCTTCGCCCAGAAGGCCGGTGCCGCCGCTGCGCTCATGATCAACACCTCGACGGACTACCCGCCGTTCGAGGGCGCGATCCTGAGCAACCCCGACACGGGTGAGGACTACACGGTCACCATCCCGTTCCTCGGTGTGCGCTCGACGGATGCGAGTGCCTTCACGACGGGCAACCCTGCGACGGTGACGGCCGCAGAGCTGGCCAACCCGGGCTTCCGCAACTACGCGTCGTTCAGCTCGGGCGGCCCGCGCAACGGGGACTCCGGACTCGGCGTCGATGTGGCAGCGCCCGGTGTCTCGATCCGCTCGACAGCGGTCGGTACGGGCAGCGACAGCGAGGTGCTCTCGGGCACGTCGATGGCGGCCCCGCACGTGACCGGCGTGGCGGCGCTCGCCGTGCAGGCGCACCCGACCTGGTCGGGCAACGATGTGGCCCAGGCGGTCGTGTCCACGGCCGATCCGTCGAAGGTGGCCCACGAGAAGCTGACGCTCGGCGGCGTCGGGCTGGTGAACGCGGCAGGCGTGGTCGCCACCCAGGTGACCGCATCCGGTGACACCTTCAAGACGACGGACGGCAAGCTGAGCCAGACCGCTCTCAACTTCGGGTTCCAGGAGTCCGCCCAGGGCTTCAAGGGCACGAAGACGGTGCAGGTGACCAACCACGGCGACACTCCGGTGACGTACACCCCGACGGCCGAGGCCTCCGCGCAGTCGCGGGAGGCCACGGTGAGCTTCAGCGTGTCGTCGGTCACGGTCCCCGCACACGGCACGGCGAAGTTCTCGGTGTCGCTGTCTGCGGCCGCGGACGCGGTTCCGACGTCGACGGCGGGCACCTTCGGGTTCTCGGAGATCTCGGGCGATGTGCTCCTGACCTCGGGCTCGTCTGCGCTGCGCGTGCCCTACCTGCTGGTGCCCCGCTCGCTCAGCCGCGTGTCGGCACAGGCGTCGGGAAAGTGGACGACGACCGCCGACAGCACGAAGGCGATCACGCTGCGCAACCCCGGCGCGGCGCTCACAGGTCAGACGGATGCGTACACGTGGGGTCTCAGCGACCCGCAGGACGTGTCTTCGTCCGACACCGGCTATGACGTGCGCGCCGTCGGCCTGCAGTCGTGGGATGTCGGCGGGGGAGACCAGCTGCTCGTCTTCGCCGTGAACACGTGGAAGAAGTGGAACAACGCCGCCGAGAACGAGTTCGACATCGATCTCGACACCAACGGCGACGGTACCGTCGACCACCTCGTGTTCTCGGCCGACTACGGTCAGGTCACCTCGGGCACGCCCGATGGTCGCACGGGCGTGTTCGTCTACGACGTCGCGACCAAGGCGCTCGGCTCGTCCGGGTTCCTGGCGTCGGCCCCGACGGACAGCAGCACGGCGCTGCTGCCGGTCTACGCGAGCGACCTCGGTCTCTCGTCCACGAACGGGGCGTTCAGCTACGGCGCAGCCGGATTCTCGTCCCTCAACGGCGGCTCCGACCTGGTCGGTGGTGCGGCCGCCTTCAACCCGTGGACGCCGGCGCTGAGCTTCGGTGACGGCGGGCCGGCCGTCGCGCCGGGCGCGACGCAGCAGCTGAACGTCGCGTTGAGCGCGTCGGCGTTCGCCGCGCAGAAGCCGTTGGGTGTCATGACCGTGGTGCCGGACAACGCCGCGGGCGAGGGCGAGGCGCTCCTCACCCCGGTGAAGTGACGCACCAGCGCTGAAGACGCGGGGCGGGGCTCGTCATCGACGGGCCCCGCCTTCGCTTGCGGGCACAGCGGGGCCGCTCCGCGGGCCCGCGTCGATGTCGGTCACGGCGCCTAGACTCGTAAGGCCATGATCGACGCATCCACCCCTGGGTCCACACGCCCTGAGGCTCCGCGCAGCGCGCCAGCGATGCGTCAAGGGGGCGTGGGGATCATCGTCGGGGGCGACGGCGGTCCGCGACCCGACGATGCGCGACCCGACGAGGACCTCCTCGTCGGCCTCAATCCCCAGCAGCGCGAGGCGGTCGTGTTCCGCGGACAGGCTCTGCTGATCGTCGCGGGCGCCGGCTCCGGCAAGACCAGTGTGCTCACGCGCCGCATCGCGAGCCTGCTGCGCTCGCGCGAGGCCTGGCCGAGCGAGATCCTCGCGATCACGTTCACCAACAAGGCCGCGGGCGAGATGCGCGAGCGTGTCGAGCACCTCGTCGGCAACAGCGCGAGGGGCATGTGGATCTCGACGTTCCACTCCGCATGCGTGCGCATCCTGCGCCGCGAGGCCGAGCAGTTCGGCTTCACGAAGTCGTTCACCATCTACGACTCCGGAGACTCGCGCGCGCTCATCAAGCGGCTGGTCAAGCAGCGGGAGGCGGATGCCTTCGGCCTCACGCCGGCGGCCGTGCAGAGCAAGATCTCCAAGCTCAAGAACGAGCTGGCGGACGCCGAGTCGTACGCGCGCCAGGCGAACATGAACGACCCCGCCGAGCGGGTATTCGTCGAACTGTTCGGCGACTACCAGCGCGAGCTGCAACGGGCCAACGCGTTCGACTTCGACGACCTCATCGGGCAGACCGTGTTCCTGTTCCGCGCGTTCCCGCGGGTCGCCGACTTGTATCGCCGCCGGTTCCGGCACATCCTCGTCGACGAGTACCAGGATACGAACGCCGCCCAGTACGCCCTCATCCATGAGCTGACGCGACCGATCTCGGACTCGGGCGCCGAACCGATCGAGTCCAACGGGATGATGATCTTCGAGCCGGAGCGGCCGGCGGCATCGAGCGCCGGCGGGGACGGCGCATCCCTCACCGTCGTGGGCGACTCGGATCAGTCGATCTACGCGTTCCGGGGTGCCGACATCCGCAACATCACGGAGTTCGAGCGCGACTTCCCGGGCGCGAAGGTCGTCCTGCTGGAGCAGAACTACCGCTCGACGCAGAACATCCTGAGCGCGGCGAACGCGGTCATCAGCAACAACTTCGACCGCAAGGACAAGCGCCTGTGGAGCGCCGATGGTCCGGGTGAGAAGATCGTCGGCTACACGGGCTACTCGCAGCACGACGAGGCCCAGTTCGTCGCCGAGGAAGTGGAAGCGCTCCGTCGGGGCGGCGTCGACTACTCCGAGATGGCGGTCTTCTACCGCACCAACTCGCAGTCGCGTGCGCTGGAGGAGATCTTCATCCGCGCCGCCGTGCCGTACAAGATCATGGGCGGCACCCGGTTCTACGAGCGTGCGGAGATCAAGGACGCCCTGGCCTACCTCGTCGCCGTCGCGAACCCGGCCGACGAGATGGCCTTGCGCCGCATCATCAACAGGCCGCGGCGCGGCATCGGCGACGTGACGGTCGAGGCGATCGCGCGGTACGCCCAGAACGAGGGCATCACGTTCCGTGACGCTCTCGCCAACTCGTCGGCGCTCGGCGTCGGGCCGAAGATGCAGGCTGCGATCGCGCAGCTCGACCAGGTGCTGGCGGATGCGACAGATGTGATGCTGCCGGCATCCGGCGAGCTCGCTCCGCCGACCGCGGTCGCCGAGGGGCTCACGCTGCTCATGGACCGCAGCGGATACCGGGATGCGCTGCGCATGAGCCGCGACGCGCAGGACGAGGCGCGGCTCGAGAACGTCGACGAGCTCATCGCGGTGGCACGAGAGTTCGCCCGCAACAACCCCGAGGGCACCGTCATCGACTTCCTCGCCGAGGTCGCGCTCGTCTCCGACACCGATGACCTCGAGGATGCCTCGGGCTCCGTGTCGCTCATGACCCTCCACACCGCGAAGGGGCTGGAGTACGACGCCGTGTTCATCACCGGTGTCGAGGAGGACCTCATCCCGCACCGCATCTCGGCGAACGAGCCCGGCGGACCCGCGGAGGAGAGACGCCTCTTCTACGTCGGGGTGACGCGCGCGCGCAAGCGCCTGTACCTCACCCTCGCGATGACGCGAGCGCAGTTCGGCGAGATCTCGGTGGCGATGCCGAGCCGCTTCCTGCAGGAGATCCCCGGCGACCTCGTCGACTGGCGCCAATCGCCCGGCGACGTGAACTCGCGCGGCGGCACGCAGTCGCGCGCGCTCAACGCACGTCCGGGCGGCGGTGGCTCTGGGTGGGGTCGTCGGCAGATCCGCCACGACGATCCGCCAGCGCTCGCGCCGAAGTCGACCTCGCTCGACCGGTTCCCGAATCGCATCCCGGCGAAGCTCCGTGACAACGGCGACATGGTTCTCGAGGCGGGGGACCGCATCCGTCACGACGACTTCGGCGAGGGGCGCGTGGATGCCGTCACCGGCGAGGGTGCCAAGCGCGTCGCGCACGTTCGCTTCGATTCCGGCGGGCTGAAGAAGCTGCTGATCAAGGTCGCCCCGATCACCAAGATCTGACTCCGGGGTGCAGTGCAAATCTTTATCGAATTGATTGTTTACCGAGAGCAACCTGAACGTTAGCCTCATCCGGTGCCCACGAAGGCCGTGGCACTGAAAGGACCGCGAAGAGCGGTCAGGATGGTGGCGCAGTTGCGCAAATGGAGAATCGTCGCGCTCGCCGGCGCGATGGTGCTGGCATTGATCGCCGGGTCGGCTTCGGCCTGGGCCGACGATACGAGTCCGAGTCCGAGTCCGAGTCCGACTGCGAGTGGGAGCCCGGCCGGATCGATCTCGGGTGTGGTGACGACCGATAGCGGTGCGTCTGCGGAGGGCGTGCAGGTCATCGCCGACTTCCTCGACCCGCAATGGGGTATCTGGACGTGGAAGCAGACGACGAATGTCGCCCCCGACGGCACGTACAGCCTGTCCGATCTGCCGGACGGCGACTATCGGATCGATTTCCGCGCGGGATCGGGAACGAGCAGCGTGATCGAGCAGTGGTGGAGCGGGGCGGCCGACCTGTCGTCGGCGACCACCGTGAACATCGCAAACGGGTCCGCTGTGAACGACATCAACGTGACGATGAGCGTCGGTGCATCCATTACTGGAACGGTGACGACCGCCAGCGGCGCTCCCGTGATCGGCGGTTCGGTCAGCGCAACCGATGCGACGACCGGGGGATCGGACGGCTACGCGACGACGGACATGACCGGCGAGTATGACCTGGCGGGCCTCAAGCCGGGGAGTTACGTGCTCCAGTTTCAGCCGGGCTACCTGAACGGTTCTCTGGCAGCGGAGTGGTGGAAGGACGCGCCGTCGCGATCAACCGCGACGCCCATCACCGTTCACGCCGGCGAGACCGTCGCCGATGTCAGTCCCGTTCTTGCGTCGGCTGGATCCATCACCGGCGTCGTGAGGGCCGACAGCGGAGCTCCCGTCGCGAACATCTACGTCTCGGTGTATGAGGCGACCACCAGTGGCTTCGGCGACTGGATCGGCTCGGGTATGACGGACGCGACGGGTGCCTACACAGTGACAGGCCTTCCTGCCGACACCTATAAGGTCCAGTTCTCCTCGGGTGGCTCCGTCCTGGGGGAGTGGTACGACAACGCGGCAGATCACCTGTCCGCAACGCCAGTGTCCGTCGCCGCCGGCGCATCCACTTCGGCGGACGCCGTTCTCGCCACGGGAGCGACGGTGACCGGCAAGGTGGTGGACAGCAAGGGCAACCCGGTCGACAACGTAATCGTTTTCGCTCAACCCGCCGATGGACATGGTTTCCGCAGTGGAACGAGCACCGCTTCCGATGGCACGTACGCGATCACCGGTCTCGAATCGGGCGCCTACCAGGTGCAGTTCGACACATCGATTGCCACCCAGAATGTCGCTTCGGAGTGGTGGAAGAGCGCGACAGCAGTGAAGGCGAAGGTGCTCCAGCTCGCCGCCGGTGCCGTGACCAGTGGAATCAACGCTCGACTGGACGACGGGGCGTCAGTCACGGGGACGATCCGAGACGATGGCGGTGCCCCCGTGGCGAACGCCTACGTCTCGGTCTACGACGACGCTCAGCAAGTCGTTGGATCCACATGGAGCGCAGCCGACGGTTCGTATACGGTGCGAGGTCTGCCCAGTGGGGATCTCAGACTGCGATTCAGCGGGCAGTCCGGGACAGGCCCAACTGTCGTGGAGTGGTGGAAGGGTGTGTCGACGATCTCCGCAGCGACGCCGATCGCCCTCAAGACCGGTCAGATGGTCCGGAATGTCGATGTGAACCTCTCCCCTGCTGGCGGGGGCGTTGCAGAGGCCTGGAACGCATCGATCTCGGGTGTTCTGACGGACGGGCTCGGGCATCCGATCGCCGGGGCTGCGGTCATCGCCGCGTCCTCCTACATGGGTGATATCGCCCAGACGGATGCCAACGGCGCCTGGTCCATCACGAGCCTGGCGGCGGGCGACTACCGCGTCTCCTTCACCGCGGACGTGGGCGGCGCGCACATCGTTCAATGGTGGAACGGCGCCTCGAGCCGCGACACGGCGACACCGGTTGCATTGGGAAGCGGTGAGCAGCGGACCGACATCAACGCGTCCCTCGGCGCCGGAGCTCTGCCGGCCCTGCGCTCGGCGCAGCCGAAGATCACAGGACCCATTCGGGTCGGCGCGCTGCTCAAGGCGAACGCGGGATCGTGGACGAATGGCACGCAGTTCGCGTACCAGTGGTTCGCCGACGGCACGGCGATCGGTGGTCAGACCGCTGCATCCCTCTCGGTCACTCCCGATCTCGTGCACAAGCAGCTGACGGTCCTGGTGACCGGCACGTTGGCCGGGTATCAGAGCGTCTCGCGGTCTTCGGCCCCGACCTCACCGGTGCCGGCTCCGTAGCGGAGACAGAGAAGGGGCCGGCTCATCGCGTCAAGATGAGCCGGCCCTTTTTCGGGGCGTGCCCCCCGTGACCCCCTGACGAGCCACCTCCACGCGGCGGTTAGGCTCGACGCATGGCCCTTTTCTCGCGTCGTCCGAAGCCGTCCTCTGAGCAGGACGCGGACACTCGCGATGTCGCGGCCGCCGAAGAAGCCGCCGTCGAGGAGGCCGCTCCGGTCGAGGACGCGCCGCAGGTCGGCATCTCGGTCTCGTCGTTCGCGGGCCTCGGCGCCACCGCGCCGGCCGCCGCGGCTCCGACCACCGAAGAGCCCGGCATCCCGGGGCTCACCGACAATGTCCTGCTCCGCGACGCGATCGCGGCCCTCCCCGAGGATGCCAACGGCACGCAGGTCGTCGGCGTCGCCCGGCAGATCCTGCAGGGCCAGCTCTTCCTGCGCGTCCGTGGCGATGCCCGTGCGCTCGCGGCCGAGGGCAAGGAGCTCCCGCTGGCGGTCGCATCCATCGAGGACACGCCGTTCGTTCTCGTCTTCAGCGGCGGTTCGGCGCTCCAGGCTGCGGTGCGCCTCGACGGGCAGGTCGACTCGTCCGTGATGGCCCAGGAGGCAGGGATCGTGCTCCGCTCGGTCCTTGCCGGGCCGTACGGCGGCATCATCCTCGACCACGCATCGCGCCAGACGCCCGTCGTGCTGCCCCGTCCCCTCATCGAGCGCGCCCTGGAGGAGGGGGACGACGAGTTCACCGTCAAGAACCTGCTGGCCGCCGAGCGCACTCCGGATACCCCCGCGCTCGTGGCCGCGGCGCTGCCGAACGTCCCCCTCTGGCTTGCGGCCAACCGCGCGAGCGAGGCCGACGACTGGGGCCTGGCAGAGTCGCGCAACGCAGCGGGTGAGCGTTTCCTGGAGGTCTTCACGCACCCGCTCGAGGTGCTCGCGATGGGGCGCGGCGATCAGCCGATGCCGATCCGTGTCGATCAGCTCGTCTCGGGCTTCGAGGGCGACGATGGCCTCACGGGCATCGTCGTCGACCCCGGCGGTCCCTGGATCCAGCTGTCGCGCGCCGACCTCGCTCCCGTGTTCGCCGCGGCAGGCGAGTGATATATGCAGGCTGACTGCGCAGTTAGCCTGTAGAAGTGTTACGCTCGGTCCATGGCCGAGATCGATGACATCGCCGCTGCGGTGCGCTCGTCCGCGTCGCGCCTCGCGCGCCGGCTGAGGGCCGAGGCGGGGCACGCCGA
Source organism: Microbacterium sp. sgz311019 (assembly GCF_056135325.1). Lineage (NCBI taxonomy): Bacteria > Bacillati > Actinomycetota > Actinomycetes > Micrococcales > Microbacteriaceae > Microbacterium > Microbacterium sp. sgz311019. The sequence continues at coordinate 343,293 of NZ_JBWAXO010000003.1, read as the reverse complement.
ATACACCACCGCGCAGGTCGCCGTCATCCGCACCCTGCTCGAACGGGGCTCCGCGACGACCTCGGAGCTGGCCCGGATCGAAGGCGTTCGCCCGCAGTCGATGAGCGCGACCGTCGCCTCGCTCGAGAACATGGGCGTGGTCGACCGGCGGCCCGACCCCTCGGACGCGCGAGCATCCCGTGTGTTCCTCACTCCCGAGGGGGAGCAGGCCATCATCGCCGGACGCGCCGCCAAGCAGAGCTGGCTCATCGAGACCATGTCGGAGCGGCTCACCCCCGAGGAGCAGCAGATCCTGGGCCAAGCCGCCCTCCTCATCGAGCGGATGCTGCAGCCCCGTCTCACCGAAAGGGCATCATGACCGTCACCGCCCTCGACCCGCAGTCCGCGCTCGTCGTGATCGACCTCCAGCAGGGCATCGCGGGCATCCCCGCGGCTGCGCCGGTCGTCGCACAGGCGGTGCGGCTCGCGGAGGCCTTCCGCGCAGCGAGCCTGCCCGTCGTGCTCGTGAACGTGACCGGGGGAGCGCCGGGGCGCGTCGAGCGCCCGCGGCCCAGCAGCTCACGGCCGGAGAACTGGGCCGAGCTGCTGCCGGAGCTCCGCCCGGCGGCACCCGGGACGATCCTCGTGACGAAGCAGACGTGGGGCGCGTTCCACGGCACCGACCTCGACGAGCGGCTGCAGGATGCGGGTGTGACCCAGGTCGTCCTGGCGGGCATCGCCACGAGCGCGGGCGTCGAGTCGACCGCGCGTGCAGCCCATGAGCACGGCTACAACGTCACGATTGCGACGGATGCCGTGGCCGACATGGACCCTGTGAACCACGAGCACGCGTTGACCCGCATCCTTCCCCGCATCAGCGAGACGGGCTCGACCGACGAGATCCTCGAGTTCCTGGCGGCGAACGTCCGGTGACCACGCGGAGCGCTGACGCGCGAACGCGAGGCGAGGGCACGCCGCATCCCTTCGGGGCGCGCTTCGTCACGCCGCTCCTGTGGGGCACGTCGCTCAACCCGATCAACTCGTCGATCCTCGCGACTTCGCTCGTCGCGATCGGCACTGCCTTCGGCGTCGGCGCCGGGCAGACCGCGGTGCTCGTGGCGGCGGTCTACGTCGCGAGCGCCGTCGCGCAGCCCGCGATGGGGCGGCTCGGGGAGCAGTTCGGCGCGCGCCGGGTGTTCATCGCCGGACTCGTCGTGCTCACGATCGCCGGCATCGTCGGGACGTTCGCCCCGTCGTTCGCGTGGCTGATCGTCTCGCGGGCGCTCATCGGGGTCGGCACGGCGGCGGGCTATCCCACGGCGATGGCGATGATCCGCCGTCGCGCGGACTCCGCGAAGGTCGGCATTCCCGGCGGGGTGCTCGGCGGCGTCTCGATCGCGGCCCAGTCGTCCGCCGCGCTCGGACTCCCGCTCGGCGGCGTGCTGGTCGGCGTGTGGGGCTGGCCCGCGGCATTCGCGGTCAACATCCCGCTGGGGCTCGTCGGTCTCGCGATGGCCCTCATCTGGCTGCCGAAGGATGCCGCGCTCCCACGCCGGGGCGGGCGTGAGCTCGCGCGGGTTCTGGATCCGCTCGGCATGCTGCTGTTCGCAGCATCCGTCGTCGCGCTCATCGCCGTGCTCTCCGACGTACGCGAGCTCGCATGGTGGCTCGTCGCAGTCTTCGTCGTCGCGGTCGCCGCATTGATCCTCTGGGAGCTGCGCGCGTCGCAGCCCTTCATCGACGTCCGGATGCTGCGCCGCAACGGACCCCTCTCGCGCACGTACCTGCGCCAGACCATCGCGCTCGCCGCCGCGTACACCGTGCTGTACGGCTACGTGCAGTGGCTCGAGGACAGCCACGGCTACCCGGCGAGTGTGAGCGGACTGATCATGCTGCCGATGTCTGTGGTCGCCGCCCTGGGCGCCGCCCTGATCGCGCGTCGGGCGCTCATCCGCGGTCCGTTGACCATCAGCGCGGTCGCCCTCATCGGCGGCGGCGTCGCGATGATGTTCGTCACGAGCACCACGAACATCGTCCTGCTCGTCGCACTCAGTCTGCTGTTCGGCGTCGCGCTCGGCTTCACCGGCACGAGCAACCAGGCCGCGCTCTACACGCAGACGACGGCCGATCAGATCGGCGTCGCCTCCGGCCTGGCGCGCACCGCGTCGTACCTCGGCGCGATCTTCGCGTCGGCCCTGATCGCACTCGCGTATCCGGGGCGGGCGACGGATGCGGGTCTCCACGTGTCCGCACTCGTCGTACTGGTCGCCGGTATCGCGGTTCTCGCCCTCGTGCTGCTCGACCGACGGCTGCCCTGGCGCGGGCACTGATCCGCCGCGCGAGTCGCGAGACGTGGTCCGTCACCTTCGGCGGCCCTGGCGTCGTGTCCGATCCGATCGATAGCGTGAACGGGTGGCTACCGAGCGCATCACTCTGACCGTCCCCGGCCCGCACGGCGATCGAGAGGTCGGGGTGTCGAACCCGAACCGGGTGATCTGGCCCGAGCAGGGGATCACGAAGCAGGAGCTGGCTGAGTACCTCATCGCCGTGTCCGGCCCGTTCCTCGCAGCGAACGGCGACCGGCCGGTGTCGCTCGAGCGCTTCCCCGAGGGCGTCGGCGGCGAGAGCTTCTTCTCGAAGAATCCGCCCAAGGGCGCGCCCGCATTCGTCGAGGCGGTGACCGTGACCTACAACAGCGGTCGCCGGCATCCACAGCTCGTCCTCACCGAGACCGCCGCCGCAGTCTGGGCCGTACAGATGAACACGATCGTCTTCCACCCGTGGGCGTCGCTCACGTCGAACACCGACAACCCCGTCGAGCTCCGCATCGACCTCGACCCGCAGCCGGGCACCGGATTCGCCGAGGCCGCCGCTGTCGCCCCCGCGCTGCGCGAGGTGCTGGCAGAGGCGGGGCTCGAGGCGTGGATCAAGACGAGCGGCAGCCGCGGCATCCATGTCTTCTGTCCGATCGAGCCGACGCACGAGTTCCTCGACGTCCGCCACGCGGTGATCGCCGCCGGGCGCGAACTCGAGCGGCGGCTGCCCGACAGAGTCACGATGAACTGGTGGAAGGAGGAGCGCGGCGACCGCATGTTCGTCGACTTCAACCAGGCGAACCGCGATCGAACGATGGCCGGCGCCTACAGCCCGCGCGCATTGCCCGGAGCGACCGTGTCGACCCCGCTCTCATGGGACGAGCTGGATGCGGCGGACCCGGCGTCGTTCACCGTGCGATCGGTTCCGCAGCGGCTGGCGGACACGGGCGATCCCTGGGCCGAGTTCGGCGCGAAGCCCGGGCGCATCGACACCCTGCTCGAGTGGTGGCAGCGCGACCTGGAGAACGGACTCGGCGAGCTGCCGTTCCCGCCCGAGTTCCCGAAGATGCCGGGGGAGCCGCCGCGCGTGCAGCCGAGCCGCATCAACCCGGAGAACTGGCCGAAGGGCGAGTGATTCAGCCCTCGAGGACGTCGGCGAGGTCGTAGGCGGCCACCACTTCGAGCTGGTCGTACGTGCAGGAGCGCGCGTCGCGGTCGGGGCGCCACCGCTCGAACTGCACGGTGTGACGGAACCGCCATCCCTCCAGCTGGTCGTAGCGCACCTCGAGCACCTTCTCGGGGCGGAGCCGGACGAACGACGAGTCTGCCCGACCCGCCTGGAATCGGGACTTCTCGCCCTCGCCACGGATCGCCTCGCCGGACTCGTCGCGTTCGACGAGCGGCGCGAGCTCGTCGATGAGCTCGAGGCGCCGCTTGTCGCTCCATGCGGCCACGCCGCCGACGGGATACAGGGTTCCGTCTTCGCTGTAGAGCCCGACGAGCAGTGAGCCGACGCCCTGACCGGACTTGTGGATGCGGTAGCCCAGCGCGACGACGTCGGCCGTGCGAGCGTGCTTGATCTTGAACATCGTGCGCTTGCCCGGCGCGTACGGCTGCGCGAGCGGCTTCGCGACGACGCCGTCGAGCCCGGCGCCCTCGAACTCCGCGAGCCACTGGCGGGCGAGCTCGGCGTCATCCGTGGCCCGCGTCAGATGGATGGGCGAGGGCACCTCGCGGAGCAGGTCGACCAGGGCCGCGCGGCGCACGGCGAACGGCTCGCCCTGGAGGTCCCGGTCGCCGACGGCGAGGAGGTCGAAGGCGATGAACATCGCGGGCGTCTCCTGCGCGAGCTTGTTGACCCGCGAGGCCGCAGGATGGATGCGCTGCGACAGCGCCTCCCAGTCCAGTCGCCGCCGTCCGCCGCGATCGACGGGCACGACGATCTCTCCGTCGAGGAGGCACGGCTCGGGCAGCAGGCGAGCGAACGCCTCGACGAGCTCCGGAAAGTAGCGGGTCAGCGGCTTCGCGCCCCGCGACCCGATCTCGACGTCCGTGCCGTCCCAGGAGATGAGCGCGCGGAACCCGTCCCACTTCGGCTCGAAGCTCAGGCCTTCGTTGCGGGGGATGTCGGCGACGGCCTTGGCGAGCATCGGCGCGGGGATGGCGTACGGCATGGCTCCATCCTGCCGGGCGCCGCCGACAAAGGGGAGGTCGGCGTGATGCGCCGGGCCGGCTGCTGTTCGCAGCGAAGAGTCAGGCGAACGCGCTCATCCCGGTGATGTCGCGGCCGATGAGCAGCGCCTGGATGCTCTCCGTCCCCTCGTAGGTGTGGATCGCCTCGATGTCGGCCATGTGCTGCATGACCCCGTTCTCGAGCAGGATCCCGTTCCCGCCGAGCATGTCGCGGGCGACGTTCGCAATGCGGCGCGCGGCCCGCGTGTTGTGGTGCTTCGCGAGCGACGCCTGCGTCGGACGCAGCTCGCCGCGGGCGTCGAGGTCGGCCATCCACCGGCAGTAGAGCTGCATCGCGGTCAGCTCCTCGAGCATCTGCGCGAGCCGCTCCTGCACCATCTGGAACCTCGCGAGCGGCTTGCCGAACTGCACCCGCTGCTGCGAGTACGCGAGCGCCGCCTCGTAGCAGGCCGTGGCGTGTCCGAGTGCGGACCACGCGACACCGGAGCGCGTCGCGTACAGCACGGTCGACGCATCCTTGAAGGAATGCGAGCCGGGGAGCGCGGCGGACAGCGGCACGCGCACGTGGTCGAGCACGATGTGTGCCTGATGGATGCCGCGCAGCGACGCCTTCCCGCGGATCACGGTGCCGAGATATCCAGGGGTCGACTGCTCCACGAGGAAGCACCGCACCGCACCGTCGTCCGGATCACCCTCCGCCTGGACGCGGGCCCACACGAAGGTGATCCCGCCGGATGCGCCGTTGCCGATCCACTTCTTCGTGCCGTCGATGACCCACTCGTCGCCTTCCCGGCGCGCGATGGTCTCGAGGGAGACCGAGTCGGATCCGTGGTCGGGTTCGGTGAGGGCGAAGGATGCGGGGACCTCCCCGCGAGCGACCGGCACGACCCACCGCGCCTGCTGCTCGTCGCTGCCGAAGAGCGCGAGGGTGCGCAGCGCCAGTCCTCCTTGGACGGCGAGCACCGTGCCGAGTGATCCGTCGCCGCGGGAGATCTCCATGTTGACGAGGCCTGCGGCCAGCGGCGAGAAGCGCGTCAGCGCCGGGTGGTCGATGCCGTCGTTGAAGAGGTCGAGCTCGCCGGCGCGCATCGCGATGTCGAGCGGATAGTCGCCGGTGTCCCAGGCATCCTGCATCCGCGTGCCGACTTCGTCGATGTACGCCTGTGCGCGCTCCCATGCCGCGCGGTCCTCGTCGGGGATGTCGGCGAAGACCCGGTAGTAGTCCGTGCCGCGTCGCTGGGTGACGGCGTAGCCGTCGACGCTCTGGCCGAGGCGGGGGAGTGTGAGGTCGGTCACGGCGGACTCCTGATGCGAGGGTGAGGGGCGCGGGATCCGGATCCGCGGCGAGAAGCGTGGAACTGAATCCCACGTTTCATAGTACTCAGTCTCACTGTGCAAGCTGAATACGGCGAACGCGCGCAACCCACGAGGGATGGCGCGCGTTCGGAATGCGCTCGGACGACCTCAGTGCGCGGCGCGGCGTGTCCGCGCGCGACGGATCCACTTCAGGAGCTCGATCACGACGGGCACGATGAGCGCGAGCCCGAGCGCTCCGAGCCACTCGTTCCCCGTGAGGGCGGTCGTCCCGACGAGGCGCTGCATGAACCCGACCTCGACGGCCACGACCGTGAGGAGAGAGGGGATGGCGAGCCACTTGATCGCGACGACGATCGGAGCCGAGAGCCCCGACTCGGGGTCGCGCCGCATGACGAGCCCGCCGAAGATCGACCCGAAGGCCGCGACGACGAATGTCATGGTGACCGGCACGTTCGGCTGTGTGGAGCTGAGCTGACCGGGGAAGAGCAGCAGCGGCACCAGCGACGTGAGGAAGATGAGGCCGCCGTAGACGAACCACAGGATCACCGCGCCGACGTTCGCGATGGGCTTCTTCGGGTCGCGCGGCGGCTTCAGCATGATGTCGTCTGCCACCGGGTCGAGCATGATCACGATCACGGGGAAGATCGTGATGAAGAAGTTCAGGAACAGCACCATGATCGGCGTCAGAGGTACACCGTTGTTGATGTCGAAGATGGTCGCGACGAGGAACAGCAGCACCAGCGAGAACAGCTGCGCCATCTGGTACCGGACGTAGCTCACGATCTTCTCGTAGATGGAGCGTCCGAGCCGGACGGCGGTCACCAGCGTGCCGAAGTTGTCGTCGACGAGGATCATCTTCCCCGCCTGCTTCGTCACGTCGCTGCCCGAGCCCATCGCCACGCCGATGTCCGCCTGCTTGAGGGCGGCGGCGTCGTTGACCGCGTCGCCGGTCATGGCGACCACCGCACCCTGCTCCTGCATGAGTCGGGCGAGACGCAGCTTGTCTTCGGGGGTGACGCGACCGAACACGTGGAGCCTCGGCAGTGCGGCCTTCAGCTCGTCGTCGCTCATGGCCTGGATCTCGGCGCCGCTCGCGGCGCCCTCGCCGAGGCCGAGCTTGGCACCGATGGCAGCGGCGGTGATGGCGTGGTCGCCCGTGATCATCCGCACCTCGATGCCGGCCTGGCGGGCGATGTGCACAGCATCCCTCGACGAGGGCCGGAGCGGGTCGATGATGCCGACGAGGCCCACGAACGTCAGGTCGACGATGGATGCCATCGGATCGGCGGGGGTCGGAACGCCCGGGTCGAAGCGACGGAACGCGAACGCGAGCACGCGCAGGCCCTGCTCGGACAGCGACCGGTTCGCATCCAGCACGGCATCGCGCGCCTGGGCGATCGGCACCGGGCCGTCGGCGGTCAGCACGGATCCGCAGCGGTCGAGCACCACGTCGGGGCCGCCCTTGACGAGCGCCACCAGCTGGGTCGCGCCGTCGCGCGTCACGTCGTGGTAGGTCGCCATGAACTTGTAGGCCGAGTCGAACGGCACTTCCGCCACCCGCGGGTGGGCGGCGCGGGTCAGCTCGGCGTCCGCTCCCATCTTGGCGGCCAGCACCACGAGCGCGGCCTCGGTCGGGTCGCCGATCACCGCCCCGTCGTTGGACACGGTGGCGTCGCCGCACAGCGAGAGGGCGAGGGCGAACTGGGTGAAATCGGGCGTCGCGCCTCCGGCCACTCCCCGGATGTCGCCGGCCTTCTCATACCCGCTGCCGCCGACCGTGTACCAGTCGCCCGCGAAGTAGAGCGACTCCACCGTCATCTCGTTCATCGTGAGAGTGCCGGTCTTGTCGGAGTTGATGGCGCTCGTCGCGCCGAGCGTCTCGACGTCGGTCAGGTTCTTGACGACGGCCTTGTGCTCGGCCAGCTGGCGCGAGCCGTAGGAGAGCATGGCCTGCACGAACGACGGCATACCGGTCGGGATGGCCGAGATCGCCATGGAGATGCCGAGCAGGATCACCGCGGAGATCTCCTGGCCGCGCAGCAGGCCGGCGACGATGATGATGGCGACGGCGCCCCACGCGATCCATCCGAGCACCCCGGTCAGGGAGTCGAGCTCGCGCTGGAGGGGAGACTTCGCGGGCTTGACGGCGGACAGCATGGATGCGATGCGACCCATCTGGGTCTGCATCCCCGTGTCGGTGATGATCACGCTCGCGGTGCCGCGCGTGACCTGCGTGTTCTGGAAGACCATGTCGGTGCGATCGCCGAGCGTCGTGCTGGGGTCGGTGAGGGTGCCCGGATCCTTCGCGATCGGCGCGCTCTCCCCGGTCAGCGCGGCCTCCTGCGTCTCGAGGGTCGCCGAGCGGATGATGCGGGCGTCGGCCGGCACGATGTCGCCGGCCTCGAGCGCGACGAGGTCGCCGGGCACGAGGCTCGTGGCATCCACCTCCAGCAGCGATCCGTCGCGGATCACCTTCGCCTGCGGGATCTGCATCTTCGCGAGCGCGTCCACCGACGCCTTGGCCTTGAGCTCCTGGCGACTGCCGAGCACCACGTTGAGGATGACAAGAGCGCCGACCAGGATGCCGACGCTCACCTGGTGGATGACGAGGCTGATGACCGCGACGGCGACGAGCATGACGTTCATCGGATCGGCGAGCTGTCGCAGGGCGACCTGCCAGACCGAGGGCGGCTTCTCGGCGGCGATGGAGTTCGGCCCGTGCTCCGCAAGCCGCTGGGCGGCCTCGGCGGCGGTCAGCCCGCGCTCGCGGTCGCTTCTGAGGGCGGCGACGACGGCATCGGGATCCTGGGTGTACCACGGGGTGTCCGCGGGCTTGTTGGCGGGGGCCCCGGCGGTTGTGTCCACAGCGCTCATGGGGTCAACATACAGCCGCCCGGTGGCGGGGGCGGGACCTTTTTCCGGTCAGTCGTCGAGGTGCTCGCGCAGCCGGCGGGCCAGCTCGGCCGTCGGCATCCTGCGGGGGAAGACTGCCACCACGACCTCGTCCTCGGCGGGGCCGTTCTCGCCGTCGGGGAGCACGCCGAAGCGACGTCGCGCATCGTCGAGGGCTCCGCGGAGGACGGCGATCGGGACCTTCTTCGATCCGCGCAGCAGCGACCGCAGCACATGATTGTGGATCGCCGTCACGAGCGCGGCGAAGCCGACGGCGTCGACCGGGTCCAGACCGGGAAGGGAGGCGCGGAGGTACTCGTCGAAGAGCCGCTCGTATCGGAAGACCGTGATGATCTCGCGGTCGCGCAGCGCCGGCACTCCCCGCACGACGGCATACCGACGCCGCGCGAGCTCGGGGTCGGCCGCGAAGTGCGCGTAGACGAAGAGGGATGCCTCGCAGATGGCGGCCCATGGATCGGGATGCGGCTCGGCGAGGAACTCCCGCAACCGGTCGAGCAGCACCTCGTGGTCGGTGAAGACGACGTCGTCCTTGCCGCCGAACTGGCGGAAGAACGTCGAGCGCGAGACTCCCGCGGCCTGCGCGATCTGCTCCACCGAGGTCTGGTCGAAGCCCTGCTCGGCGAAGAGCTCGAGCGCGGCGGCGACCACGGCGGCGCGCGAGGCGGCCGGGCTTGGCGAGACAGGGCTCGGGGAGGCGGCAGCGGTGTCGGACATCTCGGAGAGAGCCTAATGCGCGGCTTTCGTGGATGCCGCATCCCGGCCGCGCCTCGCCGGAAAGGGCCTCGTCGAGCAGATCCTGGCGCGTCGCTGCCGTCAGGTGGGCATGGCGACCGGTAGTAGGCTGAGGGACTGGTCGATCTCTCGACAAGGCGCTATTCTGCGCCATCTTCCGCCCAGTCGCCCCCCTGCAAAGGAATCACTGTGGATCTGTACGAGTACCAGGCACGAGACCTTTTCGAGAAGTACGAGGTGCCGGTGCTCCCGGGCATCATCGCCGACACTCCTGAGGAGGCGAAGGCGGCGGCGGAGAAGATCGGCGGCGTCGTCGTCGTGAAGGCCCAGGTGAAGGTCGGCGGCCGCGGCAAGGCCGGCGGCGTGAAGGTCGCGAAGACGGCGGACGAGGCGTACGAGGCGGCGCAGGCGATCCTGGGCCTGGACATCAAGGGGCACGTCGTCAAGCGCGTCATGGTCGCCGCCGGTGCCCGCATCGCCCGCGAGTTCTACTTCTCGGTGCTGCTGGACCGCGCCAACCGCTCCTACCTCTCGCTGACGAGCGTCGAGGGCGGCATGGAGATCGAGCAGCTCGCCGTCGAGAAGCCCGAGGCTCTGGCCCGCATCGAGGTCGACCCGGCCGCCGGCATCGATCTGGACAAGGCGACCGAGATCGCCCGGGCCGCGAACTTCCCCGCCGAGCTCGTCGACAAGGTCGCGCCGGTGTTCGTCAGGCTCTACGACGTCTACAAGGGCGAGGATGCCACGCTCGTCGAGGTCAACCCCCTCGTGCTGACCGACGACGGCGAGATCATCGCCCTCGACGGCAAGGTCTCGCTCGACGAGAACGCCGAGTTCCGTCACCCCGGCCACGTCAAGCTCGAGGACAAGGCTGCGGCCGACCCGCTCGAGGCCAAGGCCAAGGAGCTCGATCTCAACTACGTCAAGCTCGACGGCGCGGTCGGCATCATCGGCAACGGCGCGGGCCTCGTCATGTCGACCCTCGACGTCGTCGCGTACGCCGGCGAGAACCACGGCGGCGTGAAGCCCGCCAACTTCCTCGACATCGGCGGCGGCGCCTCGGCCGAGGTCATGGCCAACGGCCTGGGCATCATCCTCGGCGACCCGCAGGTGAAGGCGGTCTTCGTCAACGTCTTCGGCGGCATCACCGCGTGCGACCAGGTCGCCAAGGGCATCGTCGGCGCGCTCGCCGAGCTCGGCTCGACGGCGAACAAGCCGATCGTGGTGCGCCTGGACGGCAACAACGTGGCGGAGGGCCGCCGCATCCTCGAGGAGGCGGCGCATCCGCTCGTCACCCTCGCCGAGAACATGGACCAGGGCGCCGACAAGGCCGCCGAGCTCGCGAACGCGTAAGGGACACAGTCATGACGATCTTCCTCAACAAGGACTCCAAGGTCATCGTCCAGGGCATCACCGGCGGCGAAGGCTCGAAGCACACCGCCCGCATGCTGGCGGCAGGCACGCAGGTCGTGGGCGGCGTGAACGCCCGCAAGGCGGGCACGACCGTGCTGCACAAGGCCAAGGACGGCTCGGATGTCGAGCTGCCCGTGTTCGCCTCGGTCGCCGAGGCCATGGCCGCCACCGGCGCGGACGTGTCGATCGCGTTCGTCCCGCCGGCCTTCACGAAGGACGCCGTGGTCGAGGCCATCGAGGCCGAGATCCCGCTCCTCGTCATCATCACCGAGGGCGTCCCGGTGCAGGACTCGGCCGAGTTCTGGGCACTCGCGAAGGCCAAGGGCGGCACGACCCGCATCATCGGCCCGAACTGCCCCGGCATCATCAGCCCGGAGGAGTCGCTCGTGGGCATCACCCCGGCGAACATCACCGGCAAGGGCCCGATCGGCCTCGTGTCGAAGTCAGGCACCCTGACCTACCAGATGATGTACGAGCTGCGTGACTTCGGCTTCTCCACCGCCATCGGCATCGGCGGCGACCCGGTCATCGGCACGACGCACATCGACGCGCTGGCCGCGTTCGAAGCCGACCCCGAGACCAAGGCCATCGTCATGATCGGCGAGATCGGCGGCGACGCCGAGGAGCGCGCGGCCGAGTTCATCAAGGCCCACGTCACGAAGCCGGTCGTCGGCTACGTCGCCGGCTTCACCGCGCCCGAGGGCAAGACGATGGGTCACGCCGGTGCGATCGTGTCCGGCTCGGCCGGCACCGCGCAGGCGAAGAAGGAGGCCCTCGAGGCCGCCGGGGTCAAGGTAGGCAAGACGCCCTCCGAGACCGCCGACCTCATGCGCGAGATCATCAAGGGTCTCTGACCCGGTTCGAACGAGGGGCGGATGCTGCGGCATCCGCCCCTCGTCGCATCCGGCGCCAGGTCTCGCCCGCGACAGTAGCGTGGAGGCCATGCCACTGAACGGGGAGTACCGCCCGAGCACCGCGGAATGGGCCCGCACGCAAGCCGAGTCCTTCGAGGCCTCGCAGGGCGCCGAGGCCAACACGCTGCGCGGCAAGCCGATCATCGTCCTGACCACCGTGGGTGCGAAGACGGGCGCGCTGCGCAAGACGGCGCTCATGCGCGTCGAGCACGAGGGCGAGTACGCCGTCGTCGCATCCAAGGGCGGGGCGCCCGACGAGCCCAAGTGGGCCGAGAACATGCGCAGGCATCCGCATGTCGAGCTGCAGGACGGCGACGTGAAGCGCGACTACACGGCGCGCGAGCTGTCGGGCGACGAGCGCGCCGAGTGGTGGGCACGGGCCGCGCAGGCGTGGCCGGACTACGACACCTACCAGACGCGGACCGATCGGCAGATCGCGATCTTCGTGCTCGAGCCGCGCGACGCGTGACACCTCCCGCGTGAGGGACATCGAGCTGGCCCGCATCGGCGCGGGCACGGTCACGCTGCACGACGCGCGCCGCAAGGTGCGGTGGGACGTCGAGTTGGAGCCGTTCGAGATCGGCGTCTTCGCGGTGACCGAGGAGCAGCTCGGCGAGCTGCTCGGGATCACCGCGACGCATCCGAGGCGCCCCGCGACCGACGTCAGCTGGCAGCGGGCGATCCGGTTCTGCAACGCCGCCTCGGAGTGGGAGGGCCTCGATCCGGCCTACTCGTTCGACGGCGAGGACGTCACGTGGCACGTCGACGCGGACGGCTACCGCCTTCCGACCGAGGCCGAATGGGAGTTCGCGTGCCGCGCCGGTTCGACCGGCCCCCACTACGGCGCGCTCGGCGAGATCGCGTGGACGAGCGCCGACGGCCTGTCGGCGCCGGCTGACGTCGGCGGCAGGCTGCCCAACCTCAACGGCCTCTTCGACACGCTCGGCAACGTGTGGGAGTGGTGCTGGGACCTCCTGGATCCGGCCCGCTATCGCGACTACCGCGTGTTCCGCGGCGGAGGGTTCGCGGACGATGCGTTCAGCGTGCGTGCATCCACCCGGCGAGGGGGCGCGCCGCGCATGCACCATGACGACGTCGGCTTCCGCGTCGCCCGAGGGGCGTTCGACGGCGTCGACGAAGCGCAGGGCTGGTCTGCGCGAGTGGATGCCGAGCGCGCCGACCTCGATGGCCCACTCCCTCCCGGCTGGACGCCGCTGCGCTGACACCTACTCCGGCGGCAGCCCGGCGAGGGTCAGCAGCTCCGTCCGGAACTGCGGGGTGCGGTAGTACACGCGGTGCCCGTCGACAGCGACCATGTAACCCGTCAGGTCCAGTTCGTCCGCCCGCACGTCGACGGAGTTGGGATGCGGGCCGTCGGCGACGAAGCCGAGGATGTCCGTCAGACGCCACAGGCTTCGCCAGGGCACGCCGTAGCCGGCCAGCAGGGTTCCCGACAGCCGGCCGCCCGCGCGATCGACGAGCCCGGTCTGCGCGATGTCGACCGACCAGGGGTCGGAGGCCGGGGCGAAGGCCCGGGGTGCGCGAGACGGCTCCGTGCCGAGCACCTCGGGACCGTGCAGCTCGGGGAACATGCGCCCGAAGAACGACCGCAGCTGCACGCCCATCGTCAGCAGCGAGATGCGCTGCAGCACCGGTCGCGTCTGCGGGCTCGAAGCGAGCAGCGCGAGCGCCGACACGGAGAGGACGGCGCCCATGCTGTGGCCGACGAGCACCGCGCGCCGGTGCTCGATGAGACGGAGGCGGTCCGGGTCGGTCTCGCCGCCGGCATCCAGCCATTCGAAGAGCCGGCCCGCGATCTCCGGCACGGCGCGCTCGGCGTACGCCGGTGGCCCGAACGGGTGGCCCGTGCGCGGCAGGTAGCAGACGACGTCCCACACGACGGCGATCGGGCGGACAGCTCCGCTGGAGGCGCCCGCGACGAGCAGCGCCAGGAGCGCCAGTCCGATCCACGCCAGGGCGAGCATCCCGACGTCGATCAACGGCTGCAGGATCGTCGGCCACCATCCACCGGTCAGAGCCGGATCCCACAAGGGTGCGCCCGGATGCGCGTAGGTCACCCACGACCACGCGGCCCCGCCCGCGACACCGAGACCGAGCGTCACCGCCGCCGCAGCGCCGAGGGGCTCGGCCAGCTGGACACGCGCGGCCATCGAGCGCCGTGCCTCGATCGCGGAGAGGAGCGTCTTCGGCGACGGCGGCAGCACGCTGCGCGGGGGAGCGGGGATGTCGGCGACGGTCGTGGGCGCTCCCCACGCCTTCGCGCGGCGATCCACGTTGCGCGGACGCGCGAGCATCGCCGCCGCGATCACCACGAGAAGGACGGTTCCGACCAGGATCCCGAAGCCCAGGGCGATGTAGCTGCTCGAGATGTAGACGGTCGACGGCGGGACGCCGGGGACGACCCGCCCACGGGCGAGGGCGGATGCGGGCAGCACCCCGTTGAGCCAGTCGCCGACCGTCGTCGTGACGATGGCGCTCATCGCGACCGCGATGGCAAGGGCGAACGACATGAAGCCCGCGGGCCCGCACCCGTGCCACAGCGTGGCGCGCCGGCCGGCCCGCGGCCGCCAGAAGACGCCGGACACCGCGATCACCGCGGCCGCGCTGACGATGAGGAGCGGCGCGGTTCCGGCGCCGTAGAGCCGGCTGGGGAGCTGCGGGCCGGTCCCGAACAGCAGGACGATCTCGAACGCCGCGAAGACGACCATCGCGCCGACGAGCAGTCCGTCGGCCCACCGGACGGCTGCCCGCGGAAGTCGCTCCTCCGTGGCCGGGACGGTCGTCGGCAGGACGAATGCGACCACGAGGACGGCGACGAGGCCGACGCATCCGAGCGCGAGGAAGCCGACGGCGGTGTCGAAGTCAGCCCGCGCCCACGCCCGCCCGATGCAGTGCTCGTAGCCGCCGAGTCCGCTGCAGGTCGTGTGCCAGCCGAAGGACGCCTGCGCGGCGGTGAGGACCAACGTGAAGAAGATCGCCCCGGCGAAATGGGCGTGCGCGAGGTGGCGCGTCACCCGGTTCGACCAGAAGCCCGGGCTCGTCAACGGGGCGGTCGGCTGGGGCGGAGCGCCGCCGTCGGCCAGTTCACGCGCGAGCCCCGCACGCGCCGCGCGATGGGCGCCCATGCCGGGCAGCACGTCGTAGCGCAGGCGCGACAGGGCGGACAGCATCCAGATGCCACCGACGGCGATGACGGGTGCGAGGGCGAACAGCGCCAGCCGCTGGCCGGCGGTCCAGGTCGCGAACATCGAGAAGACGTCCTTCGCCGGCACGCACAGCGAGGCGGCTGCCGCGCACTGGGCGGCCCCGAGATCGACCGCGAGCGTCACGGCCGTGCTCGTGAGGAGCAGCGTGAGGAGCATGCCGAACAGGCGCGCGAGGCCCGCCGTGATCCGGCCGCCGCGCTCGGTGACCGGCGCGTCATCCGTCGGCTCAGACAGTGCCGGGGGCAGGCGGCGCATCCACTGCGCGACGTTCCCCAGCGCGAACGGCAGAAGCAGTGCGTAGCCGATGCGGGCCAGCACGCTCGCGATGATGCCACCGGTGCTGGTGCCGCCGAGATCCGGCATGGTGCGCACCATCCCGCCCCAGGAATAGGCCTCGCGGCGGATTCCGGGCGGAACGTACCCCTGCTCGCCGGACTCGAGCTTCGCGATCGCCTTGCGCTTCGGCCGCCAGAAGCTGCCGAGCTTGTCGCCCATCACGAGCCGGATGTCGTCGGACTGCAGGTCGAGCAACGCGGCCGGCGTGGTGTTGTTCATCCCGTGCACGCGCAGTTCGAGGACGGGGTCTTCGGGCGCAACGCCCATGGCGCACCTCCTGCCGGGCCGCCATCCGACGGTGTGTCGACAGTGCGCGCCGCGGGCGCTTCCACCCTAGGGCCGCCTCCGATTCCCGGCGGGATGCGCGCGCCGACGGGGAGCCTCGCCCGTCGCTGGGTAGGGTCGATGAGGCATGCACCGCCTCGTCGTCGCCCTCCTCGCAGCTCTGGACGCCGCTCTCGCGGCGGTCGTCGGCGTTGCCGCCGCACTCGCGCCCCTCGCGCTGCTGTGGCTCATCGGCGGGACGACGCCGTGGAACGCCCTCTGGCCGACGGCGGTGTCGGTGTGGCAGCTCGGCCACCTCGTGCCGCTGCACATCCACCTGCCCGCCGAATACCTCGCCGTGACGGGAATCGACCCGTCCGCGGCATCCTTCGTCATCTCCCTCGCGCCCCTCGCCTTCGCCTCGTTCACGGCGATCTTCGCGGCCCGCTCGGGGGTGCGCGCAGCGCAGGCGGATGCGGCGGCCACGGGCCCGATCGCCGGAACGGTCGTCTTCGCCGCCCTGGCGACCCTGGCCGGACTGACCGCCCGCAATCCGATCGCCGCGATCCACCTGTGGCAGGGGGTCCTCTTCCCGGCCGCGATCTATGCGGTCGGCGTGGCCGCCGGAGCCCTGGTGGCGGGATGGATGCGCGCCGACCCCGGCGGCCACGGCGTTCTCGACGGCATGCGCTGGAGGGTGCAGCGCTGGCGGCACGGCTGGGATCAGGTCGTCGACCAGATCGCCCGTGGGACGGGAATCGCGCTCGCGGGGCTCATCGGCCTGGGGGCGCTCGCGGTCGCCGTGGCGATGGTCGTCCGCGGCGGGAACGTCATCGCGCTCTTCGAGGCGGGACACGTCGACCTCCTCGGCGCGACCGTGGTCGCGCTCGGACAGCTCGCGTACCTGCCGACCCTCGTCGTGTGGGGTCTCTCGTTCGTCGTGGGTCCCGGCTTCTCGGTCGGCGTCGGCACGACGGTGTCGCCGGCGGGCACGCAGCTCGGGGTCGTGCCCGGCATCCCGGCGCTCGGCGCCCTGCCCGAGTCGACGTCGCCGTTCCTGCTCGTCGTGGTGCTGCTGCCGGTCGGTGTGGGCGCGCTCGCGGGGTGGGCTGTGCGCTCACGCCTGGCGGACCGGGATGCGCAGACCCACGACGCTGTCCACGCGGGCTCCGGCCTGCGGGCGACGATCGCGGTCGGCATCGCGGTGCTGACGGCGGCAGGTGCCGCGCTGCTGTGCGCTGCGGCTTCCGGATCGCTCGGGCCTGCCCGACTGGCTCAGACCGGTCCCGAGCCGGGGCCGGTGGGGCTCGCAGTGGGGATCGAGGTGCTGATCGGCGCGGCGATCATGCTGCTGTCGCCCGCATCGGAGGTCGACGCCGAACATGAGCGGACCGCCGTGCCGGCGGCGATGCCCGACCAGGTGACGGCGCCGGTGGAGCCGCATCCCGATCCGTTCGTGCGATTCCCGGTGTCGGTCGCGCCCGAACTGGAGCTCGAACTGGAGCCCGAGCCCGAGCCCAAGCCCAAGCCCAAGCCCAAGCCCGAGCCAGAGCCCAAGCCCAAGCCCGAGCCCGAGCCCGAGCCCGAGCCCAAGCCCAAGCCCAAGCCCAAGCCCGAGCCAGAGCCCGAGCCGGAGGCACCGAAGCCGCCGCCGCCCGCGGCATCCCGCCCCGAACTCGGACCGAAACGGCCGAAACCGCTGCCGCCGATAGACTGACCGGGTGCTCTCGGTCGCCGTCCTCATCTCCGGCACCGGCTCGAATCTGCGAGCCCTCCTGGAAGCCGCTGAGGACCCCGATTACCCGGCGCGCGTCGTCGTCGTCGGAGCGGACAGGGAGGCCGACGGGCTCGCACACGCGGAGGATTTCGGCATCCCGAGCTTCACGGTGCCGTACGCGCACTACGCGACCCGCGAGGAGTGGGGCGCGGAGCTGTCCGCGCAGCTCGCGGTCTGGCAGCCCGACCTCGTCGTCCTGAGCGGTCTCATGCGGCTGCTTCCCGCCGAGGTCGTCGAGGAGTGGGCGCCGAACCTCGTGAACACGCACCCGGCATACCTGCCCGAGTTCCCCGGCGCGCATGCGGTGCGCGACGCGATCGAGGCCGGCGTTCCGCAGACCGGAGCGAGCGTCATCGTCGTCGACACCGGTGTCGACAGCGGTCCCATCGTCGCCCAGGAGCGCGTCCCCGTGCTCGACGGCGACGACGAGCACGCGCTGCACGAGCGCATCAAGCCCGTCGAGCGCCGCCTGCTGATCGACGTCGTGCGTCGCATCGCAACGGGCGACCTCGACCTCACGTCCCCCTGAGTCCCGACACCCCAGCCCCGAACCGGAGGAATCCATGGCCGGCCCCCGCCACGACCCGTCCCTGTACCGTGACCGCGATGTCGTGCCGGTTCGCCGAGCCCTGGTGTCGGTGAGCGACAAGACCGACCTGCTCCGCCTCGCCGAGGCGCTCTCGGCCGCCGGCGTCGAGATCGTGTCGACCGGCTCGACGGCGGCGACGATCCGCGACGCGGGTCACACCGTGACCGATGTGTCGGCGGTCACGGGCTTCCCGGAGTCCCTCGACGGCCGCGTCAAGACGCTGCACCCGGCGGTGCACGCCGGCCTCCTCGCCGACCTGCGCCTCGAGGACCACGAGGGGCAGCTGCAGCACCTCGGCATCGAGCCCTTCGAGCTCGTGGTCGTGAATCTCTACCCGTTCGTTGAGACCGTGGCATCCGGCGCCCAGGGCGACGACGTGGTCGAGCAGATCGACATCGGCGGCCCGGCGATGGTGCGCGCATCCGCCAAGAACTACGCCAACGTGGCGATCGTCGTCTCGCCGCAGTCCTACCCCGCGATCATCGAGGCTGTCGGCCAGGGCGGCACCAGCCTCGCCCAGCGCAAGGAGCTCGCGGCGCGCGCCTTCGCGCACACGGCCGAGTACGACCGCGCCGTCGCGGCCTGGTTCGCCGAGGGCACCCTCGTCGAGGGTGCCGACCTTCCGCAGCACCTGACGGTCCGCGCCGAGCGAATCGCGACGCTGCGCTACGGCGAGAACTCGCACCAACGCGCCGCCCTCTACTCGCGCACCGGCGGCCACGGCATCGCCCAGGCGACCCAGCTGCAGGGCAAGGAGATGTCGTACAACAACTACGTCGACGCCGACGCCGCCCTGCGCGCCGCGTTCGACATGGTCCTGCCTGCCGTCGCGATCATCAAGCACGCCAACCCGTGCGGCATCGCGGTGACGGCGCCGAACGCGCTCGACCCCATCGCGTCCGCGCACCTGCGCGCCCACGAGTGCGACCCGGTGTCCGCCTTCGGGGGCGTGATCGCCGCCAACCGCACGGTGACCCTCAAGATGGCCGAGAACCTGCGCGACATCTTCACCGAGGTCATCATCGCACCGGACTTCGAGCCCGAGGCCCTCGAGGTCTTCCGACTGAAGAAGAACCTCCGTGTGCTGCAGCTTCCCGCCGACTGGCGCCAGGAGCCGATGGACGTCCGGCTGGTCTCGGGCGGCCTTCTGCTCCAAGATGCCGACCGCTTCCCCGACGACATCGAGTCGGTCGCGAAGAACTGGGACCTCGTGGCGGGGGAACGCCCGTCCGAGGAGGAGATGCAGAACCTCATCTTCGCCTGGAAGGCCTGCCGTGCCGTCAAGTCGAACGCGATCGTCCTGGCGAAGGACTCGGCCACCGTCGGCATCGGCATGGGCCAGGTCAACCGCGTCGACTCGTGCCGTCTCGCGGTCGAGCGCGCGGGGTCGCGAGCGGCGGGGTCGGTCGCGGCATCCGACGCCTTCTTCCCGTTCTCGGACGGACCGCAGGTGCTGATGGATGCCGGGATCTCGGCGATCGTGCAGCCCGGCGGCTCGGTGCGCGACGACGAGACCATCGCCCTGGCGCGCGAGCGCGGCGTGACGATGTTCTTCACGGGGGAGCGGCACTTCTTCCACTGAGCGCGCGCCCCGCACTCGCGCTCGGCAGCGCCCGGCCGTCGTACGCGCATCCTGAGCGCCTGTCCAGGGGGTGGCAGTGCCGGCTCGAGCACGCCAGACTTCCGCCATGACCTATGACTACGATGCGGTCGTCCTCGGAGCCGGATCTCCGGGGGAGCATTGCGCAGACGCGATCGCCTCGGGAGGCAGGCGCGTCGCCATCGTGGAGCGGGAGCTCCTCGGCGGCGAATGCTCGTACTGGGCGTGCATCCCGTCGAAGACCCTGCTGCGGCCGGGTGAGGCGGTCGCTGCCGCGCGAACCGTGCCCGGCGCGCGCGAGGCCGTGACCGGGAGCATCGACGTGGCGCAGGCGCTCGCGTGGCGCGACTTCCAGGTCTCGGGCTACGACGACGGCGGCCAGGAGAAGTGGGCGGCAGGCGCAGGCATCGACGTCGTGCGCGGCCACGGACGGCTCGCCGGTCCCCACACGGTGGCCGTCGGCGATCGCACGCTCACCGCCGAGCACATCGTGATCGCGACGGGCTCCACCGCCGCCATCCCACCGGTGGAGGGGCTGCGCGAGCTTCCGGGCCTGTGGACGAACCGCGAGGTCACGGGCATGAAGGAGGTGCCGGCGCGCGTCATCGTCCTGGGTGCGGGCCCCGTCGGCGTCGAGATGAGCCAGGCCCTCGCCCGCTTCGGCTCGTCGGTCGTGCTCGTCGGTCACGGCGATCGAGTGCTGCCGCACGAGGCGCCGCCGGTGAGCGATCGTGTCCTCGCGGCGTTGGAGGCGGACGGCATCGATGTCCGCTTCGGGGATGCCGTGCACGCGGCGCTCGACGGCGAGGAGTACGTCCTGACGCTCTCGGACGGCACCGAGCTGCGCGCCGACCGGCTGCTGGCGGCCACCGGCCGTGCGCCCCGCATCCACGACATCGGCCTCGAGACGGTCGGCATCGAGCCGACGAAGAAGGGGATCCCCGTCGACGAGCGGCTCTCGGCCGGCGAGGGCCTCTGGGCGATCGGCGACGTGACCGGGCTGTGGGACCTCACCCACGTGGGCAAGTACCAGGGCCGGGTCGTCGCCGACAACATCCTCGGCCGCCCCCGCGTCGCGGACTACACCGCGGTTCCCCGCGTGGTCTTCAGCGATCCGGAGGTCGCCGCGGTCGGCGTGACCGAGGGCGCGTACGTCAGCACCACGGATCTCGCCGGGGTGCCGCGCACGTCCACCTACACGCGCGACTACGAGGATGCAGGGTTCCTCACCCTCGTGTCGGACGGACGCGTGCTGACCGGCGCCTTCGCGGTCGGTCCGGAGGCAGGGGAGTGGCTGCAGCAGGCGACCCTCGCCGTTCGTGCGAAGACACCGCTGGACGTGCTGCTGGACGTCATCCAGCCGTTCCCGACCTTCTCCGAGGCCTACCTCACCGGGCTCCGCGACCTCGACGCGCAGATCCGGGGGTGAGGCCACCGCAGCCGCGCCCGGGCAGCCGCCCCCGCGGAGAGTGAGCTCCCGGCGGTAGGCGACGGCAGCCGGATGCGACCGTCACCCGAGCCGGAATGTGGATCGAGGGATGTCGTCGACAAGCCTCCGGGCGACTGCGAAGGCATCCTCCTCCGAGATCTGATGGGTGACCACGAGGGAGGCCAGGAACGCGGCATCCACCCGGCGCGACATGTCGTGACGCGCCGGGATCGAGCAGAACGCGCGGGTGTCGTCGATGAATCCGCTCGTCTTGGTGAAGCCGGCGCTGTCCGTGATCGCGCGCCGGTACCGCAGGATCGCCGCGGGTGTGTCGAGGAACCACCACGGAGCGCCGGCGTAGACCGAAGGATAGAACCCTGCCAGCGGCGCGATCTCGCGTGAGAAGGTCGTCTCGTCGACGGTGAAGAGCACCAGTCGGAATGTCGGGTTCGTCCCGAAGTCGCGCAGGATCGGCATCAGCGGTTCGGTGAACGCGCCGACCGCGGGAAGGTCGTGCCCGGTGTCGGGACCGTGGGTCTCGAACGTCGGCCGGTGGTGGTTGCGGTGCACACCGGGGTGCAGCTGCATCACGAGGCCGTCTTCCGCGGCCATCTCAGCGAGGCGGTAGAGCATGTTGCGGCGGTAGGCGACGGCCTCCGCAGCCGTCACCGAGCCGTCGAGTGCCGCACGGTGGATGCGGGAGGCCTCCCTCTCATCCAGCGGCTCGCTCCCGGCATCGATCACACCCGTGTCCGTGGCTGTGCCGCCCGCCGTGGCGAACGCACCGCGGCGCGCCCGCAGCGCATCGAGGAGCCCGGTGTAGCTCGAGGTGTCGATGCCCGCACGCTCCGCCAGCGTGTGGAGCCGGCCGGCCCAGCCCGGCTCGTCGGGGTGCATGTAGCGGTCGGCGCGGAACGTCGGAATCACGCGGCCCCTGAACGTCGGATCCGCGGCGAGGCGGGCGTGCGCCTCGAGATCGTCCGCCGGGTCGTCTGTCGTGGCGAGCACGGCGATCCGGAAGCGATCGAACAGGGCACGCGGCCGGAACTCCGGGGAGGCGAGCGTGGCCTCCAGCTGGTCGTAGAGCGCGTCCGCGTTGGCGGGGGATGGCTGCTCGGTGAGTCCGAACACGTCGCTGAACTCCGACTCGAACCAGAATCGGACAGGAGTGGCGAGGAAGAGGTCCCAGTGCTCGCAGAGCGTGCGCCAGATCGCGCGACCCGAGACCGGAGAGGACACGTCGTCGCGGGCGAGGCCGAGCGCGTCGAGCGGAACGCCGGCGGCGTGCAGCATCCGGGTGACGTAGTGGTCCGGCGTGATGAGCAGCGCGGCGGGGTCGGGAAACGGCTCGTCGTCGGCCAGCATCGACGCGGGCACGTGTCCGTGCGGCGAGTAGATCGCGGCATCGGCGACCGCCGCGTGGAGGCGGCGCGCGAGGTCGCGTTCGGCCGGATCGGCGGGAAAGAGGCGGTCGGGGTGCGGTCTGAGCGCGGTCATCCGCGTCCTTTCGTCGGTGCGGTATCGGTGTCGGTGTCGTCCCGCTCCACAGAACGCTCACGGCGGCGGGACGGGGCCACCCCCGTCGACGCGCGGACCGTGAGGTGGGTGGGAAGCGTGGTCGTCTGCCGTGTGATGGGCGCCGTACCGCCCTCCAGTCGGGCGAGAAGCATCGCGACGGCAGTGCGGCCGGCCTGCTCGATCGGCGCCGTCAGCGTGGTCAACGGCGGGTTGCAGAAGTCCGCGCCGAAGATGTCATCGCAGCCGACCAGGGAGACCTCGCCCGGCACATCGACCCCGCGCTCGCGGAAGCGCGCCAGCATGCCGATCGCGAGGAGATCGTTGAACGCGATGCACGCCGTCGAGCCGGCATTCAGCACGGCGTCCGCGGCCGCAGCCCCGGCATACTGTCTCGGAGCGAACGGCCCGACGCGCACCGGCTTCACGCCGTAGCCCTCGGCGGCGCGGACCATAGCGCGCCAGCGGCGTTCGTTCGACCAGGAGGTCTCCGGCCCCGATGCGTAGACGATGTCCCGATGGCCGAGGGACACGAGATGACCGACGGCCTGCTCCACACCGTTCGGTGTGTCGATGAACACGTTGGCGACACCGCGGGTCTGTCTGTTGATCGCCACGAGCGGGACCTCGTCGGCCAGCGCGGTCAGCCGGCGGTCGGTGAGGCGAGACGCCGCGAGGATCGCGCCGTCGAACGAGGCGTGCAGCTTGTGCAGCATCCCGTCCTCCAGCTCGTCGGACTCCTCGGTGTCGACCAGGATCTGCGTGTAGCCGGCGGCTTTCAGCTGCTGCTGCGTACCGCGGATGATCCCGAAGAAGAACGGGTTCGTGACGTCGGAGACGAACACGGCGATGGCCCGTGTGCGCCCGCTGATGAGCGCTTGGGCGTGCGAGTTGGGGGTGTAGTTGAGCTCTCGGGCGGCCCGCTCGATCCGCTCCCGTGTGATGGCGTTCACGCGCCCCGGGTTGGAGAGCGCACGTGACACGGTCGAGACCGCGACACCGCTCGCCGCAGCGATGTCCGCGAGGGTGGCGGGACGGTCCTGGGCGGACGCATACCCGCGCAGCTGAGGGCTCATGCCCTCATCCCAGCACAGGATGGCAATTTTTGGCAATCGTTTGCAGTGTGTTGCCGGGCTCCTTAGGCTCGGCCTCACTCCTCCGACGTGCATCGCAGTCGGGGGACGCGATCCTCACGAACACCGTCCTCAAAGGAGAGTCACACGATGAGATCACGTTTCGCGCTGGCCGCGACCGCGGGCATCGCCGCGGCAGGTCTGGTCCTGACCGGGTGCTCGGGCACCAGCAGTGCCGGCAGCACCGCGAGCAGCGGGAAGGTCGACGGCACCGGCAAGACCCTCGACGTCATGATCGCCGCCAACGCCCTGTATCCGACCCAGCAGAAGCAGTGGTTCGAAGACGTCTCGGCGCAGTTCAAGAAGGAGACCGGCGCCACCGTCACGTTCGAGACGTTCGCCTCGGCCAACGACGAGCTGACGAAGATCCAGACCTCGGTGCTGAGCGGCCAGGGGCCGGACATCTACGACCTGGGCACGACCTTCACCCCGACCGCGTACTCCACCGGCGCCTTCGTCAAGCTGACCGATGCCGACTGGGCGAAGGTCGGGGGCCGCGACCGCTTCGTCCCCGCCACCCTGGGCATCTCGGGGGTCGACGAGAAGAACGAGGTCGGAATCCCGTTCCTCAGCCGCCCGTTCGTCATGGCCTACAACAAGGACCTGCTGGCAGCCGCCGGCATCGACAAGCCGGCCACCAGCTGGGACGGCCTCGCCGCGCAGGCCAAGAAGCTCACCTCCGGCGACGTGCACGGCATGGCGATCGGCTACGCCGACGGCTACGACCCGTGGAAGTTCGTCTGGGGGATGTCGATGCAGCAGGGCAACACCATCCTCGATGTGAAGAGCAAGAAGGCGACCATCGACGACGCCGCGGTCAAGAAGGCCTACGAGACGTACTTCGGCTGGCTGACCGACGACAAGGTGGTCGATCCGGCCGCCATCGGGTGGAAGAACGCGCAGGCTGTCGCCGCCTTCGCCAACGGCAAGGCCGCGTTCCTGCCCATGGTCTCCTCGTCGTCGCAGGTGACGCTCGACAAGTCCCCGGTGGCGGGCAAGTACGCCTACGCCGTCATGCCGACCGTGCCTCCGGGAGCCGCCAAGCTGCCGAGCGGCGGCAAGGCCGCGGCCACGATCATCTCGGGCGACAACATCGTGGTCGCCAAGTACTCCAAGAACCGGGACCTTGCGTTCGCTCTGGTGAAGATGCTCACGAGCACCGCGAACCAGGTCGCCTACACCAAGACCTTCGGCGACCTCCCGACCAATGCCGACGCCGCCAAGCAGGTCGAGGAGGGCAACGATCTGATCGCCCCGATCCTCGCCGCCGGAACGAAGGCGTACGGCACGCCGTTCTCGGGAGCCTGGGGCGACACCCAGCTGGCCCTGGTCAATGTGGTCGTGCAGTCGATCCCCGCGCTGTCATCCGGGAAGGTGTCCTCCTCCGACCTGGAGGCGAAGCTGAAGACCGCTCAGGCCACCGCCCAGAACGCCCTCAGCAAGTCGAAGTGACGCGAGGCCGGGCATGTCCAACTCAACCCTGATGTCGCCCGCGGGCGCTGTCGTGACGGGCGCGTCGCCCGCGGGAACAACTCCCGCGGGCGGCCGCCCGGCCCGGCGCCGGCGACGCGGCGAGCGCAACCGGCCGCTCTGGATGCTGCTGCCCGGCGGCATCCTGATGATCATCATCATCGTGGTGCCGCTGATCGTCGCCGTGGTGATGTCGACGCTCGACCTCGACCAGTACACGCTCCAGAGCTGGCTGCAGGCCCCGTTCGTCGGCCTGGGCAACTACGTCGAGGCCGTCACGGCGTCCCCGTTGCTGCGCTCCATCGGGATCAGCGTGTCGTTCGCCCTGATCGCGGCGGTGGTGACCATGCCGATCGGCCTGGCCGCGGCGCTGGCCACTCAGAACCGCTTCCGCGGCCGCGCTCTGGTGCGCTCGCTGTTCCTCATCCCCTACGTGCTGCCCGCGTTCGTGGTCGGCACCCTCTGGCGCACGATGCTGCAGCCGGGAGGCGTGGTCGATTCGATGCTCGGCGCCGTCGGCATCCACGCCGGTTTGTTCCTCAACGGTCCACTGAGCTATTGGTCGCTCATCGTCGTGCAGATCTGGACGACGTGGCCGTTCTTCTACCTCCTCGTGCTCGCGGGCCTGCAGTCCGTAGACCACGAGGTCCACGAGGCGGCTGCGCTCGACGGCGCCCGCTGGTGGATCAAGCTGCGCTTCGTCGTGCTGCCCTATCTGCGTGGCCCGATCTTCCTCGCGCTCATCATCGCGTTCCTGCACAACATCAACGCGTTCACCCTGCCGTTCGTGCTCTTCGGCGTGCCCGCCCCCCAGGATGTCGAGGTTCTGCCCGTGCTCACCTACGTCACCAGCTTCCAGAGCTTCCGCTTCGGGCTGAGCGCGGCGATGGCCATCTGCTCACTCGTCCTGATCGCCATCCCGCTGTACGTCTACCTGCGGGCCGTGAAGCTCGATTCCGGAGAGGCGGAGCAGCGATGACCACCCAGACCCGCGCCCTCCATGCCGTCTCGGCACCGAAGGTCGCTCGTTCGCCCCGGGCCGGCCGTGGGCCGGCCGCCGACGTCACGCGCCTGCTGCCGCGCCCGCTGCTGGTGGCGATCATCGCCGTCCTGCTGGTCGTCGTGCTCGGACCGGTCCTCTACATGCTGTTCGCGTCGGTCAATTCCGACGTGTCCGTGGCGTCCGGTGCGTTCCTGCCCACGGAGCTGCACTTCGACAACTACCTCAAGGTCTGGAGCACCGTCGACCTGGGCACCGGCCTCATGAACAGCGTCATCATCTGCGGTGCGGTGGCGGTCGTGTGCGCATTCCTGGCGGTCGCCACCGCGTATGTGCTCGTGCGGTACGAGTTCCGTGGCCGGCTCTCCTTCCTTCGCGGCCTGCTGGGCTTGCAGTCGATCCCCGGCACCCTGATGCTGCTGCCGGTCTTCGTGCTGTTCTCCTGGACGGCGGCGCTGCTCGGCGTGCAGATCATCGGCACCCGGTGGGCGGTGTTCATCACCTACCTCACGTTCGCGCTGCCCTTCTCGACCTGGGTCATGGTCACCTACCTGCGCGGCCTGCCGAAGGCCCTCGAGGAGGCGGCCCGCATCGACGGCGCATCCTCCTGGCGCATCCTCACCCAGATCGTGGTGCCGCTGAGCTGGCCGGGCATCGTCGTCTCCGGCATCTTCGCGTTCCTGCTCGGCTGGAACGACGTGCTGTTCGCCTCCGTGCTGACGAGCCCGGAGACGCGGACCGCCGCGGTGGAACTGCAAGTCTTCGGCGCCACCCAGGAGGGGGGAGCCGTTCCCCTGTACGGCCAGATGATGGCGGCATCGCTGATCTGCGCCGTGCCGGTCGTCGTCCTGTACCTCGTTTTCCAGCGCTACCTGATCGGTGGCCTGACCAGTGGAGGAGTGAAGTAGTGGCACAGGTGACATGGAAGTTGTCGGGCTTCGGCGACGAGATCGATCCGGACCCCGCCGTGCAGGTCGCCGTGCTGCAGGCGCTCGGAGCGAACCACATCGAAGTGCGCAGCGCGTGGGGGGTCAACATCGTCGACCTCGACGAGGCGGGACTCGATCGACTGGCGGCGGTGCTCTCCGAGCGTGGGATGGGCGTCTCGGCCATCGCGTCACCGGTCGGCAAGGTGGACATCTCGCTTCCGGTGGAGCACGAGGTCGAGCGGCTGAGGCGGGCCATCCGCGCAGCACACCGCCTGGGCACCCGATACATCCGCCTCTTCTCGTTCTTCCGAGAGGAGGGGATGCCGGTCGAGAGCATCCGCGACGACGTGCTCGAGCGGATGCGTGCCCTCGCCGAAGCGGCCGAGGCCGGCGATGTCGTCCTGCTCCATGAGAACGAGAAGGACATCTATGGCGACACCCCCGAGCGCTGCCTCGACATCCTCGAATCCGTCGGGTCCCCCGCCCTGCGCGCCGCGTGGGACAGCGCGAACTTCGTTCAGGTCGGCGTCGCGCATCCGTTCGACGACGGCTATGCGCGGTTGCGGCCGTACCTCGAGTACCTCCAGGTCAAGGACGCCCGCAGCGGCAGTGGCGAGGTCACGCCCGCCGGATCGGGTGACGGCCAGGTGCTCGAGACCCTCACGGCGCTCCGCGACGACGGCTACACCGGCTTCGCGTCGCTCGAGCCGCATCTGACAGACGTGAACGCCCTCGGCGGATTCTCCGGGCCGGCGGCGTTCGGCGTCGCCGGCCGCGCATTCCGCACCCTCACCGACCGGATCGGAGTCACCCTCGCATGAGCACCCCCCTGAACGCGGCCATCGTCGGCTGCGGGATCATCGGCCTCAATCACGCCCGCGCCATCCTGCGCCACCGCGACCTCGCCATATCGGCACTGGTCGATGCGGTGCCGGCGGCCGCGGCATCCCTCGCCGACCAGCTGGTGGCGGAGGCCGGGATCCCGCGGCCGGCGGAGTTCTCCGACCTCCGAGACGCCCTCGGAGCAGCCGAGCTCGATCTCGTCGTGATCTGCACGCCGAGCGGACTCCACGTCGCGATCGCCGAGGAGGCGCTCGTCGCCGGCAAGCACGTCGTCATCGAGAAGCCGCTCGATGTCTCGCTGCCTCGGGCGCGCAAGATCCTCGAGTTGGCACGCGGGGCCGAGCACGAGGGC
This sequence comes from Microbacterium sp. sgz311019, assembly GCF_056135325.1. Lineage (NCBI taxonomy): Bacteria > Bacillati > Actinomycetota > Actinomycetes > Micrococcales > Microbacteriaceae > Microbacterium > Microbacterium sp. sgz311019. The sequence continues at coordinate 315,053 of NZ_JBWAXO010000003.1, read as the reverse complement.
CTGGTCGTCTCCGTGATCAGCCAGCATCGATTCGACCCGGCATCCCGGGTCGTCGCCGAGGCGGCCCACTCGGGTGCCTTCGGCCGGTTGACGAGCGGCGTCGCCTCCGTCGCGTGGTGGCGCAGCCAGGAGTACTACGACTCGGGGAAGTGGCGCGGGACCTGGGAACTCGACGGCGGCGGAGCCGTGATGAACCAGGGCGTGCACACGGTCGACCTGCTGGTGTGGTTCCTCGGCACTCCGCTCGAGATCGACGCGCGCACCGCGCTGCTGGCCCACGAGCGCGTAGAGGTCGAGGATGTCGCCGTGGCGACGATCCGGTTCGAGTCGGGCGCACTCGCCGTGGTGCACGCGACCACTGCGGCCTATCCCGGGCTGACGGTGCGCGTGCAGGTGCATGGCGATCGCGGGTCTGCGATCATCGACGACGACCAGCTCGAGTACTTCGGGACGGTCGAGTCGGACGGCAATCAGGCGCCCGCTCTCGTCCCTGCCGGCGAGCTGCGGGGCGTAGACCGCGGACCGGATCGGTTCGTCATCGGCCATCTCCGTCAGTACGAGGACATCATCGACGCCATCCGGACGCGGCGCCCTCCCGGCGTGACCGTCGCTGACGCCTTCCTGTCGCTGGCCGTGGTGCGGGGCGTGTATCTGTCGGCGACTCTCGGCCGCGCCGTGCGGATGGACGAGGTGCTCGACGGGTCGCTCGACGACCTGGTCGTATCGACAGGGGTGCACGCATGAAGTTCTCCGTCTTCACCGCCTCCACCCCCGACTGGACCCCGGAAGAGGCGGTTCGCATCGTCTCGGCTCAAGGCTGGGACGGGATCGAGTGGCGCATCGTCGATCAGGAGCCCGCGGCGGTCCCCGGCTTCTGGGCCGGCAACCGCTGCACATGGCCGCTCACCGGGCTGGAGGAGTCGTTGCCGGAGATCGCACGGCTGACCCGGGAGGCTGGTCTTGAGTTCTCGGGCATCGGCGGATACGCGCGATGCGACGATCACGAGAACGTCGACCGGATGCTGGCCGCGACGGCGGCGCTCGGCGCCGGCCGGGTCCGCGTCACGATGCCGCGCACGGATCGGGGTGAGTACCGCGACCTGTTCGCGCACGCCCGCCGCGACATCGAGCGCGCGGCGGCGGTCGCGGCCGCCCTCGGCGTCAAGGTGCTCGTCGAGTTGCATCACGAGACCATCACCGCCTCGGCCTCGGCCGCGTTCCGGCTTCTCGACGGGCTCGACCCCTCCGCGGTGGGTGTCATCCACGACCTCGGCAACCTGGTGATCGAGGGACAGGAACGAGTCCTCTCCGCTTTCGAACTCCTGGGCCCCTATCTGGCCCATGTCCATGTGAAGAACGTCGCGTGGCTGCCCGGAGAGCCGGCTCCTGACGGGACGATCCGCTGGAGCCACGAGTGGGCACCGCTCCGGGCCGGAGTCGGCGACGTCGACGCCTACTTCCGTGCCCTGCACGAGTTCGGCTACGACGGCTGGGTCACCAGCGAGGACTTCTCGACGGCGCTCCCGCTCGCGCGGCGCACACGCGAGGATCTGGACTACCTCCGCGCCGTCGAGGCGCGGACGCGCGGCGCGGTGTCGGTATGAGTCGTCCCGCCTCGATCGCCTCGGCGCGTGAGACGCGCCATCCGGTCCGGGTCGTGCATCTGGGGCTCGGAGCGTTTCACCGCTCTCACCAGGCGTGGTTCACCCAGCAGGCCAACGACGCAGCCCGAGCGAAGGGCTCCGGCGAGGGGTGGGGGATCGCCGCGTTCACCGGCCGGTCGCCCGAGGCGGCCCGCATCCTCGCGGCACAGGATGCGGTGTACACCGTCATCGAGAGGGCGCGCGACGGCGACGCCGCCGTCATCGTCGAGGCTCTGAGCAGCGTGCACGACGGAGGCGACTCCCGAGCCTGGCGGCGCCTGCTCTCGGACCCGCAGGTCGGCGTCCTCACCTTGACGGTGACGGAGGCCGGCTACCGGTCCGGCGAGACGGCGCCGGCACGCGTTCTCGACGGTCTCCGGGCGCGGTTCGAGGCGGGCGCAGGCGGCATGGCGGTCGTGAGCTGCGACAATCTCCCGCGCAACGGCGAGGTTCTCCGTGAGGCGGTTCTCGCGCTGGTCGAGCCCGAGTCCGAGCTGGATGCCTGGCTGCGCACGGAGATCTCCTTCGTGTCGTCGATGGTCGACCGGATCACCCCCGCCACGACGGATGCGGACCGACGAGTCGCGCTCGAGCTCACCGGCCTGGTCGATGCCGCTCCCGTGGTCGCCGAGCCGTTCGCGGAATGGGTGATCGCCGGGGACTTCCCCGCCGGACGGCCCACGTGGGAAGCGGGCGGAGCGCGTTTCGTCGACGATGTCGAGCCGTATGAGCGGCGCAAGCTGTGGCTGCTCAACGCGGGTCACTCCCTTCTCTCTTACTACGGCCTCGCCGCCGGAAACGCGACCGTGGCGGAGGCGGTCGCAAACCCCCTGATCGCCGCAGAACTGGAGCGGCTGTGGGAGGAACAGCGGATCGGACTGCCGTTCGATGACGCCGCGGTGGAGGAGACGCTCGCGGCGCTGCGCTCCCGTTTCGGCAACGGCCGCATCGAGCACCGATTGGCGCAGATCGCCACCGACGGCTCCCAGAAGCTCGGCCCGCGCATCATCGACCCCTTGCGGGCCCGACTCGCCGCCGGTCACGGCCCCGGGGCGGCGCAAGTCGGGGTTCTGGCGGCGTGGACGGCGTACCTCATCGGACCCGACGTTCGCGATCCGCGCGCCAGCGAACTGGTCGCACAGCTTCGGCGGCTGCGTGATCCCCGAGACCGTGCCGTCGCCGTGCTGCAGGCGATCGCCCCTGATCTGACCCAACTGACCGACCCGCTGGCCGCGCGCATCGCGTGCGGAGCCTTCCCGCACCAAGGAGCCACTGCATGAGAATCACCGCCGCCGAAGTCCTCGTCTCGAGTCCCGGGCGGAACTTCGTGACCCTGCGGATATCCACCGAGGACGGCTTCACCGGCCTCGGCGATGCGACGTTGAACGGGCGGGAGCTCGCGGTGGCCGCGTATCTGAGCGAGCACGTCGTCCCGCTTCTGATAGGTCGCGACGCGCACCGGATCGAGGACACCTGGCAGTACCTGTACCGGGGCGCGTACTGGCGGCGCGGCCCGGTGACCATGGCCGCGATCGCCGCCGTCGACAGCGCCCTGTGGGACATCAAGGCGAAGGCGGCCGGCCTCCCGCTGTACCAGTTGCTCGGCGGCCGCAGCCGCGACGGCCTCCTCACCTACGGGCATGCGTCGGGGGCCGATCTGCCCGAGCTGTTCGACTCGATCAACGAGCACCTCGAAGAGGGGTATCGCGCGGTGCGCGTGCAGACGGGCATCCCCGGCCTCCCGTCGGTCTACGGCGTCGCCTCCAGCCGCAACGCTTCGGCGGGTGCAGGCAGCGGCACCGACAGCCGCTACGACTACGAGCCCGCGCGGCGCAGTGCGGTCCCGGTCGAGGAGAGCTGGGACACCCGTGCCTACCTGCGGCATGCTCCGTCCGTCTTCGAGGCGGTGCGCAACGAGTTCGGGCCGGAACTCCCGCTCCTGCACGACGCGCACCACCGGCTCACCCCCATCCAGGCGGCGAAGCTCGGCAAGTCGCTCGAGCCGTATGACCTGTTCTGGCTGGAGGATGTCACGCCGGCCGAGAACCAGGCGGCGCTGCGCCGCGTGCGGGAACACACGACGACGCCGCTCGCCATCGGCGAGGTCTTCAACACCATCTGGGACTACCGGGAGCTCGTTGAGGAGCAGCTCATCGACTACGTCCGCTCACCCGTGACGCATGCCGGGGGCATCACCGGATTGCGGCGGATCTTCGACTACGCGGCGGTGTACCAGATCAAGTCGGGTGTCCACGGGCCCACCGACGTCTCGCCGGTGGGGCTCGCCGCGGCCATCCACCTCGGCATCGCCATCCCGAACTTCGGCATCCAGGAGTACATGCGCCACAGCGCCGACACGCACGAGGTGTTCCGCACGACGTACACGTTCGAGGACGGACTGCTGAAGCCGGGCGAGGTGGCCGGGCTCGGTGTCGACTACGACGACGCAGTGGCCGCGGCCTTCCCGTACGAGGCGGCGTATCTCCCGGTGAATCGTCTTCTCGACGGCTCCATGCACGACTGGTGAACGTGGGAGGCTCGGTCCCGTCCTCCGCGCGCATCGTGGTCATGGGAGTGTCCGGTGCGGGGAAGTCGACGGTCGGCCGGCTCGTTGCGACGGCTCTCGGCGCGGCGTTCCTCGACGGCGATGACCTGCATCCGCCGACGAACGTCGCGAAGATGAGTGCGGGAGTCCCTCTCACCGATGAGGACCGCGCGCCGTGGCTCCACAGGGTCGGCCGCGCCTTGGCCGGCGCGCGGGGGCAGGGAATCGTCGTCGCGTGCTCCGCGCTGAAGCGCTCGTATCGCGACCTGATCCGCTTCGAGGCGCCCGACGCGGTCCTCGCGGAGCTCCACGGCACGCGGACGCTCCTGAGCACGCGACTCGAGCGACCCGATCACTTCATGCCGGTCTCGCTGCTGGATTCGCAGCTCGAGACGCTCGAACCTCTCCAGGCCGACGAGACCGGACTGCGGCTCGATATCGGCAGGCCGGCCGTTGAGCTCGCTGCCGCCATCGCGGACATGGCGAACCCGACCGGATCCTCCCGGACCTGATCGTGGGGTTACCCGCCGGGATGGCGCTCGCCCGAATTTGACGTCCAGCGCGATGTCCGATTTCCGCGAGAGCGCGTCGGTGGGGCGTGGGATTCTGGATGCATGACCACGATCCCCGCTCGCACTCCACTCGCCGCTGGCGCGTCGCGCAGAGCCTCTGTGAGCATGGGCCCGGCCGCCATGACCTTCGACGAGCGCTACCGCGCGATCGAGTCGCGCGACGTGCGCTTCGACGGGCAGTTCGTGACGGCGGTGCGCTCCACCGGCATCTACTGCCGCCCGAGCTGCCCGGCGCGCACGCCGAAGCCCTCGAACGTCACGTTCTTCCCGACGTCGGCGGCCGCACACGAGGCGGGGTATCGCGCGTGCAAGCGGTGCCTGCCCGAGGCGGCGCCGGGCTCGTCCGCGTGGAACCTGCGCGGCGACGTCGCCGGGCGCGCAATGCGACTTATCGCCGACGGCGTGGTCGAGCGCGAGGGGGTTCCCGGACTCGCATCCCGACTCGGCTACTCTCCGCGCCATCTCACGCGCGTGCTCACCGCCGAGCTCGGCGCCGGACCGCTCGCCCTGGCCCGCGCGCAGCGCGCGCACACGGCTCGCATGCTCCTCGTCGGCACCGACATGACCGCGGCGGACGTGGCGTTCTCCGCCGGGTTCGCGAGCGTCCGGCAGTTCAACGACACCGTGCGCGAGGTGTTCGCCATGAGCCCGCTCGAGCTGCGGGCGCGGCGCCACACCACCCCGGATGCGACCGCGCTCGGCGAGATCGACCTCCTGCTGCCCGTCCGCGGGCCGTTCGACGGCGAGGGGCTGTTCGCCTGGATGGCGGCGCGCGCCGTGACGGACGTCGAGCAGGCAGGCCCCGCGTCATTCTCCCGCACCCTGCGGCTCCCCGGCGGACCGGCGTGGTTCGAGCTCCGCCAAGACGGGGAGCGCATCCGCCTTCGCGCACGCCTCGTCCACCTGGGCGATCTCTCGGTACTCGTCGCGAGGGCTCGCCGTCTGTTCGACCTCGATGCGGATCCGATGGCGGTGGATGCGGCGCTCGCCGCGCATCCCGAGCTGGCGACGTCGATCGCCGCGATCCCGGGCATCCGCGTGCCGGGAGCCGCCGATCCGCACGAGATGCTCATCCGGGCGATGATCGGCCAGCAGATCACGGTCGCGGCCGCCCGCACCGCGTTGAGCGCGCTCGCCGCGGCGCTCGGCGAGCGCACTCCCGACGGCGCACTGCTCTTTCCCAGCATGGAGGCCATCGCCGAGCGCGGCGCGGAGGTGCTGCGCGGGCCTGCCGCCCGCATCCGTGCCGTCAGGGGTGCCGCGGCCGCCGTCGCGAACGGCGACCTCCGGCTCTCGAGCGGCGACGACGCCCTCGCCCAGCGGGCGGCGCTCCTCGCGCTCCCCGGGGTCGGGCCGTGGACGGCCGACTACGTCCGGATGCGCGTGACAGGCGACCCGGACGTGCTGCTGCCCGGAGACGTCGCCGCCCGCGCCGGCGCCGCGGCCCTCGGCATCCCCTCCGATGCATCCGGACTCGTCGCCTGGGCGGCGCGGACCGCGCCGTGGCGCAGCTACCTCACCGCACACCTCTGGCGAGCGGTGCCCCCACGTCAGCGCAGGCAACCCACCGACATCTCGACCAAGGAGCTCTCATGACCGCCGTCATCCAGACCGCTGTTCTCCAGACCATTGCAACCCCCGACGGCCCGTTCACGATCGTCGCCGACGAGGCCGGCCGCGTCCTCGCCTCGGGATGGACGGCCGACCCCGACGCCGCGCTCGCCCGCATCCACCCCGCGCTTCGGCCCGACACCGTGGTGGAGGGCGAGACGGATGCCGCGGCCGCCGTCGCGGCGTACTACGCGGGCGATCTCGACGCCATCGCCGCGGTCGAGGTTCGCCAGCACGGGACCGCGATGCAGGAGACCGGATGGCGCGCCCTGCGCGAGATCCCGCCCGGGCGCCCGCTCACGTACACGGAGTTCGCCGTGCAGCTCGGGCAGCCGTCTGCCGTGCGGGCCGCCGCATCCGTCTGCGCACGCAACGCGCCCGCCCTCTTCGTGCCGTGCCACCGCGTGCTGCGTACGGACGGGACCCTCGGCGGATTCGCGTGGGGCGTCGACGTGAAGGAGAGCCTGCTGGCGCGGGAGGCTGCGGCCTGAGCACCATCCGCGAGGATGGATCCATGACGGAGACTGCTCTGCCGGATTCGATGCGCGCCGTGGTGTACGACGAGTACGGATCGACCCCGCGCATCGATCACGTCCCGGTCCCCGAGTGCCCGGCGGACGGCGCCGTCGTCCGCGTCGAGGCGACCGGCGTCTGCCGCTCCGACTGGCACGCCTGGCGCGGGCACGACCCCGTGCCGCTGCCGATGATCCCCGGGCACGAGTTCGCCGGCGTCGTCGCCCGGGTCGGCGCCGAGGTGCGCGGCTTCGCCCCCGGAGACCGCGTCACCGCACCCTTCGTCAACGGCTGCGGGGCCTGCCAGTGGTGCCGCAGCGGGCAGGCGCAGGTGTGCCCGAACCAGACCCAGCCCGGGTTCACGCACCACGGCTCGTTCGCGGAATACGTCGTGGTCCGCGTCGCGGACCTCAACCTCGTCCGGTTGCCTGACGCCATCGACGCCGTGACCGCGGCATCGCTCGGCTGTCGTTTCGCGACCGCCTTCCGGGCTGTCGTCGGCCAGACGGGCGTGCGCGAGGGGGAGGAGGTCGCGGTGTTCGGATGCGGCGGCGTCGGCCTCTCCGCGATCATGGTCGCCCGGGCGCTCGGCGCCCGTGTGACCGCGGTGGACCTCTCCGAGCAGGCGCTCGCACGTGCCCGTGAGCTGGGCGCATCCGCCACGGTGCTCTCGCGCCGCCCGGTCGACGACGTCGTCGCCGCGACCGGCGGGGGAGCGCACGTCACGATCGACGCGCTCGGCTCCGCGGCGACGGCGGATGCAGCGGTCCGCAGTCTGCGCCGTCAAGGCCGCCACGTGCAGGTCGGTCTCATGCTCGGCGCGGCGGCATCCGCCCCGCTTCCGTGGGATCGCGTGATCGCGTGGGAACTGGGGATCTTCGGCTCGCACGGCATGTCCGCCGCCGACTACCCGGCGATGCTGCAGCTGATCGTGGACGGCGCGCTCGACCCTGCGCGGCTCGTGGGCCGGGTCACCGACCTGCCCGGAGCGGTGGAGGCGCTCATCGCGATGGACGCGCCCGTCGGCGCGGGCATCGTCGTCGCCCGTCCCTGACCACGAATTCATCCAAGCCTTGCATTCAGCGTTCCTTCAGGTTTAGGCTGGAGGGCTGTCGCGTCCTCGACGTGGCCGCCACATTTCCGTGACACAAGGAGGAAGACATGTATCAGGCCGTCATCGCAGCCAAGTCGGTCGCCGTCCTCCCCGCTGTCCGCGGCCGGCACGTCTTCGAGGGATAACCGGACTTCTCCGTCCCGCGGCATTCGATCGCCGCACACCGCGTTACACCCCGCAGACCACTGCGTATCAGGCGCCTCGGGCGTCAGCATGCCCTGGCATGCCCTGCCGAAAACACCCGTCACCGACCCTCGCCAAGGACCATGACACTCTCTGCACCCCCCAAACTCAGCATTCTCCAGGCGCTCGGGCGCCTCTACCCGTTCGCCAGACCCGTCATGCCGCGCCTCGTCGGAGGCTTCTTCGTCGCGCTCGGCGCAGCCGTGGTCTCACTCGTCATCCCGCTCGTCCTGCAGGTCACGGTCGATGGACCGATCGCATCGGGCAACACCCAGCTCATCGTCCTCGCCGTCGCCGGCGTCCTCGTCCTCGGCATCCTCGAGGCCGTGTTCGTCTACCTGCGCCGGGCGCTCGTCCTCGCACCGGCGACGGGCGTGGAGTACACGATCCGTCAGACGTTCTACCAGCGCCTGCAGCGTCTGCCGGTGGCCTTCCACGACAAGTGGCAGTCCGGCCAGCTCCTGTCGCGCATGATGCAGGACATCAACATGATCCGCCGCTGGCTGGCGTTCGGGTCGATCCTGCTCGTGGTCAACGTCCTGACGGTGATCATCGGCACGTTCCTGCTCTTCCGCTGGCACTGGTCGCTCGGGGTGACGTTCCTCGTCGTGTCGATCCCGCTGTGGTTCTTCGGCTACCGCTTCGAGGAGCGCTACGGCGCGCTGACCCGCCGGAGTCAGGACCAGGCCGGCGACCTCGCGACTGCGGTCGAGGAGAGCGTGCACGGCATCCGTGTGCTGAAGGCCTTCGGCCGCGGCAAGCACGCGCTGCAGAAGTTCACCCGCCAGGTCGAGACGCTCCGCGGCACGGAGATGAACAAGGCGAAGGAGGTCGGCATCCTGTGGTTCTGGCTGGAGGCGGTGCCGATCGTCGCCTTCGGACTCTGCCTGCTCCTCGGCATCTGGCTCGTGAGCCAGGACCAGCTCACGGTCGGCGAGCTGTTCGCCTTCTTCGCGATGGCGACGGCCCTGCGCTGGCCGCTGGAGTCGCTCGGCTTCCTCTTCTCGTTCCTCGTCGACACCCGCACGGCCACCGACCGTGTGTTCGAGGTCCTCAATGAGGAGAACGCGATCGTCGACCCTGCAGAGCCGAAGACGATCGCCCAGCCGCGCGGCGAGCTCGCGTTCCGCGACGTGCACTTCCGGTACCCGGATGCCCCCGCGTCGGAGCGCGATCTCCTGGACGGCGTGGACCTCGTGCTCGAGCCGGGCGAGACCATGGCGCTCGTGGGCCTCACCGGATCGGGCAAGACGACCCTCACGACACTGCCGACGCGGCTGTACGACGTCACGCAGGGACGCCTCGAGCTCGACGGCGTCGACGTGCGCGATCTGCGCCTGGACGAGCTGCGCACGCACATCGCGATGGCGTTCGAGGATGCGACGCTGTTCTCGACCACCGTGCGCGAGAACGTGCTGATCGGGCGTGACGGCCTCGATCCGCGCAGTCCCGAGGCAGAGGCGGTGCTGAGCGAGGCGCTCGACATCGCCCAGGCCGGGTTCGCCTACGAGCTGCCGGAGGGCGTCGACACGATGGTCGGCGAGGAGGGCCTGAGCCTGTCCGGCGGCCAGCGGCAGCGCCTCGCGCTCGCGCGCGCGGTGGCGGCGGCTCCGAAGGTGCTCGTGCTCGACGACCCGCTGTCGGCGCTCGACGTCGACACCGAGGCGCTGGTGGAGGCAGCCCTTCGCCGCGTGCTCGCGACGACGACGGCGCTCATCGTCGCCCACCGCCCCTCGACTGTGGCGCTCGCCGACCGCGTCGCCGTACTCGAGGACGGCCGCATCACGGCCGTCGGCACGCACTCGCAGCTGCTGCGCGACAGCGCGCACTACCGGCATGTGATCTCGAGCCTCGAGGCCGCCGCCGCCGACGAGCAGCGGCCGAGACCCGAACCCGTTCGACACGAGATGGAGGTGAACCTGTGACCACCGTTCTGGGCACCCGTGGCGAGGACCGCCACGATTACACCAAGGCCGAGAGCCGCGTCATCCGTCGCCGCTCGCTGAAGCTGCTGGGTACGCTCATCCGCCCGATGCGCCGACTGCTGGTCCTGACGGCGCTCGTCATCGTCGCCTCCACGGGGCTGCGCGTGCTCGGGCCTGCGCTCATCGCGTGGGGCATCGACCAGGCGCTTCCGCAGGCCGTGCAGTACGCGAACTGGATGCCGGCCTTCATGGTGTCGGCGCTGTACATCGCGACCGGCGGCATCGGCGCGGGGCTTCTCGCGTGGTACGTCACCCTCTCGGCGCGGCTGACGCAGGGGGTCCTCATGGACCTCCGCACGCGCATCTTCCGGCACACGCAGCGGCTGAGCCTGGAGTTCCACGAGAGCTACACGTCGGGACGCATCATCTCGCGGCAGACGAGCGACCTGGAGTCGATCCGCGAGCTGCTGGACGGGGGTCTCAACCAGCTCGTGCAGGGCGCCCTGTACGGGGTCTTCACGCTCGTGGCGCTGTTCCTGCTCGACTGGCAGAGCGGCCTCGTCCTCGTGCTGATGGGCATCCCCCTGTCGGTCCTGATGCGCTGGTTCTACATCGAGTCGCAGAAGGGCTTCCGCGCGTCGCGTGTCGTGAGCGCGAAGCTGATCGTGCAGTTCGTCGAGACGATGACGGGCGTGCGGGCCGTCAAGGCGTTCCGCAAGGAGACGCGCAACGACGCCGAGTTCGGACAGATCTCCGCCGACTACCGTGCGGTGAATCTGCGGCTCGTGAGGCTGTACGGCGTGCTCGATCCGGGCATGATCCTGCTCGCCAACATCACGCTCTCGGTCGTGTTGCTGTGGGGCGCCTTCCGCGTGGCCGACGGCCAGCTGGCCGTAGGCGTGCTGCTCGGCGCGCTGCTGTACGTGCGGAACTTCTTCTCGCCGCTGGAGGAAGTGGCGATGTTCCTGAACTCGTACCAGTCCGCCACGGCCGCGCTCGAGAAGGTGTCGGGCGTGCTGGAGGAGGAGCCGTCGGTGCCGGACCCGATCACGCCCGTCGACCTGTGGACCTCGACGGGTCACGTGCGGTTCGACGACGTCGAGTTCGGCTACGCCTCGGGGCGCACGATCCTGCCCGATTTCACGCTGGACATCCCGGCAGGCCAGACGATCGCCCTCGTCGGGACGACGGGTGCGGGCAAGTCGACGCTCGCGAAGCTCGTGTCGCGGTTCTACGACCCGACGCGGGGCAGCGTGACGCTCGACGGCGTGGACCTGCGGGACCTGCACCCGAAGGATCTGCGGCGCGCGATCGTGATGGTGACGCAGGAGGCGTACCTGTTCAGCGGCACCGTCGCGGACAACATCGCCTTCGGCAAGCCGGATGCGACGCTCGACGAGATCCGCGCGGCCGCCCGCGCGGTGGGCGCCGACGCCTTCATCCAGGCGCTGCCCGACGGCTACGACACCGACGTGAACAAGCGCGGTGGACGTGTGTCGGCGGGCCAGCGCCAGCTGATCTCGTTCGCGCGCGCGTTCCTCGCCGACCCCGCGGTGCTGATCCTGGACGAGGCGACGGCGTCGCTCGACATCCCGTCGGAGCGGCTGATCCAGGAGGCCCTGCAGACGCTGCTCGCCGATCGCACGGCGATCATCATCGCGCACCGTCTGTCGACGGTGGCGATCGCCGACCGGGTGCTCGTGATGGAGCACGGTCGCATCATCGAGGACGACGAGCCCGAGACCCTCATCGCGGGCACGGGCAAGTTCGCCCAGCTGCACTCCGCCTGGAGGGCTTCGCTCGTGTAAGCCGGACGCCCTACGTGTAGGGGCGCCCCTACGTGTGGGGGGCGCCCCTACGTGTGGGGGCGCCCGCCGCCCTCTTCCGCGAGCCCGCATTCGTTTGTCGAGCCCGCATCCATTTCACGCGAATCGGATGCGGGCTCGGGAAATGAGTGCGGGCTCGCGGAGATGTTGGGGGATGCGTCGCCGCGAACGCGATTCCTCCACAGGAAGAGGAATGCGACAAGGACGCTCTCGTCGACCGCGCGAGGAAGATCGGGGTCGGGCGGATGCCGCAGGGTGGGGCGATGCGTGTGGACGAGGCGAGACGCGAGCTCCTGTCACGATCCGACCTCGAAGCACAGGGTCTGTCCGGGCGCGGGCTCGAGCGTGTGCTCGCCGACGGGCGCCTTCGACGCGTCGATCACGGATGGTACGTAGCGAGCGACGTCTGGGATGCGGAGCACACCGAAGGTCGGCACCTGCTTCGCATCGTCGCGACGGACCTGCGTCGCCGCGGCTCCTCGGACGTCGTGTCCCATCATTCCGCGGCCGTGTTGCACGGGCTGCCCCTCATTCGACATGCCGCCGAGCGAGTCCACCTGAGCGGGATCGCGGCCAACGGCCGCGTTCGAGCGAGCGAGCCGATGGTCGCCCGACACGAGCTCGTCGTGTCCGCAGCCGAGCGTGCCGAGATCGACGGGATCGCGTGCACATCCCTCGCCCGCACCGCGGCCGACGTCATCCGCTCGTCAACGCGCGAGACAGCGATTGCCGTGCTGGATGCGGCCTTCCGGCAGGTCGCCTGGGACGACGCCTCCCACTCCTATGACCCCGACGCGGCGGCGGCCTTCCGGAGCGAGATCGCGCAGCGGCTTCCGCGCGGTGGGCGGGGTGTCAAGCAGGCTCGGTGCATCCTGGAACTCGCGGACGGACGGGCGCAGCTGCCCGGCGAGAGCGTCGGCCGGCACTATCTCCTGGAGTTGGGGTTCGCCGCGCCGCGCTTGCAGGTCGCCGTGGACGGCCCGGACGGCCGCGCCTTCTACGTGGATTTCGGGCTTGACGATGTCAATGCGTGGGGCGAGTTCGATGGGCGCCGCAAGTACGTCGATCCTGGTGTGCGCAACGGCGCGGACATCGAAGACGTCGTCCTGAAGGAGAAGATGCGCGAGGACTGGATCCGCGGCACGACGAATCGCCGCTTCGCTCGCTGGGGTTCGGAGCACACCCGCAGCGCTGGCGCGCTCGGCCGACGCCTCTCCCAATTCGGCATCCACCCCCGTTGACCGGCCCGGCACCTCCATGCCGCGAGCCCGCACTCAAATGTCGAACCCGCATCCGATTCGCGTGAAGAGGATGCGGGTTCGCAAAACGAGTGCGGGCTCGCGGCAACTCCAGCAAGCGGGGGCTACAGGCCGATCTCGGCGATGACCTCGCCGTACTCGGTCTCGCCGACGGGCGTGAAGCCGACGCGCTCGAAGAACGCCGCGGGTCCCGCCTCGCCGGCCTCGTAGATGACGTTGACGTGGTCCATGCCGCGCTCGCGCGCCTCGGCCAGGAGCGACTCGACCGCGAAGCGGCCGATGCCTTTGCCCTGGTCCTCCGCGTCGACGTTGATGCGCCACAGCACGGAGCGGAAGTGCTCCTGCGGGAAGTCGGGGTCGAAGTTCGCGCTGATGAAGCCCACGATGGAGTCGCCCTCCAGGACGACGCGCTGCCAGGACGTCTGAGGATTCACGACGGTTGCGGCGATGCCGTAGCTCACCGGCGAGAGGAACTCCTCCTGCCCGGGCTTCAGCGACATGTTGTTGACCGCCACGATGGTCGAGGCGGACAGTTCTTCCAGCCGAAGTTCTGCCATACGCACAGGCTAATGCCCACGCTGCTCGCCGAGGCAAGCTTGATCAGGCATCCACAGCGAGATATCTCGATGTCGAGATACTTTCCTGGGTGCGATAGTCTGGCGGATGCGTCGCTGCGTACGGTGAACCGGCGTGCGGCGGCCGCATCCGACGCCCCCCACGGCCACGCCCGCAAGGGCTCCTCCCTTCCAGAGAGAGACGACTCGTGCCCGATTCGACCATCATCTACACCCACACCGACGAGGCACCGGCGCTCGCGACCGCCTCCTTCCTCCCCATCGTGCAGGCCGTGACCCGGCAGGCCGGGGTCGAGGTCGAGACACGCGACATCTCGCTGGCCGGCCGCATCCTGGCCGCCTTCCCGCAGAAGCTCACGCCCGCCCAGCAGGTGGGCGACGCGCTCGCCGAGCTCGGCGGCCTCGCGACGCTTCCCGAGGCGAACATCATCAAGCTGCCCAACATCTCGGCGTCCATCCCGCAGCTGAAGGCGGCCATCGCCGAGCTGCAGGGCCAGGGCTACGACATCCCCGACTATCCGGACGAGCCGCAGTCGCTCGACGACAAGGACGTCCGCGCCCGCTACGACCGCATCAAGGGATCCGCCGTGAACCCGGTCCTGCGCGAGGGCAACAGCGACCGTCGCGCCCCTCTGTCGGTGAAGAACTACGCGCGCAAGCACCCGCACCGCAACAAGGCGTTCGCCGCGGGCTCGAAGACGCGCGTCGCGACGATGGGCCACGACGACTTCCGCTCGAACGAGAAGTCGGTCGTGATCCCGAGCGACGACGTGCTCACGATCCAGCACGTCGCCGAAGACGGCACGGTGACGACGCTCAAGAGCGGCCTCAAGGTCCTGCCCGGCGAGATCGTCGACGCGACCTTCCTCTCGGCCGCGGCACTCGACGCCTTCCTCGCCGAGACGCTCCAGACGGCCAAGGCGGAGGACCTCCTGTACTCCGTGCACCTGAAGGCCACGATGATGAAGGTCAGCGACCCGATCATCTTCGGCCACGTCGTCAAGGCCTACTTCGCCGACGTCTTCGACCGCAACGGCGACCTCCTCGCGCGCGAGGGGCTGAGCGCCAACAACGGCCTCGGCGCGATCCTCGACGGCCTCGCGCGTGTGGAGGGCGGAGCCGAGATCGCCGAGGAGATCGCGGCCGACCTCGACCGCGGCCCGCGCCTGTCGTACGTCAACTCCGACAAGGGCATCACAAACCTGCACGTCCCGTCGGACGTCATCGTGGATGCATCCATGCCTGCACTCATCCGCAACGGCGGCAAGCTGTGGGGCGCCGACGGCGGAGAGGACGACACGCTCGCCGTCATCCCGGACTCCTCCTACGCGGGGGTCTACCAGGCGACGATCGATGACGTCATCGCCAACGGCCCGCTCGACCCCGCGACGATCGGCACCGTCCCGAACGTCGGTCTCATGGCGCAGGCTGCGGAGGAATACGGCAGCCACGACAAGACCTTCGAGATCGAGACGGCCGGCCGCATGCAGATCGTCGACTCCGAGGGCGAGGTGCTCATCGAGCACGAGGTCGAGGCCGGCGACATCTGGCGGGCGACCCAGACCAAGGACATCCCGGTCCGCGACTGGGTGAAGCTCGCCGTGGGCCGTGCCCGTGCGACCGGCGTCCCGGCGGTGTTCTGGCTCGACGCCAATCGCGCGCACGATGCCCAGCTCATCGCCAAGGTCCAGACATACCTCGGCAAGCTCGACACCAAGGGCATCACGACGACGATCCTGCCGCCGGCGGAGGCGACCCGGTACTCGCTCGCCCGGATGCGCCAGGGTCTCGACACGATCTCGGTGACGGGCAACGTCCTGCGCGACTACCTCACCGACCTCTTCCCGATCCTCGAAGTCGGCACGTCGGCGAAGATGCTGAGCATCGTCCCGCTGCTCGCGGGCGGCGGCCTGTTCGAGACCGGCGCCGGCGGCTCGGCGCCGAAGCACGTGCAGCAGCTGCTCGCCGAGGACTACCTGCGCTGGGACTCCCTGGGCGAGTTCTTCGCGCTGGCCGCGTCGTTCGAGCACTACGCCGCATACACGGGCAACGCGAAGGCGCAGGTTCTCGCCGACACGCTGGATGCCGCCACCGGCACGTTCCTCGAGAACGACAGGTCGCCCGGCCGCGCCCTCGGCACGATCGACAACCGCGGCAGCCACTTCTACCTGGCGCTGTACTGGGTGCAGGAGCTCGCGGCGCAGACGGCGGATGCCGAGCTGGCGGCCGCGTTCGCCCCGGTCGCCGAGGCGCTCACGGCCAACGAGGACGCGATCGTCGCGGAGCTCCTCGCCGTGCAGGGCTCGAAGGTCGACATCGGCGGCTATTACCACCCGGATCAGGAGCTCGTGTCGCAGGTCATGCGTCCGTCCGCGACGCTGAACGGCATCGTCGACGGCATCTGAGTCGACGCGATCCGAGACGATCACTGCAGGCGGGCCGGCGGGGGAGACCTCGCCGGCCCGTCGCATGAAGGAGACGACAGATGACTGACGGAGCAGCGCTGGCGATCGACGCGGGACAGACCGGGATGAAGATCCGGATGACGCTCCCCGGCGCCGCCCCGCGGGAGACGATTCTCCCGGGCGTGCGCACGCATGAGGAGCTCATCCCGCAGCTCGCCTCCGCCGCCCGCGCAGCGGCCGCCGGCATGCCGATAGCCGAGGTGTCGGCGGGTGTCTCGGGGCTGACCCGTCGTGAGGCGGATGCGACGGCGCTGCTGGATGCGACGCGCGACCTCGGCACGTCCGTCGCCCGCCTCACGCACGACTCGATCACCTCGTTCCTCGGCACCCTCGGCGGCGATCGCGGCGCGGTGGTCGCGGCGGGCACCGGGGTCGTCACCCTCGCGGTCGGCCGCAAGCGCGTCGCACGAGTCGACGGCTGGGGCCACATCATGGGCGATGCGGGCAGCGGCTACTGGATCGGGCGCGAGGCGCTGGACGCCGGGATGCGCGCCTACGACGGGCGCGGTCCGCTCACCCCATTGACCGATGCCATGCGGGAGCGGTGGCCCGACCTCGACGAGGCGTACATCGACCTGCAGGCTGACCCCGATCGCATCCGGATCGTCGCATCCTTCGCCCGTGCCGTCGCCGAGCTCGCGGATTCGGATCCGGTCGCGGAGCGCATCTGCCTCCGCGCGGCCGAGGAGCTCGCGCGATCGGTGACGGCGGGGCTCGAACGGGTGGCGGAGGGCGTGGATGACGGCCCCTGGGCGGTCGGGGCCGTGGGCGGGGTGTTCGGTTCCACGCTCATCCGCGCGCGCTTCGAGCAGCTCCTGTCCGAAGCGCCGGTGGCGGTGCGCCTCGTCGGCCCGCGCGGCACCGGCCTCGACGGCGCCGCCGCACTGCCGGACGTCGGGCCCGAGCATCCGCTCCGCGCCTTCGTCTCGATCGCGTCGCGCTGAACCGGGCGGGACCGACCACGCTCAGGCGTGGGTCAGCCGTGGACCCACACGTCCGTGCCGCTCGGCGTCCAGTCGTAGAGCTGCTTGGCGCGCGAGATCGGCATGCCGACGCAGCCGTGGCTCATCGGGTGGCCGAAGTTGTGGTGCCAGTAGACGCCGTGGAAGCCCTGGTCGCCGTTGAAGTACATGACCCACGGGACGTCCGGCTGCGAGTACGTCGTGCCGTCGGGGTTGGGGCCCTTCATCGTCATCGACGGGATGTGCGAGTTGATCCGGAAGTGGCCGGTCTTCGTGGGGTACGTGCGTCCGCTGGAGACGAGCCAGGAGTCCACGACCTTGCCGTTCTCCTTGAGATAGAGCGTCTGCGTCGTGAGGTTGACCTCGAGCAGACGCTGCGCTGTCGCCATCTTCGCCGGGGTCTCGGAGACCGTCAGCTTGTATGCGCCATCGAGGTTCGCGAGCTGCTTCGCGAAGGCGTCGGCGACGCCCGCGGTCTCGCCGAGCGTGCGGCCGCTGTGGCCGGCGGCGATGGTGCGCAGGACCGTGCCGGAGGAGTTCGTGATGACGGAGCCGTCCGCCGGCGCACGGTTGACGGATGCGGAGAGCGAATCGACGACGGTCTGGATCTTGGATGCGTCGGCGCTCACGCCGATGGTGCCGTCCGGCTTGTCGGTCAGGGTGATCCAGGATGCGGCGGTCGCCCGGTCGACCGGCGCCGTCCGCTCGTCGCCCACGTAGAACCCGACGGTGTCGAGCATCTTGTTGAGCTTCCCGGCGACCTCCTGCGCGTGCGCGGTCGTCGTGGCAGCGGCCACCGGGGTCGTCGACACCGACACCGCCTTGCCCGTCGCGCCGGCGGCGAAGGCGTTCTGGATGGCGGTCTGCACGGCATCCACATCCACGCTCGTTCCGTCGACCGCCGGAGCGGCGGTGTACGAGCCGGTGGCGCCGTCGAAGGAGACGGTCGCGTCGACGGGAGCGACGAAGAGGGAGGGGAAGACGGTGTGCAGCTTCGCGGCGACGGCGGCGTGATCCACCTTGACGTCGGCCTTGCGCGACGACGGGAACCAGCCCGCGACGTTCCAGAGCGGATGGTCGGCGTAGGTGTCCTGCGCGAGCGTGCTCGCGTCGACGCTGGCGCCGAGGTCGGCGCCGGTCAGCGTGACCGTGCGGCCGTCGGGCCCCGACAGCGTCACCGGGGTCGCGGCGAGCTTCGCCGTGATGGCGTCGGCGGCGGCCCCCGCGGTCATGCCGCCGACGGGCACACTGGCGACGGATGCGCCGGGTGCGATGAGCACGAGCGAGACCGCCACGACGGCCGCCGCCACGATGCCCGTGGGCACGCCGATCCATGCGCCGAGATGGCGCTTGCGGTGCGCCGGCTCCGCCGGTGCCCACGCGTATGACGTGTCCGTACCGGTGGCCTGGTCGGCCCCGGTCGTCCCGACATCCCGCTGCTCGTCCGTGTCAGCCACTGTCAAACCCCCGAATTGCCCAGGGTTTATTGTACCGGGGGCGGCCTGAAGACCGGATCCACGCCGATGACGGTTGGATCTCGATGTCGAGTGGGTCGAGAAGCAGGTACGTAACGAATTCGTAAACCGGCCCAACAAAAGCGCGCTCAGGGCTTGCGGTTCTTATGTTCGTAAGGTCTACTAACAAACATGACTTCGCCCGAAGCGCAGCGCGGCTCTTCCACCATCGATTCCGCGCCCACGACCCACGGAGACGAGAACCCGTACGGGCCCCGCCGTGCGCTCCGGCAGGGATCCAAGGTGCTTCCGGAGCATGCTCGCGGGCACAACCGAGCGCTGCTGCTGCAGACCCTCTTCCACGAGGGGGCGATGAGCCGCGCCGACCTGTCGCGCGAGACCGGTCTCACCCGCGTCACGATCTCCGACCTCGTCTCCGAGCTCATCGCCGACGGCTTCATCGTCGAGGTCGGTGTGCGCGAGGCCTCCGGCCCGGGCAAGCCCGCGATCCTCATCGATCTCGACCGCACGGGGCACCGCATCCTCGCCCTCGACCTCTCCGCGAGCGACCGCTTCGTGGGCGCGGTCCTCACCCTCGACGGCCGGATCATCAGCCGTCGCGTGGTCGACCACGTCGAGCACCTCGACGACGCGGCCGGCATCGTCATCGGGCTCGCCCGCGAGCTCGCCGCGGAGTCCGACATGCCGATCCTCGGCATGGGCGTCGGAACACCCGGCGTCGTGGACGACGCGGGCGTGGTCCTCACCGCCCCCAACTTCGGCTGGCGCGACTACGACCTCAAGTCGGCGCTGCGTGCGGCCGTCGACATCCCGGTGATCGTCGCCAACGACGCGAACGCGGCCGTCCTCGCGGAGTACACCTTCGGCGGCGCGGACGACGTCCTGCTCGTGAAGATCGGCCGCGGCGTCGGCTCAGGCCTCGTCATCGACGGACGCCCGGTGCGCGGCAGCCACTCGGCCGCGGGCGAGATCGGCCACGTCACCGTCGGCACCGATGGCGGCCCGCTGTGCGCGTGCGGCCGCTCGGGCTGCCTCGAGGCCTGGCTCTCGGCCCCGGCGCTCACAGCCCGCATCGCCGATGCCGACCCCGCCGACCGCGACGGCATCCTGTACGACGCCGGCGAGCGCCTCGGCATCGCGCTGGCACCGGTCGTGGGTGCGCTCGACCTGTCGGAGGTCGTCCTCTCCGGCCCCCCTGAACTTCTCGACGGACCGCTCGCCCGGGCGACCCTCGAGACGCTCCGCTCCCGGAT
This sequence comes from Microbacterium sp. sgz311019, assembly GCF_056135325.1. Lineage (NCBI taxonomy): Bacteria > Bacillati > Actinomycetota > Actinomycetes > Micrococcales > Microbacteriaceae > Microbacterium > Microbacterium sp. sgz311019. The sequence continues at coordinate 295,132 of NZ_JBWAXO010000003.1, read as the reverse complement.
CCTCACCGTCCTGCACGACGGCATCCGGGTGCGGATGACGGCCCAAGGCCAGGACATCGTCCTGCGTGGCGCGGCCGTCATGGTCCTCTCCGGACAGCTGGGCGTGTCCTAGGACGCGCCATCCCCCCTGATGGAGCCGGAGGCTCCGTCGCACACCAAGAGAAACCAACACGAGGAGAAAAATTGCGCACTTCACGCATCGTCGCTGTCGGCGCTGTCGGCGTCGCTGCCGCCCTGGCGCTGAGCGCCTGCGGAAGCAGTTCCGGGTCCGGCTCCACCGGTGGAGCGGTCGACGGCAAGGGCAAGACGCTCACCGTCTGGGCCATGACCGGCGACCTGTCGGACACGACGCTCAAGGCGATCAACGACGAGTTCACCAAGCAGACCGGTGCCAAGGTCAAGGTCGAGACCCAGCAGTGGACCGACATCGCGACCAAGATCACCACCGCGCTCGCGACGAGCACCCCGCCGGACGTGCTCGACCTCGGCAACACGCAGGTCGCCACCTTCGCGTCGAGCGGCGGCCTCGCCGACCTGACGAAGTACAAGAGCGACTTCCAGCAGGGCCAGACCTGGCTCGGCGGCCTGCAGGACCCGGCCACGATCGACGGCAAGCTGTACGCGGTCCCGTCGTTCGCGGGCGCGCGTGCGGTCCTCTACAACAAGACGGTCTGGGCGGATGCGGGCATCACCGCCGCTCCCACCACGTATGACGAGCTCAAGGCCGACCTCGACAAGCTGAAGGCCAAGAACGCCGGCACCGACTTCTCCGCCTTCTACCTGCCCGGCCAGTACTGGTACGCGGGGATGCAGTGGGTCTGGGACCAGGGCGGCGACATCGCCACGCAGAAGAACGGCAAGTGGACCGCCGGCTTCTCGACCCCGCAGGCGCAGAAGGGCCTGAACGACTTCAAGGCCTTCCAGAACGCGTACTCGTCGGCGGCCAGCCAGACGCTCAACACCGACAAGCCCGACCAGGACCAGGTGTTCGCCGACGGCAAGGCCGGCGCGATCATCGCCAACGGCTGGGAGATCGGCGTGGTCCAGAAGGACAACCCGAAGCTGACGAACGACGTCCTCGGCTCCTTCCCGATGCCCGGTGTCTCGGGCAAGAACCAGCCGGTGAACCTCGGCGGCTCGGACTGGGGCATCGCGACCAAGAGCAAGAACCAGGACCTCGCTCGCGCGTGGGTCAAGATCGCGGCCAGCCCGGACATCCAGAACACCTACGTGTTCGGCAAGGACGGCTGGATCCCGAACAGCGTCGAGGGCTCGAAGGCCGCGGTCGACGGCGGCACGCTGTCCGAGCTGCAGAAGGCGTTCTTCACGTCGGCTCAGGACTCGAAGGCGACCCCCGCCTCGGGCAGCTGGGCGTCGCTGGAGGACCCGGGCATGAAGCAGTTCTTCCAGTCGGTGACCTCCGGCAGCCAGTCGACGTCCGACGCGGCGAAGACCTGGGACGCCACGGTCAACTCGACCCTCAACCAGTGATCGGCCTCTAGCAGGATCGGACACACAGGAACACTGAGAAGATGACCATCGCCTCGACCGCGACGAACGTCGCAGGCGAGGGTGTGGCCGCCGCCCGACCCGGGCGGCGGCCACGGCACCCTCGCCGCTACTCCAAGCAGGCGCGCTTCGCGCCCCTCTGGCTGCTGACACCGGCCGGAATCGTGATCGCCGCACTCATCCTGGCGCCGATCGTCTTCCTCGTCTTCACGTCCTTCACGGACTTCAACCAGCGGACCCTCTTCACCGGGGAGTTCAGCTTCGTCGGGCTCGACCAGTACACGAAGACCATCGCGAGCCCGCAGTTCTGGTGGTCCACGCTGCTGACGCTCGGCTTCACGGCCGCCCTCGTCATCGGCAGCCTCGTCATCGGAGTCGGCGTCGCCGAGCTGATGATGCGCCTCGGCACGGTCATGCGATACGTCATCACCATCGTGCTGATCTTCGCCTGGGGCATGCCGAACGTGGCGTCGTCGCAGGTGTGGAACTGGCTGTTCCAACCCGGATACGGCGTCATCAACTGGATGCTCACACAGCTGCGCATCTTCGGCGACGTCACCAACCTCTCGTGGGCCAACAACACGTTCCTCGCACTGCTGTGCATCTGGATGCTCGTCGTGTGGCAGGCGGTGCCGTTCATCGCGCTGACCACCTACGCGGCGCAGACCCAGATCGACACGTCGATGCTCGAGGCGGCGCGGATCGACGGCGCGAGCGAGCCCCGCATCTACTTCACGCTCGTCCTCAACTACCTGAAGCCGACGATCCTGCTCGTCACGGTGCTGTCGATCATCTGGGACTTCAACGTCTTCAACCAGATCTGGCTCGTCACCCAGGGCGGACCCAACAACACGACGGCCACCCTCGGCATCTGGACCTACCTGACCGCCTTCAACACCTTCAAGATCGGAACAGGCGCCGCGATCTCCGTGATCACCACGATCATGCTCATGATCATCAGCGGCTTCTACATCCGCAGCCTGCTTCGCTCGGGGGAGGACCTGTGAGCACCATCACCACCGAGTCGTCCACGGCCTCGGCCGGGGCGACGACCGCGGGAGCGCCGCCGGCGCGCCCTCCGCGCCGGCGCCGTCAGCGTCACCCGTGGGCGACCGCCATCGCCATCGTCTTCAGCGTCATCTGGATCTTCCCCGTCTACTGGATGGTCAACACGGCATTCAAGCCGCGTCCCGAGGTCATGACCTCGACACCTCACTTCCTGCCGCTGAACCCCACGTTCGACAACTTCATCGTCGCGATCACGCAGACGTCGTTCCTGACGAATCTCCAGAACAGCGTCATCGTCGTCGTGAGCGCCGTGGTGTTCGCACTCGCCCTCTCGCTGTTCGCGTCGGCGGCTCTCAGCCGGTTCCGCTTCCGCGGGCGCCGCACGATCATGGTGCTGATCCTCGCCGTCCAGATGCTTCCCGGCACGGCGCTGCTCATCCCGCAGTTCCTCATCTTCAATAACCTGGGTCTGCTGAACTCGTTCTTCGGACTTTCGCTCGCGTATGTGGCGGCCGTGCTGCCGTTCGCGATCTGGACCCTGCGCGGATTCTTCATCACCATCCCGGTCGAGCTCGAAGAGGCCGCGATGATGGACGGCGCGGGCACCTGGCGCATCCTGCGCAGCATCCTGTTCCCGCTCGTCGTCCCGGGCGTGATCTCGACGAGCATCTTCGCCTTCATCTCCGCGTGGAACGAGTACATCCTCGCGTACACGTTCATGAAGGAGCAGGCGATGTACACGCTGCCGATCTGGCTGGTGTCGTTCTCGTCCCCTGTCACCGGCACCGACTACGGCGGGCAGATGGCGGCCTCGGTGCTCTTCGCACTCCCGGTCGTCGTTTTCTTCCTCATCATCCAGCGCCACCTTGTGGCCGGGATGTCGGCCGGGGCGGTCAAGGGCTGATGCCGGCGCAGGCTGCAGCCGCCTCCCGTCGGGAGAGCGGCTCATGAGAGTGGGTCTGGACGTCGGGGGGACCAAGACGGACGCCGTCGCGATCGACGGGGCCGGGATCGTCCGGGCGCGCGTGCGACGCGCGACGGGATGGGGGCCGGATGCGGTCGTCCGCACGGTGGTGGACGCGGTGTCCGCGCTCGCGGCCGAGCTGGGACTGCCCGTCGCCGCGTTCGCCTCCGTGGGCATCGGCATCCCGGGACGCATCGAACCGGGCTCCACACGTGTGCGGCACGCCGTGAACCTCGGCATCGAGGAACTCGACCTCGCCGCCGCCGTCGGGCCCGAGCTCGGGCTCCCCGTCGCGGTGGAGAACGACGTCAAGGCCGCCGCGCTCGGTGCCGCGGCCATCCAGGGCGCGAGCGGCACTCTCGCATACCTGAACTTCGGCACGGGCGTCGCGGCGGGCATCGTCGTGGACGGCCGACTCTGGGCCGGCTCGTCGGGCACGGCGGGCGAGGTCGGCCACCTGTCGATCGACGCGAACGGGCCGCTGTGCACGTGCGGCCAGCATGGCTGCATCGAGGCGTTCTCAGGCGGCGGCACGGTCGCGCGGCGCTGGGGGCGCCCTGGTGAGCTGCCGATCCGCGACATCTTCGACGCCGCCGACGCGGGCGACCCGACAGCGATCGAGCTGCGGGACGGCATCGGCTACGGCGTGAGTGCCGCCATCCGCGCCCTTGTGCTGACGGTGGATGCCGGTACCGTCGTCCTCGGGGGCGGCATCACGATGCTCGGCGATCGGCTGATGGCCGTCGTCGCAGCGGAGCTGACGCGCAGCGCCGACGCATCCCCGTTCATCCGTTCGCTCCGCCTCGACGAGCGTGTGCGCGTGCTTCCGGCAGGCTCGCCCGTCGCGGCGATCGGTGCGGCGCTCGTCGGCGCCGATCATGATACTGAGGAGGTCCTGGCCCATGGCTGAAGTGGTCATCGTCGAGAACGCCGCCGCGGGGGGCGCGCTCGTCGCCGACGAGATCGTGCGGCTGATCCGCGCCGACCCGGCCGTTGTGCTGGGGCTCGCGACGGGGTCTACGCCCCTGCCCGTGTACGAGGCGCTGCGTCCGCGCATCGCCGGCGTCGACGTGTCGCAGGTGCGCGGTTTCGCCCTCGATGAGTACGTCGGCATCGACCCGGCGCATCCCGAGAGCTACCGCTCCGTCATCACGCGCGAGGTCGTGGAGCCCCTCGGGCTCGACCCGGCGCGCATCCGCGTGCCCGACGGTCGCTCCGACGGCATCGAGCACGCCGGCGCCGACTACGAGGCCGCGATCGACGCGGCCGGGGGGGTCGCCCTTCAGATCCTCGGCATCGGGACCGACGGGCACATCGGCTTCAACGAGCCCGGGTCGTCGTTCGCCTCGCACACGCGCGTGAAGACGCTCACGGAGCAGACGCGCGAAGACAACGCGCGCTTCTTCCCGAGCATCGACGACGTGCCGATGCACTGCATCACGCAGGGACTCGGCACGATCCTGCGTGCGAAGCACCTCGTGCTCCTCGCGTTCGGCGAAGGCAAGGCTGAGGCCGTGGCCGGTGCCGTCGAAGGTCCGGTGACGGCGTCACTGCCGGGCTCGGCGATCCAGCTGCACCCGCACGCGACGGTCGTGGTCGACGAGGCCGCGGCGGCGCGCCTGCGCTTCGCGGACTACTACCGCTACACCTACGCGAACAAGCCCGCCTGGCAGGGCCTGTAACTCACCGCCAGACGAGAGGCAGCAGCTGATTGCGGCTGAGCGGTGCCAGGGGAGTTGCCTCCAGGTCGCGCGGCGTGATCCAACGCAGTTCGGCGATCTCCGCGCCCGCCAGCGCCTCGGGATCGCCGAGGGTCAGCGTGAAGGCATCAGCGACCACGGTGTGATCGGGCTCGTTCGCAGCGGCATCCCGGAACATCCCGAGCGGGGTGAGCGATCCAGCATCGGCGACGATCCCCGTCTCTTCGAAGAGTTCCCGGACCGCTGCGTCGAGCGCCGACTCACCCGGATCGGGCTTGCCCCCGGGCTGCTGGAAGACCGCGGTGCCGTGCTTGCGAACCACGAGCGCGCGGCCAGATGGATCCGTCACGACAACCGCGCTGACGCGGATCACGCGAGCGGTGGGCACGGCGCTCACGCGAAGACCTTGCCGGGATTGAGGATGCCCTGGGGGTCGAAGACGCGGGTGATGTCGCGCTGCAGGCGCCACTGATCGTCGCCGAGCTCGTCGACGAGCCACCGGCGCTTCAGCACGCCGATGCCGTGCTCTCCGGTCAGCGTGCCGCCCAGGCGCAAGGCGGCGCGGAACAGGTCGTCCGCGGCGGCCCAGATCCGATCCGGCACGTCGGCCTCGCCGTCCGGGATGACGAAGTTCGGATGCAGGTTGCCGTCGCCGGCATGCGCGACCGTGGGGATCGCGATGCCGTACTGCCGCTCCACCCGCGCGATCTCGTCGAACATCGCGGGCATCGCGCTGCGGGGAACGCTGACGTCCTCGATGAGCGTGCGGCCGAGCGATTCCATCGCGGGATGCATCGACCGACGGATCGCGAGCAGCCGCTCGCCCTCGGCCCGGTCGTGCGAGATCGCGACCGTGCCGCCGGCCGTGCGCAGGATCGCCGCGATCTCGTCCGCCTCTGCTGTCGCCGCAGGCCCGTCGGTCTGGATCGTCACCTGCGCGGCCCCCGTGGGAGGGGCGTCCAGGCCGAGCAGGGCGTGCACAGCCGACAGGGACTGCCCATCCATCAATTCCATGATGGCGGGCTGGATGCCGGCCGCCGTGACGGCTGCACAGGCCTGCGCGGCGGCCCGCACGCCGTGGGAGAAGGCCGCTGCGATGGTGCGGGGGTCTCCCGGCACGAGCCGACGCAGCTTCAGCGTCGCGCCGACGACGATGCCGAGTGTGCCCTCCGAGCCGATGAACAGCGACGTGAGGTCCAGGCCGGTGACACCCTTGACCGAGCGGTGCCCGACGTGGATCAGCGAGCCGTCGGCGAGGACGACATCGAGGGCGAGCACGGCGTCGCGCACGACCCCGTACTTGGCGCAGAGGAGGCCGCCGGCACCCGTGGCGATGTTGCCGCCGACCGTGGAGATGGCGCGGCTGGCGGGGTCGGGTGCCCACCACAGCCCGTGTGGCGCGAGAGCCTCGTTGAGGTCGCCGTTGAGGATGCCGGGCTCGACGGTGGCCAGCAGGTCCTCGGGGCGCACTTCGAGGATGCGCGTCATGCCCCGCAGTGAGAGGGCGATCTCGCCCGCGCCCGCGTTGGCGCCGCCGGCGAGGCCCGTTCCGGCGCCGCGCGGGACGACTGGGGTGCCGGTCGCGCTCGCGATGCGCATCACCTCCTGGACGTCGGCCACGGATGCGGCGTGCACGACGGCGAGCGGTGGGGCGGATGCCACGTGTCCGGACTTGTCGGCGCGCGCATCGTCCAGCGCTCGCGGCGTCGTGTCGACGCGATCGCCGAGCGCCGCGCGCAGCTGCGCAAGGACGTCCGAAGTCACGGTCTCAGCCTAGAGAGGCGTTTCCCGAGCCCGCACTCGATTCCCGAGCCCGCACCGGAATCACGCGAATCGCGTGCGGGCTCGGGAAATGGATGCGGGTTCGCGAGAGGTGGGGAGGCGTCACTCCGCGACCCGGACGTCGTAGCCGCGCTCGACGAGCTCCGCGCGCTGCTCGGGCGTGATGCCCGCGTCGGTGAGGAGGATCGGGAACCGCTCGGGGCCGCCCATCACGGCGAACGCGGTGCGCCCGATCTTGCTCGAGTCGGCGACGATCACCGCCTGTCGCGCGCGTGCGGCCATGAGCCGGTTGGCGGCGGCCTCGCGCTCGTCGTGCGTGGTGGCCCCGACCTCCGCGTCGATGCCGTTGACCCCGATGAACGCGACGTCGATGGTGAGCCCGCGCAGCACCTGCTCCGCGTAGCCGCCGACGAGCTCGTACGAGCGGGCGTTGAGCACACCGCCCGTGACGACGATCTTGAGCGCGGGCCGCGTCGCCAGCTGCGCGGCGATGTTCACCGAGTTCGTGACGACGGTGAAGGCGTAGAGCGCGGAGGCCGGCGCAGCATCCGTCCGCATCGCGAGAGCCGCCGCGATCGCGGTCGTGGTGGTCCCGCCCGTGAGTCCCACGACCGATCCGGGCGGGATCATCTGTGCGGCCATGCGGGCGATCCGCTGCTTCTCGGCCGTGCGCTGGTGGTTCTTGTAGCGCAGCGGGAGCTCGTACGCGACACTCAGCGGCGCCGCCCCGCCGCGGGTGCGGGTCAGCAGCCGCTGCTCGGCGAGGGCATCGAGGTCGCGACGCGCGGTCGCGGCCGAGATGCCGAGGGTGTCGACGAGCTCGTCGACCTCGACGCCGTCGGAGGCGGCGAGCAGCTCGATGATCGCCGCCAGGCGCTCCGCGCGCTTCACGAGGCCACCCGCAGCGGTGCGGTCTGAAGCGCGAAGAGCCGCATCATCCGCTCCGCCTCGCCGGCGACGGCGGCGCGCCCGGCGGAGACGTATCTGCGCGAGTCGACGATCGCGGGGTCGTCGTCGAGGGATGACCGGATGGCCCGGGTGAAGAAGCCGTTCAGGTGCGTCGACACATTGATCTTCGTCATGCCGGCGCGGATCGCGCCCGCAAGCACGTCATCGGCGACGCCGGACGACCCGTGGAGCACCAGTGGCACGTCGAGGGCGGTGCGCAGGCGCGCGATGCGCTCGAGGTCGAGGTGGGCGGTGCGGCTCGTCATGGCGTGCGATGATCCCACGGCGACGGCCAGGGCGTCCACACCGGTCGCCGCGACGAAGTCGCGGGCCTCGTCCGGATCGGTGCGGACGCCGGGAGCGTGGGCGCCGTCCTTGCCGCCGATCTCGCCGAGTTCGCCCTCCACCGAGACGCCGGCTGCATGGGCGGCGGCCACGACGCGTGCAGTCGAACGTACGTTCTGCTCGTAGGGCATCGTCGAGGCGTCGAACATGACCGAGCCGAAGCCCAGCGCGATGGCTTCGGCGACGAGCTCTTCGCGCTCGGCGTGATCGAGGTGCACCGCCACCGGGACGGAGGCCGCCGCGGCGACGGCGAGCGTCGCCGCTCCGATCGGGGCGAGCGCGCCGTGATAGTCCGCGCAGTTCTGCGAGATCTGCAGGATGACGGGCAGACCGGCCGCCTCCGCACCCCGGACGAGAGCCTCAGCGGTCTCGAGGTGGATCACGTTGAATGCGCCGATCGCGGTGCCGCGGTCACGGGCTTCCGCGACGAGGTCGCGGGCGTGGGCGAGGGTCATCGAGCCTCCGTCAGGGGAACTGTCTTCGAAAGTGAGAGCACGCCGATGCGCTCGGCGAGCTCGACGTGCAGAGGGGAGATCTCGCCGGCGACGGGCTCCAGCACCGCCGCGGCGGACCACGCGACCGCAGCCCGCAGGAGCGACTGCGGGTCGTCGACCCCCTGCGCGAGGAGGACGGATGCGGCGGCCACCGCCGCATCCCCCGCGCCGGTCGGATTGCCCGCGAGCACCTCGGGAAGGCGCGCGTGCAGCGGGTCGGCGTCCGGCCTCACGGCGAGCATGCCGTCCGCGCCGAGCGAGAGCAGGACGAGCCGAGTCCCGTACGCGAGCAGTGTGCCTGCCGCGGCGACCGGGTCATCGATCCCTATCGCCTCGGTCAGCTCGGCGCGATTGGGCTTCAGCACGGTGGCGCCGGCGCGGGCGGCGGCGAGGAGCGCGGCACCGGAGGTGTCGACGATCGAGGGGATGCCGAGCGCCGTCGCGATGCCGATGAGCTCGGGTATGAGCGTGCCGGGAGCGCCGGGCGGCAGGCTGCCGGAGACGACGAGGACCGCGGCGCGGGCCGCGGCATCCGTCGTCGCATCGAGGAGAGCGCGCCATCCGGCGCTTCCGGGATCGGTGCCGCGTTCGTTCAGGACCGTCGCGTCGCCCGTCGCGACATCCACGATCGCGACACTGCGCCGCGTCGGCGGGTCGACCGGGACGAGCACGTGGGGGATGCCACTCGCCTGCAGCTCCGCGGCGAACTCGGCGCCAGTCGGGCCGCCGACCGTCGTCACGGCGACGACCTCGGCACCCTGCTGCGCGGCCACGCGCGCCACGTTCAGGCCCTTGCCCCCCGCACGCGCACGCCCTGTGCCGACCCGGTGCGACTCGCCGACGGACAGGCTCTGGACGTGCCATGTCATGTCGAGTGCAGGATTCGGCGTGACGGTGACGATCAGCCCGGTCTGCGCGCCGCTCATGCCGCCGCATCCGATCGCTCGCGGGCGATGATCGCCGCTCCCAGGAGCCCCGCGTCCTCGCCCAGCTGGGCGGCCAGCAGCTGCGGTCGGCGATGGAAGCTCAGGCGCGCGTCGAGGCGCGTGCGCAGTGGTTCGAAGAGTTCGTCCCCTGCCCGTGAGAGCCCCCCGCCGACGACGACCGCCTGCGGCGCGAGCATCGCGGTCAGCTGCGCGAGCGAGAGCACGAGGGCGTCGATGGCGGCATCGACGACCGCGCTCGCGGTCGGATCTCCCGCGGCGGCCCGGGCGAAGACCTCCCGGGCTCCCTCGACGTCGCATCCGGAGAGCTCCGCATAGCGGCGCGCGATCGCGCCGGCCGAGGCGACGGTCTCCAGGCAGCCGTACGCGCCGCACGGGCACGCAGAGCCGCCGGCGACGGGGGAGTGGCCGATCTCGCCGGCATAGCCGCCGGCGGGATGCAGCCGTCCGTCCACGATGAGCGCGCCGGCGATGCCTGTCCCGATCACCATGACGAAGACGTCGTCGAACGCCCGGGCGCCGCCCACGAGATGCTCGGCCCACGCGGCCGCGCGCACGTCGTGGTCGAACGCGACGGGCATGCCGAGGGCGCTCGAGGCGAGCTCGCGGATCGGCGCATCGTGCCATCCCAGGTTGCTCGCGTACACGCCGATGCCGCGCGTCGAGTCGACGATGCCCGGCACGATGACCCCTGCCGCGGTCGGAGTCGCGTCGGGGAAGCGCGACGTCAGGTCTGCGGCGAGCTCGGCGAGCCGTGCCGCCAGCGCGACCGGCGTCTCGGAGCCGGCGAGGGGAGTCGGCGTGCGCTCGATGCCGAGGGCCCGCCCGTCAGCGTCGAAGAGGGCGGACTTGATGTCGGTCCCGCCGACGTCGAACGCGAGGATCGGCCGGCCGTCGCCGAGCGAGAGAGTCATGGTTCGAGGATGACAGAACGGGTCAGGGAGCGGGGCTGGTCCGGGTTCAGGTCCGCGGCGCGGGCGCGCTCGAGTGCGACGCGCTGCGCGCGCACGAGTTCGGCGAGCGGATGCAGCGACCCCTGCTCGAACCGGGCGCCCGTCGCCGACACCTGCGCGGCCAGGCCCTCGGGCGCGTCACCGAACTGCCAGGTCACGCGACCGGGGGCGGCGATCGAGATGGGTCCGTGCCGGTACTCCATCGAGGGGTACGACTCGGTCCACGACTGGGATGCCTCGCGCATCTTCAGCGCGGCCTCGTGGGCGAGACCGACCGTCCAGCCCTGCCCGAGGAAGGTGTACTGCTGGGCGCCGACGAGCTCCGGGTCGAGCTCCTCCGCGATGGCCCGCTCCGCATCGGCGATCGCCGGTGCCAGGTCGACGCCGAGCGACGAGAGCATGAGCGCGAGTGCCGTGGTGGCGAAGCGCGTCTGCACCACCGACTGCTCGTCGGCGAACGCCAGCAGGAGCGGCGTCTGGACGGCGGAGACGAGCGGGGACGACGCATCCCCGACGATCCCGATGGTCGACGCGCGGCCGGCGAGGCGGTCGGCGAGCTCGAGGACCTCGGTCGTCGTACCCGAGCGCGACAGCAGCACGACGTCGTCGTATCGCCGGTCGAGGACGAAGGCTTCGGATGCCGCGAACGCGTCGGTCTCGCCCAGCCCGGCGGATTCGCGCGCGGCGGCGTACGACTGCGCCATGAACCACGACGTGCCGCAGCCGACGACCGCGACGCGACGGCCGGCAGCCGGCATCCCCGCACGGGCGTCGTGGAGACCCGCGACCCTCGCCCACATCTCGGGCTGCGAGGCCAGTTCCCGCGCCATGTGCTCGGCGGGCCGGACGACGGTCTCTTCGTGGGTCATGTCTCTCCTCGACGGGTTATGGTGCAGGAACGAGCATACATTGTGCTTCAAAGTGATTGTAGCAATCCGGATCAATCACTTCTATGATCGAAACCTGCGCTGGTCGCCAGAGCCTTGGCAATATGCGCAGAGTCCTAACAAAATGGACTATAGGCAACGACGTCTCGCGACTGCACCTGCAGGAGGACGGTGACGGCGTCCCAGCACCACTCCCTTTGCCGAAGACAGTGAGGATGCAGCACATGAAGAAGACCCACCTGCTGGGAGGTGCCGCGATCGCGGCCACCGCAGCGCTCGCGCTCACCGGGTGCGGGTTCGGCGGCGGGACGGCCGGCAATGCGTCCGGCGGCGCCACGACACTCAACATGCTCGTTCCGAGCTACTCGGACAAGACGCAGCAGAACTGGGAGACCGTGATCGCGGGCTTCGAGAAGAAGTACCCCGACATCACCGTCAAGCTCCAGGTCGAGTCGTGGGACAACCTGCAGACGGTGATCACCACCAAGATCCAGGGCGGCCAGACGCCGGACATCTACAACGGCGGTCCCTTCGTCGGCTTCGCCTCCGACGGTCTGCTCTACAAGGCGTCCGACGTCGTCTCGAGCAGCACGATGTCGGACTTCCAGGAGGCCTTCGTCAAGAACGAGGAGTACAAGGGCACCGCGTACGCGCTGCCGTTCATCGCCTCGGCCCGCGCGCTCTTCGTCAACAACGACCTCCTGAAGCAGGCGGGCGTCGCGACGCCTCCGAAGACGTGGGACGAGGAGCTGGACGCCGCGGTCAAGATCTCGAAGCTCGGCAACGGCGTCGCCGGCTACGGCATGCCGCTCGGCTCGGAGGAGGCTCAGGCCGAGGCGGCCGTCTGGCTGTGGGGCGGGGGCGGCACCTTCGGCAACGCCGACAAGATCATGGTCAGCGACCCGTCCAACCTGCCCGGCGGGAACCAGATCAAGAAGATGATCGACGCCGGTGCGACCGAGAAGGACCCGGGCTCGACGAACCGCACCCCGCTGCTCGACATCTTCATCCAGGGCAAGATCGGGATGCAGGTGGGCCTGCCGCCGACCGTCGGCCAGATCAAGGCGAAGAACCCCTCCTTGAACTACTCCATCGTGCCGATCCCGACGCAGGACGGCAGCGCCATGACCCTCGGCGTCGAGGACCAGCTGATGGCGTTCAAGAACAAGACCGACAAGAAGGCCGCCATCCAGAAGTTCTTCGACTACTTCTACTCGCAGGATGTCTACGTGCCGTGGGTGAAGTCCGAGGGCTTCCTGCCCGTCACGAAGTCGGGAGCCACGGCCCTCGACAACGAGCCCGACCTGAAGCCCTTCCTCGAGGTGCTGCCGAGCGCGAAGTTCTACCCCTCGACGAACCCCAAGTGGGACGCGACGGATGCCGCGTTCAAGTCGCTCTTCGGGCAGATCCAGACGAAGCCGGCCAAGGACGTCCTCGACGAGATCCAGGCCGCGGCGGACAAGGGCTGACAACCGGAAAGGTTCGGTGACACGCGAATGAGCACCTCCACCGAGACGTCGCCGAACCAGGCGGGGGCGGCCGTCGGCCGCCCCCGCACCGGCAAGGCCGAATCCGCCGACCGGGTCCGCAAGCCCGGCGCGCGCGACCTGGTCGCGGCCCTCCCCTGGCTCGCCCCGGCCCTGATCCTCATCTTCGGCGTGGTGCTCTTCCCCGCCGGAGTCATGTTCTTCAACTCGACGCGGCGCATCGACATCGCCGGCATCGACAAGGGCTCCGTGGGCATCGACAACTACGTCGAGGTCTTCACGTTCCCCTACTTCTGGCCGATCTTCCTGCGCACGATCGTGTGGGTCGTCGTGGTCGTCGGCGTCACCGTCGTCCTGTCGCTCGGGCTCGCCCAGATCCTCAACAAGGCGTTCCCGGGCCGCCGCTTCGTCCGGATGATCGTGATCATTCCGTGGGCGGCATCCGTCGTCATGACGACGATGGTGGTGTTCTACGGTCTCGAGCCGTACTTCGGGGTCATCAACAAGCTGCTCTACGACATCGGGCTCATCGGCGACTCGCAGGGCTTCGGCTGGACCAAGAACCCGACGACGGCCTTCGGATGGTCGATCGCCGTCGCCGTCTTCGTGTCATTGCCGTTCACGACCTACACGATCCTGGCGGGACTCGCGACGGTGCCGACGGAAACGCTCGAGGCCGCCCGCGTGGACGGCGCGAGCCCGGTGCGCACCTACTTCACCGTCGTGCTGCCGCAGCTGCGCGCGGCGCTCGCGGTCGCCATCCTCATCAACATCATCAACGTCTTCAACTCGCTGCCGATCCTGCGGGTGATGACCGGCTCGATACCGGGTTACGACGCCGACACCTTCATGACCCTCATCTTCAAGTACATCCAGAACCAGCATCGCGTCGACGTGGCGAGCGCTCTGTCGGTGGTCGCGTTCCTGATCGTGATCGGGATCGTCGCGCTGTACGTGAAGATCGTCAAGCCGATGCAGGAGGCCTGAGCGATGACCGCCACCACTCTCCCCGCCCCCGCGGCGGGCGTCCCCCTGAAGGCCCGCAAGAAGCGGTACACGAGCGATCAGATCACGCTCTCCCGCGTGCTGTGGCGGATGCTGGCCGGTCTCGTGGTCGCGCTGTTCTTCATCCTCCCGTACCTGATCATGTTCTTCGGGTCGGTGAAGACGCAGGCGCAGATCCGTTCGGTCACTCCCACCTACTTCCCGACGGAGTGGCACTGGGAGAACTACCTGACGATGTGGTCGACGCCCGAGACGCCGCTCTTCCACAACCTCGTCTCGACCATCGTGATCTCAGTGAGTGCGACGATTCTCGTGCTGTTCGTCTCACTGCCGGCCGCGTACTACACGGCGCGCTACCGGTTCCCGGGGCGGCTCGTGTTCCTGTTCCTCGTGATCGTGACACAGATGCTGCAGCCGGCGGTGCTCACGTCGGGCCTGTTCCGCCAGTTCTTCGCCATGGGCCTGATCGACACGTGGACCGCGATGATCGTCATCAACGCCGCCTTCAATCTCGCGTTCGCGGTGTGGATCATGCACGCCTTCTTCGCCGGCGTCCCCAAGGAGATCGACGAGGCCGCGCAGATCGACGGCGCCGGGCGATTCACCGTGCTCTTCCGGATCAACCTGCCGCTGGTCTGGCCGGGCATCGTGACGGCCGTGGTCTTCACGTTCGTCGCGTGCTGGAACGAGTTCGCCGCATCCCTCGTCATCCTGCAGACCGCCGACAACCAGCCGCTGTCGGTCGCGCTGACCAAGTTCGTCGGTCAGTACGCGACGTCGTGGCAGTACGTGTTCGCGGTGTCGGTGGTCGCCGTCGTGCCGGTCGTCGTGCTCTTCATGCTCATCGAGAAGCGCCTCGTGGGCGGTCTCACCGCGGGCAGCGTGAAATAGCGACGCGGGCGTTCGGCCGGCCGTCGACGATCAGGCGAAGCGTCGGCGGCCGGCGAGCACACCGACGGTGATCGCGATCACCGCGAAGACGAGTCCCACCCAGGCGAGGCCCATGCCCCACCACGCGAGAGTCGCGGCGAGGTAGACGAGCAGTTCGACGACGGCGCGGACGAACGGATGCACGGCGAGCACGGCGCGCGGTGACACGAACAGCGCCCACACGAGGATGGCGAGCACGGGCGCGCCGATGCCGATGATGATGTTCCACGGCAGCGCGAACGCGGCGAAGCCCCAGAACGCGAGCGTGCCCAGCGCGAAGAGCTCGCAGAAGAACGCGAGCACATCCACCGCCGACAGCGGCGGGCGGGTGCCGGCGGGCAGGGCGCTCTCGGGCGGGTTCTCGGGCATCCCCCGATTCTACGGCGCGCCGCTGAGAGCGCCGATCGGAGGTGGCTGCCCGGTCTGGGCGTGCGGCGGGCTCCGGCGCGGTGGGCTCCCGGCCGGCAGGCTCCGGCGCGAGAGGCTCCGTGCGGCCGCTCAGGCCCCGCGCAGGAGATCGCCGATGGCGACCTGCAGCGTCGTCGCCCCCGGCACCAGGAAAGACACGGAGGCGTTCTGCACGACGTCTGCGACCTTGGGCGTGACGACGATCGTCGCGATGCCGTCCGCGCCGGCGACCCCGGTGCCGCGCACGAAGCCGCGGGCCATCGCGGTGACCGTCGCGCCGGGCGTCGTCCGGATCGTCGTGGTGAGGGTGACCGCGTTGCCGCTGTCGAGCGCGACCCGCACGCCGATCAGCGACGGGGCGACGGCGGTGGGAGGCGTCACCGGCGGTGTCGTCACCGGCGGTGTCGTGGGTGTGGTCGCCGGGGGAGCGGTGGGCGTCGCCGAGGGGGGCGGTGCCGCAGCGACCGGTGCAGATGCGACAGGCGCCGACGCGACGGGGGTCGTCGTCTTGGGCGTCGGTGCCACGGGCGCAGAGGGCGGGGCGACGACGACGGGCACGACGGGTGCGACCGGGGCGGTCGCCGTATCGGCGGGCGCCGTATCGTTCTCGGCCGATGCGGCAGGGGGAGCCGCGGCCCGAGCCTGATCCGCCGGAGCGGGATGAGGCTGGTTCGCCAGCACGAGGCCGAAGGCGACGGCGCCGGCGACCGCGACCCCCGCGGCGATGGATCCGACGGTCATGAACGACCATCCGGCTCGCGCCGTCGTGCCACCCGCCGAAGCGCCGGCGCCTGTTCCCGTCCCGGCATCCGCCAGCACCGCACCCGGGATGACGGCTGACGGCATCCCCGCCAGCGCGACGACCGACGCGCCGCCGCTCTGCAGTGACGCGAGGTAGGCCGTCGCTCCGCCGGCGCCGACGACGAGCGGGAGCACCACGAGCGCGAGCCGGCGCGAGACCTCCTTGGCCTCCGAGGCGACGATGGCGCAGCGCGCGCAATCTGCCAGGTGCGCCTCCACGCGGTTCCTCGCACGGATGCCGAGGTTGCCGCGGGCGTAGGTGCCGAGCTTCTCGATCGTGAACTGGCACTCCGAGCCGTCCTCGACGGACCTCAGGTGCGCCTGGATCCACGCCTCGCGCAGGCCCTCGCGTGCGCGCACGGCGAGCTGGGCCACGGCATTCGCGCTCATCCCGAGCAGTGCAGCCGCCTCGGCCGGCTTCAGCTGTTCGATCTCGGTGTACCAGAGCACCTCCTGCCATCGGGTGGGCAGGCTCCGGAACGCCTGGTTCGTGAGGCCCCGGTCGAGCGCCTCATCGGTCGCATGCGCGCTCGCCTCGGGATCCTCGACGGCGTCGAGCTCGTCGATCGCCGTCTCCCTGTTGGTGCGTCCCCATCCGGCGGCGGTGTTGCGGATGCTCGTGAAGAGGTAGGCGCGGAAGGCTCCGGTCGGCCCGCCGCCGCGCGTGATGGCCTGGAAGATGCGCGCGTACGCCTCCTGGACGAGGTCGTCGGCGTCGATGCTCGACGTGATGGCGCTCGCCGCGACGATGCCCGATCGGTAATGCCGGCGCCAGAGCTCGCCGTATGCGGAGGCGTCGCCGGAGCGTGAGCGCAGCACGAGATCGCCGTCGCTCATGTCGGTGAGCTCGGGCGCGGCGGGGCGGGCGTCCTCGGGTGACATGGTCCTCTGCGCGTCGCGCTGTTCGGGTGACGCGACCCCATCGATTCTGCCGTCGAAGGGATGCCGCAGCAAACCACGATGCCTGTATTCACGGGGGTTTGGGGGCCCGGCGAATTCTTTTTCAACTTTTTTCGAGAAGTCGCGTCATGGATCGCGAAGTTCCCCGTCTCATGGGGTGGAGACCGCACCCCGGAACGGGGGGATTCGTTTGGGGGCGGAGTGCGGAGCGGCGAGGTCACACGACACGTCCGCGGGGGCCCGGCCGGGCTCGGGGGGAGAACCGGCCGGCCCCGACTCCATCGCCGGGGACCCGGCAGAGAGCCCGGCGGATCCCCGGTTCGCGCACCCTGTACGGGCGCTCAGGCAGGGTCGCCGGCGACCCACACCGCCGTCACCCCGACCTCGGCGTCGAGCAGCACGGCGTCGGCGACGAATCCGGGATGCAGCGACCCGAGGTCGTGGCCGCGGCCGATGGCACGCGCGGGCACCCGCGTCGCGGCCTCGATGGCGTCGGCGAGCGGCACGCCGACCTCCTGCACCACGCGGCGAACGGCGGCATCCTGCGTGAGGGTCGATCCGGCGATCGACCCGCCGCCCTCGAGTCGGGCGACGCCGTCGACGACCTCGACCGTGAGCCCGCCGAGGACGTAGCGACCGTCGCCCGCGCCTGCTGCGGCCATCGCGTCGGTGATGAGCGCGATGCGCCCTCGCCCGTCCGCTGTCCGTCCGCCGGCGAAGGCGAGGCGCATGACGGCCGGGTGCACATGGATGCCGTCGGCGATGAGCTCGAGCGTGACCCGGTCGTCGGCGAGCGCCGCGGCGACCGGTCCGGGGGCCCGGTGATGGATGCCGTCCATCCCATTGAAGGCGTGCGTCAGGATCGTCGCGCCCGCGTCGAAGGCGCGCTGCGCGGTCTCGAAGTCCGCGCCGGTGTGGCCTACGGCGACCGCGACGCCCGCCTCCACGAATCGGCGCACCGCGTCGAGTCCGCCGTCGAGCTCGGGGGCGAGGGTCACCTGGCGGATGGTCCCGCGGCCCGCCTCGAGCAGCGTGTCGATGTCCGCAGCCGTCGGCGCGCGCAGCAGCGACTCGGTGTGTGCACCCTTGTGCGCGGGATCGAGGAACGGCCCCTCGAGATGGGAGCCGAGGATGGTGGCATCCGTCTCGGCGAGGTCGGCGACCATCGCGGCCCGCTCCGCCAGCGCGGGGATCGTCGCCGTGACGAGCGAGAGCACGGCGCGCGTGGTGCCGTGCGAGCGGTGGAGGGCTCGCGCCGCGGCCACCGCATCCGGTCCGTCGTCGAATGCGGCGCGCGCGCCCCCGTGCCCGTGGATGTCGACGAATCCCGGGGCGAGCAGTGCGCCCCGGCCGTCGACGGCGTCGTCGGGCCCGAGCGCGCGCCATCCGTCCCCGGACCCGGTCTCGACGACCAGCCCGGCGTCGAACGCCACCCAGCGATCGGCCCGGTCAGCCCGCCTCGCATCGTCGCGGCCGTCCTCCGCGAGACGGACGGAGTGGATGACGCGGTCCACCGTCACTTCGCGGCCCACTCGATCTCGGGCGAGACGAAGAAGTGGATGCCCTCGCGCGTCCACAGCGGGCCGAGCCGCCCGACCCGCGCGCGGAAGCCGTCCCACGTGCGTTCGCCGTGGCCCGCGGGCGCCGGCGACCATGCGATCTCTGCGGCCGAGGCCAGGCGGGGGAAGGCCATCTCGTCGATGTCTTCCGCGGTGCGCAGGGTCTCCGACCACAGCGGCGCCTCGACGCCGAGGATGTCGTGCTCGCCGATGCCGTCGACGATCTTCGTCGGCTCCCACGTGTACGACCGCTCGACACTGGTCGGGCCGTCGGCCCACGTGAGGCCCAGTGTCGTGGAGGCGTCGTACTTCATGTCGAGGTACGCGGCATCGGCCGGAGACATGATCACCTTCGCGCCGTTCTGCACGAAGGTGCGCGCCTTCGCGTCCGCGCCGTCGGAGGGCGTGGTGAAGCCCCAGTACTGCCCGACGGTCGTCGGCGCGAGTCCGCTCGACGAGCCCGCCTCGTGCCATGCGAGGGGGGTCTTGCCCGCGGCGGCGACGATCTTCGTCGCGCGCGCCATGAACGACTCGTAGTCGGCGGGCGCGATGCTGTGCGGCTCGTCTCCGCCGACGTGGATGTACGGCCCCGGGGTCATCTCGGCGAGCTCGCGCACGACGTCCTCGACGAATGCGTAGGTCTCCTCGTCGTGGATCTTCAGCGACGAGAAGCCCACGGCGTCGCCCGTGTACGGCTGCCCGGCGACGGGGATCTGCTGGTTGAACTTCTTCATCTCATCGGTGACGACCGGTGCTTCGGCGAGCTCCGGATAGGCGAGGCCGATGGCGTGGGTGTGGCCGGGCAGGTCGATCTCGGGAACGACCGTCATGTGCCGGGATGCGGCGTACGCCACGATGTCGGCGTAGTCGGCCTTCGTGTAGAAGCCGCCGGGGTCGCCGCTCATCGACGTCGTCGAGGCGAGCTCGGTGAGCGTCGGACGCGAGTCGATCCGGATGCGCCAGCCCTGGTCGTCGCTGAGGTGCAGGTGCAGGACGTTGAGCTTCAGCGACGAGGCGCCGTCGATGTAGTGCTTGACGACGTCGACGGGGAAGAAGTGTCGTGCCACGTCGAGCATGGCCCCGCGGTACGCGAACCGCGGGTGGTCGGAGATCTCGGTCGCCGCGGCCCGCCATGCTCCGTCGTGCTCGTGCAGCAGCTGCGTGAGCGTCTGCACGCCGTAGAAGAGGCCGGCCTCGTCGGCCCCCGTGATCGTGGCGCCGGCGGCGCTCACGTGCAGGGTGTACGACTCCTTCGCTCCACCCGGTGCGATGCGGAGCACGACATCGTGCGCGGACCCGCCGCCCGTCGTCGCCGTCAGCTGCAGTCCGGTGGCGGTGCCGAGCAGCTGGGCCGCGAGGCGGGCGGTGGTCTCGGCATCCGTCGTCTGCGCCCGGACCGACGAGGATGCGTCGAGCGTGAAGGGCGGGGCGGACGCATCCGCCTTCTGCGATGCCGGGAGGGGGACGACTGCGGTCACGGAGGTTCCTTCTTCGGAGGGCGTGCGGGATGCGGCGGCACCCGGTGTGCAGGCCGCCAGCGTCACCGCGGTCATGGCCAGCACGACGATACCGACCGCCGCGGCGCGCTTCATGTAAGGAAACCTAACAAATAGGCCCCGCGGCGGACAAGTGGCCTATCGACTATGCTCGGCTTGTCGCGACTGGCGTATGAGGTGGCCACCACCGGGGAGCGACTTCACGGCATTCGACCGCGCGCCTGGGCCGATGTGTTCTTTTACCGATCGCAGCCGTGAAGGGAAGCCATGACCGACCAATTCTTCAACGCCCCGCTCGCCGAGGTCGATCCCGAGATCGCCCAGGTGCTCGAGCGGGAGCTCGAGCGTCAGCGCGGCTACCTCGAGATGATCGCCTCCGAGAACTTCGTGCCCGTCTCGGTCCTGCAGTCGCAGGGCTCCGTGCTGACGAACAAGTACGCCGAGGGCTACCCGGGCCGCCGCTACTACGGCGGCTGCGAAGAGGTCGACGTCGCCGAGGAGCTCGCCATCCAGCGCGCCAAGGAGCTCTTCGGCGCCGCGTTCGCGAACGTCCAGCCCCACTCCGGTGCAACCGCCAACGCCGCGGTGCTGCACGCGATCGCCCGCCCCGGCGACACGCTGCTCGGTCTCTCGCTCGACCAGGGCGGCCACCTCACCCACGGCATGAAGATCAACTTCTCCGGCCGGCTGTACAACATCGTCGCCTACGGCGTGGACCCCGAGACCTCGGTCATCGACATGGACGAGGTGGCCCGCCTCGCCCGCGAGCACCAGCCGAAGGTCATCATCGCCGGCTGGTCGGCCTACCCGCGTCAGCTCGACTTCGCGCGGTTCCGTGAGATCGCCGACGAGGTCGGCGCCCTCCTGTGGGTGGACATGGCCCACTTCGCCGGGCTCGTCGCCGCAGGCCTGCACCCGAACCCCGTGCCGCACGCGCACGTGGTCTCGTCGACGGTGCACAAGACGATCGGCGGCCCCCGCTCGGGCTTCATCCTCACCAACGACGCCGACATCGCCAAGAAGATCAACTCGGCGGTCTTCCCGGGCCAGCAGGGCGGCCCGCTCATGCACGTCATCGCGGCCAAGGCGACGGCGTTCAAGCTGGCCGGCACGCCGGAATTCGCGGAGCGTCAGGAGCGTGTCCTGCGCGGCGCGCACATCATCGCCGAGCGCCTCGCGCAGCCCGACGTCGTCGAGGCCGGCATCGCCGTCCGCTCGGGCGGCACCGATGTGCACCTCGTGCTCGTCGACCTCCGCGACGCCGAGATCGACGGCAAGCAGGCCGAGGATCTTCTGCACGAGATCCACATCACCGTCAACCGCAACGCCGTGCCCAACGACCCGCGTCCGCCGATGGTCACGTCGGGTCTGCGGATCGGCACGCCGGCACTCGCGACCCGCGGGTTCGGGGATGCCGAGTTCACCGAGGTCGCCGACGTCATCGCGCTCGCGCTGCAGCCGGGGGCCGACGTCGAGGCCCTGCGCGCGCGTGTGGCCGCGCTGACCGCGGCCTTCCCGCTGTACCCGGGCCTGCAGCAGTAATGACGGCGCAGGTTCTGGACGGCCGTGCCGCGGCCGCGCGGATCTCGGCCGAGCTCACGGAGCGTGTGGCCGCACTCCGTGAGCGGGGCGTGGTTCCCGGCATCGCGACGGTGCTCGTCGGCGCCGATCCGGCATCGCAGCTGTACGTCGGCATGAAGCACCGGCAGTCCGTCGCGGTCGGGATGAACTCGATCCAGCGCGAGCTGCCGGCGGATGCGACGCAGGCCGAGATCGAGGCGCTGATCGACGAGCTGAACGCCGACCCGGCGTGCCACGGGTACATCGTGCAGCTGCCGCTGCCGAAGCACCTCGACACGGATGCGATCCTCGAGCGCATCGATCCCGCGAAGGATGCCGACGGCCTGCACCCCGTGAACCTCGGGCGGCTCGTCCTCAACGTCAACGGGCCGATCGACACGCCGCTGCCGTGCACGCCGCGGGGCGTGATCGAGCTGCTGCTGCGCAACGACTACGACCTGAAGGGCAAGCACGTGGTCGTCGTCGGCCGCGGGGTCACGATCGGACGCTCGATCGGGCTGCTGCTGACCCGTCGCGAGCTGAACGCGACCGTCACCCTGACGCACACGGGGACGGTGGATCTGCCGTTCTACCTGAGGCAGGCGGACGTCATCGTGGCCGCGGCCGGCGTGAAGCACCTGGTCCGCGCCGAGGACGTCAAACCCGGCGCCGCGGTGCTCGACGTCGGCGTCACGCGAGAGACCGATCCGGAGACGGGCAAGGCGCGCGTCTACGGAGACGTCGGGCCGGGAGTGGGCGACGTCGCGGGCTGGATCTCGCCGAACCCCGGCGGGGTCGGCCCGATGACGGTGGCGCTCCTCATGACGAACGTGGTCGAGGCGGCCGAGCGCACGCTCGCCTGATCGGCGGGGGTGGACCCCGTCAGTCCTGCGCCTCGACGGCGGCGAGCGCCTCGAGGGCTCCGCGCGTCGGTGCGACCTGGACGAGGCCGCGGTAGAGCGTGCGCAGCGCGGCGCGGTCGAGGACGCCCGTGCGGGCGCGATCGCAGTGCACGGACTGGATGGCCGCCTCGAGCTGGAAGCGGCCCGGCGGGCGGGCGCCCTGCGCGCGCGCAACGCCGTTCGCTCGATGGGCTCTGCGCAGGAGCGCCTCGCCCTCGGCGATGAGCTCCCGATCCCACAGCGCGGTGTCCTGCCGATCGAGGCGCGGCCAGGGATCGCCGACGCGCGCCGGCGCGCGCGACTGCGCGAGAGTCAGGAGCGCCGCCAGGCCCCAGGCCTCGGCATCCGTCTGCAGCAGGGTCGCGGTGAGCACGGCGAGCCAGCGCGCCTCGTCCGCGAGCGACGTGCGGACGTCCTGCTGGTCGAGCCAGTCCAGCGCGTACGCGCCGTAGATCGCCTCGAGGACGGCGGTCGTGCGAGCGGGCATGTCCGTGCGCGTGGGGAGGATGAAGGGGATGCCGGCATCCCGGATCTTGCGTTTCGCGCGCACGAGCCGCTGTGCCATCGCGGCGGGCTCGACGTCGAAGGCCGCCGCGATCCGCGCGGCGTCGAAGCCGAGCACCGCCTGCAGCATCAGGGGCGTCCGGATCGCGGGGTCGATCGCCGGGTGCGCGCACGCGAACATCAGCTCGAGGCGCCGATCGGGGATCGTGTCGCCCTGCTCGAGCAGCGCGGCCACGTTCACCCCGTCCGGGAGCGCAGCCGCCGCCTCGTCCAGCGGTGAGCTCGTGCGGCGCGCGGCGGAGCCGAGCACGTCGCGCAGTCGGTTGCGGGCCACGGTGAGCAGCCATCCTTCCGGATTGTCCGGTACCCCGGTACCGGGCCAGAGCTCCAGCGCGCGCTCGAGCGCGTCGCCGAGGCAGTCCTCCGCCAAGGCCAGGTCGCCCGTGCCGCCGGCCAGGAGGGCGACGAGCCGGCCATACGACGCGCGAACCGCGCGTTCTGCGGCGGCCGCCGCATCCACTCCGGCCGTCACCATGCGGTCAGTGGACGGGTGCGGCGCCCCGCCAGGCGCCGTCGGCGAAGCGCGTGGCCACAGGGCGGACCTCGACGCCGCCCCACGCCACCGCGGGCGCCTTCGACGCCCAGTCGATCGCCGCGTCGAGGTCGTCCACCTCGATCACGAACGAGCCGCCGAGCTGCTCCTTCGTGTCGGCGTAGGGACCGTCCTGCACGACGAGCTGGCCGTCGCGCAGCCGGACGGTGGTGGTGACGGCGGAGGGCTGGAGCACCTCGGCGCTGCGCAGCACGCCCGCGGCGTCGAGCGCCTTGGCGTACTCGTCGAACGCGCGCATGCCCTCGGCCAGGGCCTCGGGGCCGAGCTCGTCGCCCGTCATCTCGGCGTACTGCAGGAGAAGCGTGTATCGCATGATCCGTCCTTCCATGGGGATGCTGACGCGATGATGACGATCCAGGGAACCTCTGATCGACACGAGCTTCTCATGAAAGTGCGGGCCGGCCGAGGGGGGTCGGACCGGCCCGCTGCGACGGCGACTCTCCGGGGAGAGCCGCCGCCGCATTCAGCCGCGGGAGGCGGGGCCGGTCGCTGGGGTGACTTCGATGGCCCGCTCGATCTCCTGGCTGAAGCTGTTGCCCGCCGTGTCCGTCGCGGTCGTGCGGAGGTCGATCCATCCACCGGCGTCCGAGACGGGCAGGGCTGCGGAGTACGTGGCGACGTACGCGCGCCCTTCGGCGAAGATGTCGCTCGGCGGCTCACCCGGACCGGACGTGTCGCGTGACGTGAGGGTCAGGGGCACCGCGACCCATGCGCCGCCCGCGGCGCGCATCTCGATCGTCGTCGTCTTGATCGCGCCGCTGCCGGCGGCGCCGGCGAGGTGGCCGACCTCGAGGTGCAGCGGCAGGGCGGCGCCCTTCTTGCGGTTCGCGCCCGCGGCGCCGGCGGCATCGAGGTCGACGCCGTAATACGCCTGGATGAGCGGCTGCAGCACATTCGACCAGTCGTCGGAGGTGCCGGTGGAGGTGAAGTTCCACTCCGTCACCGTCTTAGTGGACGACGGCATCAGCGCACCGTTCTGCGTGGTGGTCACCACGGCGCGCACCTTGCTCGACCCGTCGGGCATGTCCCAGTAGTTCGTGTCGGGCCACGGCGACTGCTTCACGAGCACGCCGTCGACGTAGAGGTCGGTGTCGATCGTGCCCGACGGCACCGGTTCGGACATCTCGAGCACCCCCGTGTGCTGGACGTCGCCGCCGTCGCTCCAGGCGGGGATGTTCAGCAAGAGGCCCGACCCGGCGCGCGCCGGTGCCCAGTACCCCTGGCCGACATACGGACGGATGATGGGTCCGAAGAAGGCGGCGGTCGTCCGCTCGCCCGCCGTGTAGTGCCGCAGCACGTCACGGATCACCCAGCTCCCCTCGAGGGTCGCCGTGCTCTGCGACCACCCGACGGACGGATCGATCCAGTCGGTGCGGACCAGTCCCCGCGCCATCGGCATGGGCAGGCCGAAGCCGTACACGCCGGTCGGCTCGAAGTCCCACCGGAACTCGCTGATCTGATCGCCCTTCTTCCCGTAGAACGTCGTGTCGACGCGCGCGAGCTTGCCCGGCCGGTAGGCGAGGTCGTTCGGGACGCGGCCGTCGCTGTAGCGGACCAGATCCCAGACCTCGCTCGAGTACGGCTCGCCGGTGGCATCCACCGATCGTCGCGGGTGCTTCGCGAGATCGGCGAGCAGCGCCCGGCCCTGGACCCCGCTGATGCCGGCGACGGGGATGCCGACGGTCGTCAGATAGTCGTCGGCGCCGACCCACTCGCTGAACTCTCCGTCCGCGTCGTCCGCGATGACGAGGAGCCTGACCCCCGCGGCGGCGGCATTCGCCGCCTGCTGCATCGTCGACATGCTCGACGACCGGGTCACGACGGCCACCTGTCCGCCCGCGTGTGCGGCTTCCAGAGCAGCGGGGCTTCCGTCGCCGGCGGCGACGGCGGTCGACTGGAGGCGACCATCGAGCGGCGTAGAGCCGTTCTGCGGGATCACATCCAAGGCGGTGCCGCCGACGGTCAGATCGAGTCGGGCGTGTGACAGGCGCCAGCGCGTCGTGAAGTCGAAGTGCTTCGCGCCCGGCGCATCCATCGGCTGCGCCCACATCTCGTCGATCCACACCGGCTCGAGCGCGCCGTTCTTGAAGTCGTCGATCGAGACGTCCATGCGCCGGACGAGCTGCTCGAGCCCCTTCTTGCCGACGTCGACAGTGACCTGCTTGGCCTTGCGCGCGTCGAGCGCGACGGTCTTGTCGCTCGTGAGAGACACCGACGGGTCGCCCACGTAGACGTTGGCGAGCGTGTCGGGCGTGCGGTTCACGTCCATGAACGTGGTGACCGCATAACGGCCTGCGGGCAGCCGCAGGGTCGTCTTGCCCGAAACCTCCGGGAGGTAGTACTCGCCGGTGTCGAAGTCGTAGATGGTCGGGAAGACGTCCAGCGGCTCGCCGGCGAAGCCGGTCGCCGTCAGCGTGAGGTCGTAGTGCGCGGACTCGGTGACCAGGCCGAGGGCCGTGCGGGCGACGGGTGCGCCGCCGACGGAGGCGATCAGCATCCCGGAGTGCTGGGTGCCCGCCTTCACCGCGCCGGGGTCGGCGGTGATCGAGACGGAGCGCGTCTGGCCGGCGGGGATGTCGAGCGTCTTCGCGTCGAGCGCGAGCGCGGCGGAGTCGTCCGACCCCCCGGCGCCGGGCGTGCTGTCGAGGAAGGATGCCGAGAGGGCGACCGTCACCGGCTGCGCCGTGCGGTTCGTGTACTCGACCTTGCGCGTGACCGGCGTCGGGGTGGCGCCCCAGGAGACCATCCCGAAGTCGCCGGATCCAGAGGCGATGACGGGCGTGTCGACGGCGGTGGCGACATCCAGCGCACCCGTGCCCGCCTGGTAGGAGCTCAGCCCGACGTCCTTGGCGCTGCTCACGACCGCGGCGCGCAGCTGCGCCCCGGTGTACGCGGGATGCTGCTGCTTGACGATCGCCGCCGCACCGGCGACGTGCGGCGTCGCCATCGACGTGCCGCTCATCGTGGTGTAGAAACCTTCGCCGGCGGAGTCGGCCGACCGCGCGGCCGTGATGTTGTTGCCCGGCGCGGCGATGTCCGGCTTGAGCGCACCGGAGCCTGCGAGCGGGCCCATGTTCGAGAACCACGAGAGGGCGCCGCTCGGGTCGTCGACGGAGCCGACGGTGAGGGCGCCGGCGGCCGAACCGGGCGAGCCCATGCGCTCAGCCGCGCCGTCGTTGCCGGCGGCGACGACGAACAGGGTGCCGGTGGACGCCGAGATGTCGTTCAGGGCCTGGTCCATGAGGTCGGTGCCGTCGGAGGGAACGGAGGAGCTGAGGCTCATCGACACGATGGGGGCGTGTGCGGCGGCCCATTCCATGCCCGCGATCACCCACGAGTCCTGGCCGGAGCCGTCTGCGCCGAGGACTTTGCCGACGAGGAGGTCGGCGCCGTCCGCGACGCCGCGATGCGTGCCGCCGTCGGCTGCACCGGTGCCCGCGATCGTCGACGCCACGTGCGTGCCGTGTCCGTTCGGGTCGGACGCGACCTCCTCGCCGGGAACGAAGCTGGTCGACGTGCCGAGCACGCGACCAGCGAGATCAGGATGGGTGTCGTCGTAGCCCGTGTCGAGCACGGCCACGGTGACGCCCGTTCCGGTGAGTCCCTCGGCCCAGGCGTGCGGGGCGCCGATCCACGGCACGCTCGAGTCGAGCGTGGCCTTGACCTTGCCGTCGAGGTGGATCGCCGCGATGCCGCCGCTCAGGGTGGGCTTGGCGCTGAATGCCGAGGGGCCGGTCGTCAGGGCCGTCCACGTCGCCGCCGCGGCGGCATGGTCCGCCGTCGCCGCCGCGCCGTCGATGCTGTGGAGGGGCACGCCCACGTCGATGCCCGGCACGGCGGCGCCGGCTTCGAAGAGCTGCGGGCCCTTGTCGAGTTCGAGGATGACGGGGGTGGCCTTCACGTGCGCGTCGTCGTACCCGTCGGCGATGAGCCGGGTGACGTCGAACAGGTCGTGGTCGAGCACGCCGGCGGCGAGGTAGCGCTGGGCGACGTCGGGGATCACGAGCAGGTCGCCCTTGACGACGATCGTGCGGTACCCGGCACCCGGGGTCACGGTGTCGACGTCCACCGTCTGCTTGCCTCCTGCCAGCGTCTTCACGTGAACGCGATCGCCGGTGATCAGCGTGACCGTGTGATCGGCGGGCGCGCCCGCGGTCGCGGCGGAGTTCTTCGCCGGCGCCGGGGCGCTGCCGCCGGGTGCCTTCGCTGTCGCGGCCGTGGCGGGGGAGGACAGGCCGATGCCGCTGACGGCGATGGCGAGGGAGCAGACCAGCGCGGCGATGGCGCGCGGTCCGCGCGGGTGGGATCGGGATGCTGATGGCATGGGGATCGGGGGGCACCTCTCGTCGGGATGGTTCCACCGTCACACGGCGGTGGCATAAAGTACTGGCGGGGATATGCCCAGGCGGTTATCCGCCACTCGACCTATGGAAAGGCCGACATGCTGGAGGCCATCGGGCTGGGGGACGACCACACGGCGGTGTACCGCGGCGTGCTCGGCCTGCCGTCGGCGGATGTGGAGCAGATCGCCCAGACGGCATCCCTCTCGGTGCGGCAGGCGCGTCGCATCCTGGACGAGCTCGAGGAGCTCGGGCTCATCGCGCGCCAGGCGTCCTCACCGGGACGGCTCGTCGCCTCGCCGCCCGCGGTCGCCCTGCTGCCGATCCTGCGCGAGCGGGAGCGCCGCCTCGCCGCCTCGCACGAGGCGCTCGTCCAGCTCAGCGATCTGTACCGGCAGGGCGCGGCGCAGCGCGAGGTCCCGGACGTCGTCGATGTGGTGCTCGGGCCTGAGGCCGTGGTCCAGCGCCTCGCGCAGCTTCAGGCGTCCGCCGAAGAGCAGGTGTGCGTGTTCGTCCTGGAGGACGTCGCACTCGTGTCGGGTCCTGACAACGTCGAGGAGGACCTCGCACTCGCGCGCGGCGTCCGCTACCGCGTGGTCGCGGAGCGCGCCGTGCTGGAGCGCCCTGGTTTCGTGGAGACGGTCCGCGAGCTGGAGCCGTTGGGCGAGGAAGTGCGGATCGTGCCGGAGCTGCCCACGCGGCTCTTCATCGCCGACCAGGCGATGGCGCTGCTGCCCATGTATTCGCGGGGCGAGCGCAGGATCTCCGGCGGACTGCTGGTGCACCCGAGCGGGCTCCTGGACCTCGTCATCGACACGTTCGAGCGGACCTGGCGGTCGGCGCCGGTGCTCGCCGCATCCACCGGTGCCGTCGTCGACCGGACGATCACGCCGCTCGACAGCGAGCTGCTGGCGCTCCTGCTGCTGGGGCTCACGGATGCGGCCGCCGGCGCGCAGCTGGGGGTCTCGCTGCGCACGGTGCAGCGGCGGGTGGCCGAGCTCATGGACGAGGTCGGAGTCACCACGCGCATCCAGCTGGGCGCCGAAGCGGTCAGGCGCGGCTGGGCCTGAGCCGGAGCGCGCGCGTGGCGCTGCTCGGCGGTGAGGCCCCCTGCGGTCCCGCCCGCCTCAGGCACGGCGGCGCGGGAGACCGCAGTCAGTACGAGGGGCGATCGCTCTCCGCCGGCGCAGGGATGAATCGGGATGCGAGCGCCTCCGACCCGCGCGCGAGCATCGCCACGTCGGCGTTCACGGCGACGAAGGCCGCGCCGTCGGCGATGTAGCCGTCGGCGATGACCGGGTCGAACGCGTTCACGCCGACCGGTTTGCCCGCGGCCCTGACGGCCTCGAAGGTGCGCCGGACGGCGGCGAGGACGTCGGGATGCGTCTGCTGCCCGAGCACGCCGAGCGAGGCGGCGAGATCGGCGGGGCCGACGAACACGGCATCCACCCCGTCGACGGCGGCGATCTCCGCCGCATTCTCGACCGCCTCCGCCGACTCGACCTGGACGATGAGCGAGACGTGGTCGTCGGCATCCTGGAGGTATCCGTCGACGCGGTTCCAGCGCGCCGAGCGCGAGAGCGACGAGCCGACCCCGCGGCGCCCCCGAGGCGGATAGCGCACCGCGGCGACGAGCTCGCGGGCCTGCTCGGCGGTCGACACCATCGGCACGATGATGTTCTGCGCGCCGATGTCGAGCACCTGCTTGAGGATGACGTCGTCG
This sequence comes from Microbacterium sp. sgz311019, assembly GCF_056135325.1. Classification (NCBI taxonomy): domain Bacteria; kingdom Bacillati; phylum Actinomycetota; class Actinomycetes; order Micrococcales; family Microbacteriaceae; genus Microbacterium; species Microbacterium sp. sgz311019. The sequence continues at coordinate 265,370 of NZ_JBWAXO010000003.1, read as the reverse complement.
CCGTGGGGCACGCGCACGACCGGCGCGACCGGGTACGCGCCGACCGCCTGCAGCTGTGTGAGGACGGACTCGAGGGTGTTGGCGGAGTGCTCCATGTCGATGAGCAGCCAGTCGACCCCGGAGCCCGCGAGGATCTCGGCGATCAGGGGCGAGCCCGAGCACGCCCACAGCCCGATGAGCGTGCGGTCGGACGCGGCGAGGCGCTCGCGGATGGTGGTGCTCAAGTGAAGTGGCATGTGATGGTCCCCAATGGTCCGTAGTCGCACAGCACGGTGTCGCCGCGGGAGACCCACATCGGCCGCGTGAACGAGCCGGCCAGGATGATCTCCCCGGCCTCCAGTCTGGCGCCGTGCTGGTGGAACTTGTTCGCGAGCCACGCCACGCCGACCGCGGGGTTCCCGAGGACGCCGGCCGCGACGCCGGTCTCCTCGATCTCGCCGTTGCGGGAGAGCACGCCGGGCACCCAGGGCAGGTCGACCTCGTCGAGGCGCTTGCGCGTGTCGCCGAGGACCATCGCGCCGTAGGCGGCGTTGTCGCTGATCGTGTCGACGATGGTGCGGCCCTCCAGCTCGATGTGCGAGTTCAGCACCTCGAGGGCGGGCACGACGTAGTCGGTCGCACGCAGGACGTCCTCGAGCGTGCAGTCGGGTCCCGCGAGCGGCTCCTTGAGCGCGAAGGCGAGCTCGACCTCGATCCGCACGTTGGAGAAGTCGTCGAAGGGGATGCTCGATCCGCTGGCGTAGACGGTGTCGTCGAACATCACGCCGTAATCGGGCTCGGCGATGCCGGTCGCCTGCTGCATCGCCTTGGACGTCAGCCCGATCTTGCGGCCGACGATCCGGTGCCCCTCGGCGAGGCGCCTGTCGCGCCATACGCCCTGGATCGCGTACGAGTCCTCGACCGTCGCATCCGGATACCGCGCGGTGATGCGCGGGATCACGCTGCGGGTGCGGCCGGCCTCGGCGAGCTCCCCGGCGATCTGTGCGATGGCCTCGGGTTCGAGCATCCGTCCTCTCCTCACAGCTGGTGGCCGAGCTTGTACTCGCCCTGCTTCCACTCCGGCATGGATGCTTCGCCCTCGTCGGGCCGCGTGTAGCTGAAGCCGTCGGCGCCGATGGTGACCGCCATCTCGGAGGTGTCGGTGCGGGCGATCACCGGCTGCGGGTTGCCGTCGAGGTCGAGGACGAGCGAGGCGTCGGTGTACCAGGACGGCACGACCGGGTTGCCCCACCAGTCCCGGCGCTGGTTGTCGTGCACGTCCCACGTGACGACGGGGTTGTCGGGGTCGCCCGTGTAGTAGTCCTGCGTGTAGATCTCCACGCGGTGGCCGTCGGGATCGCGCAGGTACAGGTAGAACGCGTTCGACACGCCGTGGCGGCCGGGGCCGCGTTCGATGGCGTCCGAGCGGCGCAGCGCGCCGAGCTTGTCGCAGATCGCGAGGATGTTGTGCTTCTCGTGCGTGGCGAACGCGACGTGGTGCATGCGGGGGCCGTCGCCGCCGGTCATCGCGGTGTCGTGCACCGTCGGCTTGCGGCGCATCCATGCCGCATAGACGGTGCCCTCCTCGTCCTGGATGTCCTCCGTGACGCGGAAGCCGAGATCCTGCATGTACCCCACCGCGCGCGGGACGTCCGGGGTGACCTGGTTGAAATGGTCGAGGCGCACGAGCTCGCCCGGCGTGTGCAGGTCGTACCGCCACGAGAGGCGCTCGACGTGCTCGGTCTGGTGGAAGAACTCGTACGGGAAGCCGAGGGGGTCGACGACCCGCACCGAGTCGCCGATGCCCCTGGTCCAGCCGTCGGGGTTGCGGCGCACGTCGCACCCGAGCTCGGTGTAGAAGGCGACCGCTCTGTCGAGGTCCTGAGGGGTGCGCACGCGATACGAGAACGCGGCGACCGCGGCCACCGGCCCCTGGCGCAGGACGAGGTTGTGGTGGATGAACTCCTCCGTCGAGCGGAGGTGGATGGCCTGGTCGTCCTCCTCGGTGACGTAGAGCCCGAGCACGTCGACGTAGAACTCGCGCGAGGCGAGCAGGTCGGTGACCACGAGCTCCATGTACGCGCAGCGCAGCACGTCCGGCGGGGCGGCGGCGGGCGTCGGCACCGGGTCGGCGGAGTGGATGGGCGCCTCCTGGCTCACGTAGAAGCCCGAGGAGGTGAGGGTCATGTCCTTGCGGTCGGTCATGTCAGCGTCCTTGCTGGTGTGTTCGGCGGTCAGTTCTTGCCGAAGGTCGGGTTGTGGACCTTGCCGAGCGTGATGTGCACGGCCTGCTGGTCGGTGTAGAAGTCGATCGAGCGGTAGCCGCCCTCGTGGCCGAGACCCGAGGCCTTCACGCCGCCGAAGGGCGTGCGCAGGTCGCGCACGTTGTTCGAGTTCAGCCACACCATCCCGGCCTCGACGGCCTGGGAGAAGTTGTGGGCGCGCGTGAGGTCGTTCGTCCAGATGTAGGCGGCGAGGCCGTACCTCGTGTTGTTCGCGAGGGCGAGGGCCTCGTCATCCGTGTCGAACGGCGTGATCGCGACGACCGGGCCGAAGATCTCCTCCTGGAAGATCCGCGCGTCCGGGCTGACGTCGGCGAACACCGTCGGGGCGACGAAGTTGCCGCTGTCGAAGCCCTCGGGCCGGCCGCCGCCGGCGACCAGGCGCCCCTCGCCCTTGCCGATCTCGACGTAGCTCATGACCTTCTCGTAGTGCTCCGGGTGCACGAGCGCGCCGACCTCGGTCGCGGGGTCGTGCGGGTAGCCGACCCTGACGCGCTTCGCCTGCGCCGCGTACTTCTCCACGAACTCGTCGTACACGTCGCGCTGGACGAGGATGCGGCTGCCCGCCGTGCAGCGCTCGCCGTTGAGCGAGAACACGCCGAAGATGGTGGCATCGATCGCCGCGTCGAGGTCGGCGTCGGCGAACACGACGGCGGGCGACTTGCCGCCGAGCTCCATCGAGAGCCCCTTGAGGTAGGGCGCGGCGTTGCCGAAGATGATCTGCCCCGTGCGGCTCTCACCGGTGAAGGAGATGAGCGGCACATCGGGGTGCTTCACGAGGGCGTCGCCCGCATCCTCTCCCAGTCCGTTCACGAGGTTGAAGACGCCCTGGGGCAGGCCCGCCTCTTCGAAGATGCCGGCCCAGAGGGATGCCGACAGCGGCGTGAACTCCGCGGGCTTGAGAACCACCGTGTTGCCCGTGGCGAGCGCCGGTCCGAGCTTCCACGACTCGAGCATGAACGGCGTGTTCCACGGCGTGATGAGTCCGGCGACGCCGATCGGCTTGCGGTTGACGTAGTTGATCTGCCGGCCCGGCACCTTGAACGTGTCGTCGGCCTGGGCGACGATCAGGTCGGCGAAGAAGCGGAAGTTCTCCGCCGCACGCCGTGCCTGGCCGAGCGCCTGCGTGATCGGAAGGCCGGAGTCGTACGACTCGAGCTCGGCGAGCCGGGCGTCGCGCGACTCGACGATGTCGGCGATCTTGTGCAGCACGCGCGAGCGCTCGCGGGGGAGCATGCGCGGCCAGGGTCCCTCGCGGAACGCGCGGGTCGCTGCCGCGACCGCCGCATCGATGTCCGCCTTCTTGCCGGCGGCCGCCTGCACGTACACCTCGTTGGTCACGGGGTCGAGCACGTCGAAGGTGTCGCCGTCGACGGAGTCGACGAACTCGCCGTCGATGTAGTGCCGGATGCGGCTGGGCAGATCTGCGGGGACGTGGCCGCCGGTCGTCGGTGTCATGGGTGCTCCTGTCGGATGGCGTGGTCGTGGCGCGCGGCGAGGAAGGCCTCGAGCGTGCGCCCGCGGTGGTCGCGCGCGGCCAGCTCGATATCGATCGGGTCGGCGCCGGTGCGGATGAGGTCGAGGATCTCGGTGTGCTCCTCGACCGAGTGGTGGGCCCGGCCGGGAACGAAGGCGAACGTGGAGTCGCGGAGGTTCGCGAGCCGTCCCCAGCCTCGGTGCACGAGGTCGAGGATGTGCGGGTTCGGGCACGGCTCGTACAGGACGGAGTGGAACTGCTGGTTCAGCTGCGTGAACACATGCGCGTCGAAGTGCTCGAGGAGGCGCTGCATCCGGTCGTTGACCTCGGCCGCCCGGTCGAGGTCCTCGGCGGTGAGGAGCGGGGCCGACATCGCGGTCGCGGCCCCCTCGACGAGCCCGAGGGTCTGCATCGTGAAGACGTACTCGCTCTCGTCGACGACCGTGACGCGCGCGCCGACGTTGCGCTCGAATGTGACGAGCCCCTCGGCCTCGAGGCGGCGGATCGCCTCGCGCACCGGCACGACGCTCATCTCCAGCGCCTCGGCGATCGGCGCGAGGACGAGCCGGTATCCGGCGCCGAACTCGTTGCGGGCGATGCGCTCACGGATCCACACGTAGGCGCGCTCCGACTTGCTCGCGCTGTCGGTCGACGCGGTCACGACCGCTCCTGCTCGTAGCGGGCGCGCCACTGCGCGTTCATCGGGAAGAGCCCGTCGACCTCGTGGCCTTCGCGCACGCGGTCGGCGACCCAGGCATCCTCCTCCTCCTGCGCGAGGGCCGCATCGGCGACCTCCTCGGCGATCCCGGGCGGGATGACGATGACACCGTCGTCGTCGCCGACGATGATGTCGCCGGGCTCGACCGTGGTGCCGCCGCATCCGATCGCCACGTCGACGTCCCACGGGACGTGCTTGCGGCCGAGGACGGCGGGATGGGCGCCGTTCGAGAAGACCGGGATGCCGACCGCGGCCACGGCCGCGTAGTCGCGGACGCCGCCGTCGGTGACGATGCCCGCCGCTCCGCGCGCGTGGGCGCGGAGGGCGAGGATGTCGCCGAGCGTGCCCGATCCCGTCTCGCCGCGGGCCTCGATGACGATGACCTCGCCCTCGCCGACGGCGTCGAACGCGCGCTTCTGCGCGTTGTAGCCGCCGCCGTGGCTCTGGAAGAGGTCCTCGCGGCCCGGGACGAAGCGCAGGGTGCGCGCGGTGCCCACGAGCTTCACACCGGGATGCATCGGCCGCACGCCGTCGACCGTGACGTTGTTCAGCCCGCGCTTGCGCAGCTGACCGGAGAGACCCGCGACCGGGACCGCCTCGAGCTTCGCCCGCAGCTGCGGGGTGAGCGTGGGCGTCTCGGCGGGCAGGCCGGCGGCCGCGCGCGATCCCCAGGCCTCCGCGCGCTGCAGGTCGTCGACCTGGGGGAGCGACCCGACCTCGGCGTCGAAGGCGCCGGAGCCCTGCACCACGTGCGTGACGAGTCGGCCCGTGCTGCGGTCGCCGGTGGAGACCTCGACCTCGACGACGTCGCCCGGCTGCACGACCGATGAGCCGGCAGGCGTGCCCGTCAGGATGACGTCGCCCGTCTCGAGCGTGAAGTGCTGCGAGAGGTCGGCGACGAACTGCGCGAGCGGGAAGATGAGCCCCGCGGAGGTGTCGTCCTGCACGAGTGCGCCGTTCACCCACGTGCGCAGGCGCACGTCGGCGGGGTCGACGGTGCGCGCGTCGATGAGCTCGGGGCCGAGGGGCGTGAACCCGTCGCCGCCCTTCGACCGCACGTTCGACCCCTTGTCGTTCGCGCGCAGGTCGTACAGCCCGAAGTCGTTCGCGGCGGTCACCCAGCCGACATGGCTCCAGGCGTCGGCCGGCGGGATCCGGCGCCCCGGCGTGCCGATGACCAGCGCGATCTCACCCTCGAAGGCGAGCAGCTCGGTGCCCTCCGGTCGTTCGATTGTCGAACCGGATGCGGCGACCGAGCTCGACGGCTTCAGGAAGTAGCTCGGTGCCGCGGGGCGGCGGCCGCGCTGATCGGCGCGGGAGGCGTAGCTCAGGTGGATCGCGACGATCTTCCCCGGGCGGGTGGGGAGTGCGGCGAATCGGGGATCCGACGCGTCCGTGGAACGGCTGTCCGTGCTCATGAGCTCCCTCACCCTCAGCGTTGTATCTGAAATCGTATACGATCCAAGTCGCCGCGACAAGGACGACTTACGCCGCCGGGCCGATCAGGAGCCGAGTGCCTCGCGGATGCCGTTGGCCGCCTGCGTGAGGCGCGCGGCGAGCTCCTCCGGCGCATGCGTGCTCGCGAGGTAGACGACCGCCACCGCGACAGGGGGGCGACCCCGAAGGGGTAGCGGCACCGCGACCGAGCGCAGTGACGAGATGACCTCGTCGTGGCTCTGGGCGTACCCGCGGGCTGCCGCGTCGGCGATCTGCGCGGCATCGGCGCCCTCAGGCCACTGCCCAGGCGGCAGCTGCGCGAGGATCGCCCGCCCGGGCGCGCCGACCGCGACAGGATGCCGGGAGCCCGGTCGCTGGGCGACGGATGCGACGGCGTGCCGCGGCTCGACGCTCATAAGGGTGACGCTCTCGTCGCGGTCGAGGATCGTGAGGAAGCAGGTCATCGCGAGGTCGTTCGCGGCCGCGGTGAGCTCGGGCAGCGCCTCTGCCTGCAGGTCGTGGGCCACGCCGGCCGCCAGGGCCGCGAGGCGTGAACCGAGCTCCACGCGTCCCGAGCCGTCGCGTGCGACGAGGCCGTGGTCCTCGAGCGTGCGCAGCAGGCGATAGGCGACGGAGCGGTGCACGTCCAGCCGGCGCGCCACCTCGTCGATCGTGAGCGGCTCCCGCGCGTCGGCGAGGATCTCGAGGATCCGGATGCCGCGGCTCAGGGTCTGCGATGCGGGGGCATCGGCCATCGGCATCCCTCCGTCGGGTCTTGTCCGGGTCGCCCCGGTCATCTACGATCTGTTCAATAGTAGAGCAGTGAGTTCGATAATAGAACAACAGCTCGAACACGACAAGGACCGCCTGACAGCGGGCGCAAGGAGGCTCCCCATGCAGTTCCACCACCACGGCTATGTGTCGGGCGACCCGCGCGTGTTGCCTGCTGCGGGGACCGGCATCGACCGGCCCGCCGAGCTGCCCGACGAGATGGACGTCCTCATCGTGGGCTCCGGCCCGGCCGGCATGCTGCTGTCCGCCCAACTCTCGCGCTACCCCGACGTGACGACGCGCATCATCGAGCGCCGCGACGGCCGGCTCGTGCTGGGTCAGGCCGACGGCATCCAGCCCCGCAGCGTCGAGACGTTCGACGCCTTCGGCTTCGCGGAGCGGATCATCGCCGAGGCCTACAACATCGGCTGGATGAACTTCTGGGGGCCCGACCCCGAGAACGTCGACAACATCATCCGCACGGCGCGCACCGAGGACTACGCGTTCCAGATCAGCGAGTACCCGCACCTCATCGTCAACCAGGCGCGTGTGCTCGACTACTTCGCCGAGGCTGCGGCGCACGGACCAGGGCGCATCGTGCCCGATTACGGTGTCGAGTTCCTCGGTCTCACGGTGCAGCCCGAGCACGTCGATGTGCAGGTCCGCTACACGTCGGGTCCGCGCGGGGGGGAGGAGCGCACGGTCCGCGCGAAGTACGTCGTCGGCTGCGACGGGGCGCGCAGCGGCGTGCGCGAGGCGATCGGCCGCAAGCACATCGGCGGCATCTCGGCGCACGCGTGGGGCGTCATGGATGTGCTGGTCAACACCGACTTCCCGGATTGGCGCACGAAGTGCGCGATCAACGCGGAGGCGGGCAACATCCTGCTGATCCCGCGCGAGGGCGGCTACCTCTGCCGCGTGTACGTCGACCTCGGCGCGGTCGCCGAGGACGACGACCACCACGTCCGCTCGACGCCCATCGAGGCGATCATCGCCAAGGCGAACGACATCCTGCACCCCTATTCGCTGGATGTGAAGCAGGTGGCGTGGTCCAGCGTCTACGAGGTCGGGCACCGGGTCACCGACAAGTTCGACGATGTGGATGTGGATGCCGACCACGCCCCGCGCGTCTTCCTCACCGGGGACGCCTGCCACACGCACTCGGCGAAGGCCGGGCAGGGCATGAACGTGTCGATGCAGGACGGCTTCAACCTGGGCTGGAAGCTGGGGTCGGTGCTCACCGGCCGCAGCCCCGAGTCGCTGCTGTCGACCTATTCGGCGGAGCGGCAGCCGGTCGCCCAGCAGCTCATCGATTTCGACCGGCAGTGGTCGTCGCTGATGGCGCGCAAGCCGGAGGAGATCGAGGACCCGCAGGAGCTGGCCACCTTCTACCTCGGCACGGCCGAGTTCCCGTCGGGCTTCATGACGCAGTACGGGCCGTCGATGATCGAGGGCTCCTCCGAGTATCAGGAGCTGGCGGCCGGATTCCCTCTGGGCATGCGGTTCAAGTCGGCCGAGGTCGTTCGCGTGGGTGACGGCAACGTCATCCATCTCGGTCACCACGCCAAGGCGGACGGCCGCTGGCGGATCTACGCGTTCGCGGACGCCTCTCGCGCGGCGCTCTCGGAGTGGGCGTCGAGGGTGCCGTCGCTGATCTCGCGCTACACCCCGGAGGACGGGGATGTCGATGCCGTCTTCGACGTCAAGGTCGTCTACCAGGACGGGTTCGAGGACGTCGACCTCGGGGCTGTGCCTTCGGTCTTCCTTCCGCGCACGGGCCCGCTCGGGCTGATGGATTGGGAGAAGGTCTACGCGGCCACGCAGTCGACCGGTGCGACGCCGTCGATCTTCGACGAGCGTGGGCTGTCGGGCGACGGCGTCGTCGTGGTCGTGCGGCCGGATCAGTACGTCGCCGCCGTGCTGCCGCTGACCGCGCACGCCGAACTCGCGGACTTCTTCGGGGGATGCCTGCTTCCCGTGTGAGCCGTGGTTTCCTACGAGGATCGCCCGCCGACGACGGTGCGATTCGTCTCCGCATTGCCGGCGGGCGCCTCAGCACAGGACACCGACCCGCCGCCCTTCTGGATCGTCGGCGTGAGCGCCTACCCCTCGCGCGACGCCGTCTCGTCATCCTCAGGCGGCCGAAGAGACAGGCGGATCGACGAGTGAACATACGCCACCACCGCCATTGCGTACACGCCGATGTAGAGGACTTCGATCGCGGGTACGGCGAACGGCGCCACGAGGTAGCCCAATGCCGCGAGGAAGAAGTAGATGGCCAGGAGGTAGCCCGCGACGGGGCGCTCGGTCATCCGCCACCACGCGCGAGGAGGCGCCACCGCCTCGCTGGCCCCCCGGAAGGAACGCGCACCCACAATCAGCAGCACCACGCCGACCGCAAGCGCGACGAGCTGCGCCGCGACCTGCGACACCGCGAACATGAGGGCGATTCCGATCAGCAGGATCACGATGATCGACACGACGATGTACCCGATTTTCGCCGGGCCCGATTTGATGCGCACGTCCACCATCGTCTCCCACGGGACACCCGAGCCTCAGCGGAGGTCGAGGAGCCGCTTCAGCTTGCCCTCGCTCCGGGGCAGCGACCCGACCGGGGCGGCGACCACCGTCACCGTCGAGCCGATCCGGGCCTTGATCTCGAGCTGCAGTCGCACGCAGGCGGCATCCACCGCCGACTCCGCGGCCGCGGCATCCGGCTCGATCCGGATGGTGAGCCGATCGAGCTGGCCCTCGTGCGTCAGTTCGAGCAGGAAGTGCGGCGACAGGTCGGGGACTGCGAGCGCGATCTCCTCGATCTGCGTCGGGAACAGGTTCACGCCGCGCAGGATGATCATGTCGTCGTTGCGCCCGGTGATCTTCGCCATCCGGCGCATCGCCGGCCGCGCCGTTCCGGGAAGCAGCGTCGACAGGTCGTGCGTGCGATACCGGATGACGGGCATCGCCTGCTTCGTGAGCGTCGTGAACACCAGCTCGCCCTGCGTCCCGTCGGCAAGCGGCATCCCGGTCTCCGAATCGACGATCTCGGGGAGGAAGTGGTCCTCCCACACCGTGGGGCCGTCCTTCGACTCGACGCACTCGCTCGCGACGCCGGGCCCGATGATCTCGGACAGCCCGTAGATGTCGCACGCGTCGAGGTCGAGCGCCTCCTCGATCGTGAGGCGCATCTGGTCGGTCCACGGCTCGGCGCCGAGGATCGCGACCTTCAGCGACGTGTCGCGCGGATCCATCCGGGCGCCCCGCATCGCATCCACGATGGTCAGGAGGTAGGTCGGCGTGCACATGATCGCGTCGGGCCGGAAGTCGCGGATGAGCTGCACCTGCCGCGCCGTGTTGCCGCCCGACATCGGCACGACCGTGCATCCGAGCGCCTCGATGCCGGCGTGCGCGCCGAGCCCTCCCGTGAACAGGCCGTAGCCGTACGCGTTGTGCACCATCTCCCCCGGCCGGACGCCGGCGGCCCGGATCGACCGCGCCATGAGCTGGGCCCACGTGTCGAGATCCTCGCGCGTGTAGCCCACCACCGTCGGGCGCCCGGTTGTCCCGCTGGAGGCATGGATGCGCAGCACCTGCGCCCGCGGGACGGCGAACATGCCGAACGGGTACTCGGCGCGGAGGTCGTCCTTGGTCGTGAAGGGGAGCTTTTCGACATCCTCGAGCGCGCGGATGTCGTCGGGGTGGACGCCGGCGGCATCGAACGACCGCGTGTAGAACGGCACGTTCTCGTAGGCGTTGCGCACGGTCTCCTGCAGGCGCCGCAGCTGCGTCGCCTCGAGCTCGTCGCGCGACATCCGCTCGCCCTGGTCGCGAAATGCGTCGTCGAGCACGGCGGAGTGCGTCATGGCATGTCCTTCTCGGGGATCGACCGGTCGATCACGGGCCGGTCGGGTACGGGGCGCCGTGTGGTGAGGCTGCGGCCGCGGAACTCCGCGACGGTCCGGCCGTCGTCGGCCTCGACGCGCACGTCGTAGACGCCGGATCGGCCGACCAGCGAGCGCCGCTGCGCGGTGGCGGTCAGGACCTCACCCTCGTGGGCCGAGGTCAGGAAGACGATGTCGGCGCCGGCGGCCAGGGTGACGGCATCCGTCTCGTTGCACGCGAGCGCGAACGCCGTGTCGGCGACCGCGAACACGAGGCCGCCGTGGATCACGTGGAAGCCGTTGAGCATGTCGGCCCGGACGCGCATGCGCACGACCGCCGCACCGGGGGAGGCGCTGGCGACCTCGATGCCGAGCATCGCCGACGCCTGGTCTGCGGCGATCATGTCGCGGGCGTGCGCGGTGGCGAAGACGTCGTCCATCGGCCCTCCATCGGGTCAGCAACTGTGTCATCATGGTGACGAACGAACGTTCAGTAAGTCAAGGATGACGACCATGCCGACCATACTTCGCGAGGACGATCGGCCGGACCGTCTCCGCATCCGACTGCATCGGCCCGAGGTGCGAAACGCCATCGACCTCGAGACCGTCAAGGCCCTCCACGCGGTGTGCGACGAGCTCGAGCGGACTCCGCGCATCCTGATCCTGTGCGGCTCGGACGGCGTCTTCGCCTCGGGGGCCGACATCGCCGAGCTCCTGCAGCGCAGCCGCGACGACGCCCTGCAGGGCATCAACTCGCACCTCTTCGATCGCGTCGCACACCTGCCGATGCCCGTCATCGCCGCCGTCGACGGATGGGCGCTCGGCGGCGGAGCCGAGCTCGCGTACGCCGCCGACATCCGCATCGCCAGCGACCGCGCGCGCTTCGGCAATCCGGAGCCGTCGCTCGGCATCGTCGCCGCCGCCGGAGCGACCTGGCGCCTGCCCCGCCTCGTCGGCGAGCCCCTCGCCAAGGAGATGCTGCTCGTCGGCCGGATCATCGACGCCCAGGAGGCGCTCGCGGCGGGTCTCGTCTCCGCGGTGCATCCGCCGGAGATGCTGGATGCCGCGGCCGACGCCGTCGTCGACCGCATCGCCTCCCACGACCCGCTCGCCATCCGCCACACCAAGCGGCTCATGGGCCTGCCGTTCGAGGCGCATCCCCGTGCGGACGACGACGCGCAGGCGGAGTGCTTCGTGTCGCCGGCGAAGCGGGAGCGGATGACGGCTTTCCTCGAGAGGCGCAGGGCATGAGCCTGCCCTCCGTCGTCGGCGTCGTCGGCGCCGGCCGGATGGGCGTGGGCATCGCGCACGTGTTCGCCGTGGCGGGCTCCGACGTGAGGATCCTCGACGCGGATCCCGCGGCCGTCGCGCGGGCCGAGGCCACGATGGGCCGGTACGCCATCCGGGCGGGCGGTGATCGGGATCCCGCGGCCGTCACGTTCGTGGGCGACGTCCAGGCCCTGGCGGGCGCCGACCTCGTCATCGAGGCCGTCCCGGAGGATGCGGACCTCAAGCGCGCGGTGCTCGCCGAGGTCGAGGCGGCCGTCGGCCCGCAGGCGTGGCTGGCGTCCAACACGTCGTCGCTCTCGATCGACGCGCTCGCGGCGGCGCTGCGGCGGCCCGAGCGGTTGTGCGGCCTGCACTTCTTCAACCCGGTGCCGTCGTCCGCGCTCGTCGAGATCGTGCGGGGCACGATGACCCACCACGACCTCGTCGTCGCGGCGCGCGAGTGGGTCGCCTCGCTCGGCAAGACGGCGATCGTGGTGCGCGACTCGCCGGGTTTCGCGAGCTCGCGGCTGGGACTCGCGCTCGGGCTCGAGGCGATCCGCATGGTCGAGGAGGACGTCGCGTCGCCGGCGGACATCGATGAGGCGATGGTGCTCGGGTATCGGCATCCCATGGGTCCACTGCGCCTGACCGACCTCGTGGGACTGGACGTGCGCCTCGGCATCGCCGAGCACCTGCACCGCGAACTGGGCGAGCGATTCGCCCCGCCCGACCTGCTGCGCCGGATGGTCGCCGAGGGCCGCCTCGGTCGCAAGACGGGCCGCGGATTCTACGAATGGAGTGAGGAATGAGCACGACCACCACCGCGCCGGTCATGAGCTGGATCGCCGGCGCATGGGCCGCCGCGCCCTCCGGGGACGAGGTCGAGCTGAGGGATGCCGCGACCGGGATGCTCGTCGCGACCGCCGGGGGAGCGCCCGACCTCGCCGCCGCCGTCGACTACGCCCGCACGGTCGGGCAGGCGTCGCTCGGCGGCCTGCCGTTCCACCGCCGGGCGCTCATCCTCAAGTCGCTCGCGCAGGCGCTCACCGCCGCCAAGGACGACCTGTACGAGATCAGCGCGCGCACCGGTGCGACGGCGCGCGACAGCATGATCGACATCGACGGCGGCATCGGCGTGCTCTTCACCTACGCCTCGAAGGGGCGGCGCGAGCTGCCGAACGCCACGACGCTCGTCGACGGCGCGCCCGAGTCGCTCTCGCGCGACGGCAGCTTCGGCGGCCAACATCTGTGGTCACGGCTGCCCGGAGTCGCATTCCAGGTCAACGCCTTCAACTTCCCGGTGTGGGGAATGCTCGAGAAGTTCGCTCCGGCCTTCCTCGCCGGCGTCCCGTCGATCGTCAAGCCGGCGACGCCGACGGCCTACCTCACGGAGGCCGCGGTACGGGTCATGGCAGACTCCGGACTCCTGCCCGATGGATCGCTCCAGCTCGTCGTGGGGCAGGCGCACGGCTTCCTCGACCTGCTCGATGCGAGGGATGCGGTCGGCTTCACCGGCTCGGCATCCACCGCTCGCATCCTCCGCCGCGACGACGCCGTCACCATGCGCGGAGTCACCCTGACGACCGAGGCCGACTCGCTGAACGCCGCCATCCTGGGGCCTGATGTCGAACCGGGCTCGGCCGACTTCGACGCCTTCGTCGCCTCGGTCGTGACCGAGATGACGGCGAAGGCCGGTCAGAAGTGCACGGCCATCCGTCGCGTGATCGTGCCGGACGGTCGGGTGGACGCCGTGATCGACGCGGTGCGTGCCCGGCTCGAGGCCAAGGTCGTCCTCGGCGACCCGCGCGCGGAAGGCGTGACGATGGGCCCCCTCGCGTCGCTCGACCAGCGGCGAGAGGTTCGCGACCGGGTGGCCGAGCTTCTCGACGGCGGCGGGGAGATCGTCGTCGGAGGGCTCGAGTCGCCGGAGGTCCTGCGCGCCGACGGCACGACGGGTCCCGAGGATGCGGGGGCGTTCCTGCGGCCCATCCTGCTGCGGTTCGCGGATGCCGACGCTGCCGTCGTGCACGCCATCGAGGCGTTCGGGCCCGTCGCATCCGTCATCGGCTACGCCGACGTCGCGGACGCCGTGCGCCTCGCCAACCTCGGCGACGGATCGCTCGTCGCCACGGTGTGCTCCACCGATCCCGACACGGTCGCCGCGCTGGTGGCGGGGATCTCGCCGTTCCACGGCCGCGTGCTCGTGCTCGACGCCTCCGTCGCCCGCACCTCGACGGGCCATGGCTCGCCGGTGCCGCACCTCGTCCACGGCGGCCCCGGACGCGCGGGCGGCGGGACGGAGCTCGGCGGCATCCGCTCGGTGCTGCACTACATGCGCCGCACGGCGCTGCAGGGATCGCCCGACGTGCTGACCCGGCTCACCGGTCAGTGGCGCGGCGGCGCCGCCGCGGAAGCCGGCATCCATCCGTTCCGGAAGTCTCTCGCGACGCTGCGCGTGGGCGATCAGCTCGCGTCGGACCTGCGCGAGGTCACCCTCGACGACATCGAGCATTTCGCCGAGTTCACGGGCGACACCTTCTACGCCCACATGGACGAGGAGGCCGCTGCGGCCAACCCGTTCTTCCCGGGGCGCGTCGCGCACGGCTACCTGCTCCTGTCGTTCGCGGCGGGCCTCTTCGTCGATCCGGCCCCGGGTCCCGTGCTCGCGAACTACGGGCTCGAGAACCTGCGGTTCCTCACCCCGGTCTCGCCGGGCGACCGGGTGCGCGTGACGCTCACGGCCAAGCAGATCAGCCCGCGCGAGAGCGAGGACTACGGCGAGGTGCGGTGGGACGCCGTGATCCAGAACCAGGACGACGAGATCGTCGCGACCTACGACGTGCTCACGCTGGTCGCGAAGGCGGGCTGAGGAGGGCGGCGACTCAGCTCATGAACGGCTTCAGCGCGTTCGCGTACGCCTTGTAGCCCGACGGGTTGGGGTGGAACGCGTCGAAGTTCGGGTCCGTCAATGACCCGTTGAAGTCGTTGATCCACGGCACGGCGTTGCCTATGGCGTGCCCGGCGAACTGCCCGGTCACATCGACGTAGGTCGCGCCGGCCGCGGTAGCGCCGGCCTGGATGGCGGCGTTGAGCACCGGGATCGCCTGGTCGACCACCGCTGCGGCGGGACCGTACTTCGAGGGCAGCGAGAACAGCAGCGGATAGCCGGTGACGACGACCGTGGCGCCCGGCGCGCGCGTGTGGATGGCGGCCACCGTCGCCGCGACGTCGCTCGGGACGGCGGCGAGCGCGGCATTTCCCTGGGCGATCGCGTTCGCGCACGCGGCCTGCTGCTCCGGCGACGGCGGGGCGGCGAAGCAGAGCACCATGATGTCGTAGAAGCCCACGTCATCGCCTCCGACGGTCAGGGTGACGAGCTGCGTCGTGGGCGACAGCCGCGGCACCTGCGTCGTCGTGACATCGGCAGTGGTCGCGCCGATGCATGCCAGGTCCTGCGTGAGCTGGATCCGGGCGATCCCCACGAGGCGCTCCGGGTAGCCGTTCGGGCTGTGCCCGCACGCATTGTCGTACCCGCCGCCGCCGAAGCCGGCGGCGTACGAGTCGCCCAGAGCGGCATACGAGACCGGGGACGGCGCTGCAAGGGCCGGGCCGGCGGCGACGAGCGAGCCCGCGACGAGTGCAGCGGCGGCGGCCAGTGAAGCGAAGGTGCGTGAGATGTGCATGACGACTCCCCAGTGATCGGATGCGGACGGGCGGCACGATACACCCCTGTATCCGCGCGCGATAGGGGTCAGGATGCCCGCAGGCCGTCCATCGCGACAGAGACGAGGGTGTCCTCCAGCGCCTCCGGCGAGAGGGGACCGTCGGGGTGGTACCACTCGACGAGCGAGTTGATCATGCCGAACAGGAGCCGCGAGGTCGTCCCCGAGTCGAGGTCGGCACGGAGCGAACCCTCGGTGTGCGCCGCATCCACCAGCGCGGAGAGGCGGTGATCCACGGCGCGTCGGCGGCGCAGCGCCTCGCGCTCGACATCCGTGTTGCCGCGCACGCGCAGGAGCAGCGTGACGGCGGGGAGCTCGGCGACGAGTGCGCGGACCGCTCCGCGCAGGGCGGCTTCGAGGCGCTCGGCCGCAGAGCCGGGCAGGGCCTCCGCATCCGCGATCTCGCCCTCGAGCGCGTCCAGTGCGCGGGAGAGGGCGCGGTCGAGCAGCTCCTCCTTGCCGCTGACGTGGTAGTACAGCGCGGACTTGCTCGTGCCGAGCCGATCGGCCAGCACGCTGATCGACGTCGCCTCGTAGCCCCGCTCGTTGAAGGTCGCGACGGCGACGTCGAGCACGGCGTCGAGGTCGTACGGGGGTCGGTCGGTGCGCCCGTTGCCGCGGCGGAAGGCGCCCGCCGCCTGATTCCCCGCCTCGTTCCGAGGCCGACCGGCCGTGTTGTTGGACATGGCACAAGAGGCTATCATTACTGAACGACCGGTAAGTAGGTCCGGATCGAGGAGGATCGATGGATGCCGTGCTCTCTCGCGAGACGGACGACGCCGCAGGGCAGGAGCGGTTCGACGAGCTGATCGCCGCGGACTCCCGCGTCGAGCCCGCCGACTGGATGCCGGATGCCTACCGCAAGACGCTGATCCGGCAGATCTCGCAGCACGCGCACTCCGAGATCATCGGGATGCAGCCCGAGGGCAACTGGATCACGCGCGCCCCCAGCCTCAAGCGCAAGGCGATCCTCATGGCGAAGGTGCAGGACGAGGCCGGGCACGGGCTCTACCTCTACGCCGCAGCGCAGACCCTCGGGATCACGCGCGACCGGATGACCCAGCAGCTCATCGACGGCACGGCGAAGTACTCCTCGATCTTCAACTACCTCACCCCGACGTGGGCCGACATGGGCTCGATCGGCTGGCTCGTCGACGGCGCGGCCATCTGCAATCAGGTGCCGCTGTGCCGCGCGTCGTACGGCCCGTACGCCCGGGCCATGATCCGCATCTGCAAGGAGGAGTCGTTCCACCAGCGCCAGGGCTTCGAGATCCTGCTCGCGCTCTCGCACGGCACACCGGAGCAGAAGGAGATGGCGCAGGAGTCGGTGAACCGCTGGTACGCGCCCGCGCTCATGATGTTCGGACCGCCGGACGACGCATCGCCGAACTCCGCGCAGTCGATGGCGTGGAACATCAAGCGCTTCTCGAACGACGACCTGCGTCAGCGGTTCGTCGACATGATCGTGCCGCAGGCCGAGATCCTCGGGCTGACGCTGCCCGACCCCGACCTGAGGTGGAACGAGGAGACCGGGCACTGGGACTACGGCGAGCTGGACTGGGACGAGTTCAAGGAAGTGCTGCGAGGCAACGGGCAGGCCAACGCCCTGCGGGTCGCGACCCGTCGTGCAGCCCACGACGAGGGCGCGTGGGTGCGCGACGCCGCCGCGGCATACGCCCGCAAGCACGCGACGCGGATGGCGGAGGTGGCGTGATGGTGACCGATCCGGCCGAGGAACCCGAGGTCTGGCCTCTGTGGGAGGTGTTCATCCGGTCGTCGCGGGGCCTCAGCCACGTGCACGCCGGCTCGCTGCACGCGCCCGACGAGACGATGGCCGTCCGCAACGCCCGCGACCTCTACACCCGACGCGGCGAGGGCGTGTCGATCTGGGTGGTGCCGTCATCCGCCATCACCACCTCCGATCCCGACGCGCGCGGCGAGTTCTTCGAGTCGCCGGCGGGCAAGGACTACCGGCACGCGACGTACTACACGGCGTCCGAGGGGGTGCCCCACCTGTGAGCCGTGCCGTATTCCCCACGCCCCCTCCACACGGCGCTGGCGCGCCGCGCGGAGCCTCCGGGCGCGTGGGCCCACCCGCTCCCGCCACGGTCGGCGAGATCGCCGACGAGAGGACCGCGGCCTACGCCCTGGGCCTCGGCGACGACGCGCTCATCCTCGCGCAGCGGCTCGGCGAGTGGATCGCCCACGCCCCCGAGCTCGAGGAGGACGTCGCCCTCGGCAACATCGGCCTCGACCTGCTCGGCCACGCGCGCGGCTTCCTCACCTACGCCGGATCGGCGTGGGGCAAGAGCGAGGACGACCTCGCCTACTTCCGCGACGAGCAGGAGTTCCGGTCGAGGTGGCTCTTCGAGCAGCCGAACGGCGACTTCGCGCAGACGATCGCCCGGCAGCTGCTCGTGTCGGCGTATCTTGTCGCGCTGTACGACCGGCTGCAGGCATCCGCCGACCCGACGCTGGCCGCCATCGCCGCGAAGGCGGCGAAGGAGGTCGCCTACCACCTGGACCACGCTGTGCAGTGGACCATCCGCCTGGGTGACGGCACGGACGAGTCGCACCGACGGATGCAGGCCGGGCTCGTCGCGATGTGGCCGTACGTCGACGAGCTCTTCTCCGACGATCCGGCGGCGGATGCGGCGCCGGCCGGCGTCGCCGTCGACCCCGCGACGCTGCGCGCGGCGTTCGACGCGGTCGTGCTGCCGGTGATCGCGGAGGCCACGCTCGAGGTTCCGACCGTGCCGGCAGCCCGCGCGCGGGGGCGGTTCGGCATCCATTCTCCGCACCTGGGGCACCTCCTCCCCGAGATGCAGGTGCTCGCCCGCAGGCACCCGGGAGCGATCTGGTGAACGTCCGAGAGCTGGTCTCCACGATCCCCGATCCCGAACTGCCGATGGTGTCGATCGCCGACCTCGGCATCCTGCGGGACATCCGGGAAGACGACAGCGGGTTCGTCGTCGAGATCACGCCCACCTACTCGGGATGCCCCGCGGTGGACGCGATCCGCGACGACATCGTGCGGACCCTCGATGCGGCGGGCGTGCCCGGACGCGTCGACGTCGTGCTGAGCCCCGCGTGGACGACGGACTGGATCACCGACACCGGTCGGCGGGCCCTCGCCGACGCCGGCATCGCGCCGCCGGCACCGGGAGCGGGTTCGCGCGCCGGCACGCGGGTATCCCTGGGCCTCGGCATCCGGTGCCCGCGGTGCGGGTCGCTGCACACGCGCGAGCTGTCGCACTTCGGATCCACCGCGTGCAAGGCCCTGTGGGTGTGCGAGCGGTGCCACGAGCCGTTCGACCGGTTCAAGGAGCTGCATTGAGCCTGCCGGGCGACACGGCGACGAGGCGCCGCGCCACCTTCCACACGCTCGAGGTGGCGGCGGTGCGGCCCCTCACCGAAGACGCGATCGAGGTCGCCTTCGCGGTGCCGCCGGAGCTCGCGGATGCCTACTCCTACGCGCCCGGACAGTACGTGGCCCTGCGGACGACGCTCGAGGGCGACCAGCTGCGGCGCAGCTACTCCATCTGCCAGGCGCCCCAGCCGGCGATGCCTGAGAAGGGACAGCCCGGGGTTCTCAAGGTCGCCATCAAGCGCGAGCTCGGCGGCGTCTTCTCGAGCTGGGCGCTGAGCGAGCTCGCGCCCGGCATGACCCTCGACGTGATGAGCCCGGAGGGCAGGTTCACCCCGCACGTCCGGACCGATCGCCCCGCCCGCTTCGTCGGGGTCGCAGCCGGCAGCGGGATCACGCCGATGATGGCCGTCATCGCGCACACCCTCCGTGAGCGGCCCGCCGACACGTTCGACCTCGTCTACTCCAACCGGACGGCGATGGATGCGATGTTCGTCGACGAGCTGGCCGACCTCAAGGACCGCTGGACCGCCAGGCTCGGCATCCATCACGTGCTGACGCGGGAGCGCCGCAGCGCCGACCTCATGTCGGGACGATTGGATGCCGACCGCCTCCGCCGCATCTTCGAGGACGTCATCGGCATCGAGGGAGTCGACGAATGGTTCCTGTGCGGGCCGTTCGAGCTCGTGCAGACGTGCCGCGACCTGCTCGCCTCGCTCGGGGTCGACCCGCACGCGGTGCGGTACGAGCTGTTCACGACCGACCGTCCCGAGCGGCCCTCCGGCCAGCACGGGGCGCACGTGCCCGTCGCCGCCCCCGATGGGGTGCATCGCATCGCGTTCCGCCTCGACGGCATCACGAGCACCGTCACCTCACCGGTGCACTCGCGCGAGACCGTGCTCAACGCCGCGCTGCGCGTGCGCGGCGACGTGCCCTTCGCGTGCGCGGGCGGGGTGTGCGGCACATGCCGCGCGAAGCTCGTGCGCGGCGAGGTCGACATGGAGGAGAACTACGCGCTCGAGCCCGACGAGATCGCGAACGGGTTCGTGCTCACCTGCCAGTCCGTGCCGATGACACCCGAAGTGGAAGTGGACTACGACACATGATCGAGCTCACGCGAGACGGCGATGTCGCCGAGATCGTCCTGAACGCCCCCGAGAAGCTGAATGCGCTCGACCTCGCCGGCATCGGCGAGCTGGATGCCGCGTTCCGCGAGGCGACCGGCGCCCGCGCGGTCGTGCTGCGGGGCGAGGGCCGGGCCTTCTGCGCCGGGCGCGACATCGGGGGCGTCGACCCTGCGACGGATGACGTGCCCGGCTACCTCGGCGCGACCGAGGCCCTGATGCGACGCATCTCCGGGTTCCCCGCGCCGACCTTCGCGGCCGTGCAGGGCGCGTGCCTGGGCGTCGGGCTCGGGCTCGCGATCGCTGCCGACGTCGTCTACGTCACCGACGACGCCAAGGTCGGCTCGCCGTTCGCGAACCTCGGCGCGCTCCTCGACTCGGGCGGGCACTCCCTGCTGTTCGAGCGGCTCGGCGCGCATCGCGCGTTCGACCTCATCTACACGGGTGAGCTGATCTCGGGGAGGGATGCCGTGACTGCGGGCCTGTTCTCCCGGTCGATGCCCGCGGACGAGCTCGTGGAGTTCACCCGCGAGCGCGCGCGGCGCGCGGCGGCAGGTCCGACCCAGGCGTTCCTCGCCTCGAAGCGTGTGATCGCCAGGCTGCGCGATGCGCGGCTGTGGGATGCCGTGCACGCCGAGACGCACGAGCAGGAGGCGCTGCGTCACACCCACGACTACGTCGAGGGGTTCGCGTCGTTCCAGGAGAAGCGCAAGCCCGAGTTCACCGGGGAGTAGTCTCAGGTGCCCGAGAGGGCCGTGACCAGAGGCGCCAGGCGCTCGGAGAACTCGTCCGGGACGGTGATGAACGAGACGCCGGTCGCCGCGCGCAGCGCGGACAGGGCAGCCGCATCCCGGGCGGAGTCGCCGGACAGCAGGCCGACGGCTCCGGACTCGCGCAGCGACTCGGGTGTGAGCCCGGCGTTGCGACGCATCCACTCGGGCACGTCGTCGCCGACGCCCACGACCTGAAGCGCCAGCTCGAGCGGCGGCCGGTCGGCCGGGGTCGCCGCGCGCACCCGGGCCACCACCTCGGCGACGGCGGCGGCATCCGCGGACGGCGCGAGGGGGAGCGCGAGGGTCTGCGCGTGCCGGCCGGCGATCCGCATCATCCGGTCGCCCGGGGCGGCCATCGTGAGGTGCAGGCTGTCGCCGAGCGCGCCCCGGAGCGCGGCGACGGTCGCCTCCACATGGTCGACCCGCTGCCCGGGCGTTCCCCACGGCACGCCGAGGGCCTCGGCATCCCTCTCTCCACCCGGCCGGCCCGCGCCGATCCCGAGCTCGACGCGGCCCTCCGCCAGCTCCGCCAGCGTGCGGGTCTCGCGCACCGTCGCCGCGGCGGAGCGCAGGGGAGCGGCGAGCACCCACGTGCCGACATGCAGCGTCGTCGTCGCGGTCGCCGCAGCGGCGAGAGTGGGGAAGGGCGACGGCGTCCAGAGCGTGTCGGGCGTCAGCAGCGCGGAGTACCCGTCGGCCTCCAGGCGGGAGGCCGTGTCGCGCCACAGGCGCCCGGGACCGCGAACGGCGACCACGGCGCCGAATCGGAAAGGTGTCATCGCCACAGCCTCGCGCGGTCGACAGCCCGGCGCATCCTCCCGCGGAAGACACTCCGAAGCATCCCGGCGGAGGACGGTTCTACGAGTCTGTCAAGAAGGCTGATTCTTGACGCAGCCCCGGACGGAAACTCGACTGGTCTACCGATAGGGCCGGGTACCCTGGACCCTCGGTGCCCGCGAACACGCAGGGAGCACCGCATCCCCTCCACGAATCTGCACACCCGCACGAAAGGGACGACGTGGTCGATCGACAGCACACCGATGACTGGGCGGCGCGAGAGGAGCTCGCCGAGCGGATGATCCCCATCATCGGGCGGCTGTACCGCAACCGGGGCGTGGTGACCTCGCTGCACGGCCACCGGATCATCAACCTCTCGGCCATCGGCCTGCTCGAGGTGCACGAGCGCGTGAGCCAGCTCGGCCACGATGAGCTCGATCCGGCCGAGACGCTCGCCGTCCTCGCCGCGCTCGAAGATCTCGCACCCGGCGCCGCCTCGATCGACGTCGGCCGGCTCTGCGCCGAGGTGCGCGCGAGCGACGACGCGGCGATGGATGTCCTGTCCGCGCAGCTCGAGGACATCCTGCCCGGCAGCGACGACGAGGATGCCGCGGCCGGCGCCGACGTCGTCCTCTACGGCTTCGGCCGCATCGGGCGCCTGCTCGCCCGCATCCTGATCTCCCATGCCGGGGGCGGCAGCGGCCTGCGACTGCGGGCCATCGTCGTCCGCAAGGGCGGGCAGAACGACCTGCAGAAGCGCGCCAGCCTGCTGCTGCGGGACTCGGTGCACGGCCGCTTCCACGGCACGGTGTCGATCGACGAGGACGCGCAGCAGATCATCGCCAACGGGACGCGTGTCCAGGTGATCTACGCCGACGACCCGGCATCCATCGACTACACCGCCTACGGCATCTGCGACGCCGTCGTCGTCGACAACACCGGCCGGTGGCGCGATGAGGAGGGCCTTTCGCAGCACCTCCGCTCCGCCGGCGTCGCCCGCGTGCTGCTCACCGCGCCGGGCAAGAGTCCGCTGAAGAACATCGTGCACGGCATCAACGACGACACGATCGCGCCGGAGGACCGCATCCTGTCCGCCGCATCCTGCACGACCAACGCGATCACGCCCGTGCTCGCCGCGATCGACGAGGCCTACGGCGTCGTGAAGGGCCACGTCGAGACGGTCCACTCGTTCACGAACGACCAGAACCTGATCGACAACTTCCACAAGGGCGACCGCCGCGGCCGCTCCGCCGTGCTGAACATGGTCATCACCGAGACGGGTGCCGCGAAGGCCGTGGCCAAGGCGCTGCCGCAGCTCGAGGGCAAGCTGACCGGCAGCTCCATCCGCGTGCCCACCCCGGACGTGTCGCTCGCGGTGTTGCACCTGACGATCGCCCGCCCCGCGACCAAGGACCAGGTCAACGACTACCTGCGCCGGATCTCCCTGCACTCGCGGCTGCGCCAGCAGATCGACTACGTGGAGTCGCCCGAGGTCGTCTCGACCGACTTCGTCGGCTCGCACCGAGCGGGCATCGTCGACGGCCTCGCGACGATCGCCGACGAGGACACCCTCATCCTCTACGTCTGGTACGACAACGAGTTCGGGTACTCCTGCCAGGTGATCCGCGTGCTGGAGAAGATGGCCGGCACGCATCCGGTCGTGCGGCCCGCCCGCCGCGAGGTCACGCTGGCGAGCTGACGGTCTCGGGCCCGATCAGGAGTTCACGCGGATGATCTCCTGCTGGTAGGGCGCGATCACCTCGCCCGAGATCCGGCAGTCAAGTAGCAGGTAGGGGCGCTCGTCGGCGGGAGTCGCCGCCCAGGATGCCAGTCGGTCGAGGTCGGAGAGCTCGCGCACGACAACGCCCTCGGCGCCGACGGCGGCGGCGAGGCCGGCGAAGTCGACCTCCGGGATGCGCATCGGATCCTCGGCGAGGCCCTTCAGGCCGTAGAGGTTGACCTCGGCGCTGTAGGCGGCGTCGTTCCAGACGACGGCGATGCCTCGACCGGCAGCCACGCGCACCGCGGATTCGAGGTCGGCGAGCGCCATGAGCCCGCCGCCGTCGCCCGTCGTGAGCACGACGGTCGCGTCCGGCTGGGCGAGTGCGGCGCCGGGCACCGACGGCCAGCCGAGGCCGATCGACTGATAGGCGGTGCCGACCATGATCATGCGATCGGGGGATGCAACGGGCCAGTACATGTTGGCCCAGCCGATGAAGTGGCCCCCGTCGGACACCACGACGCGGTCCTCCGGCAGCAGCTCGCCGAGGCGCTTCGCGACCGACCGCGGGTCGAGGCGCCCATCGGGCGCCAGGCCGTCGCCCGGCTCGCGCTCGCGGAGGGGCGCGAGGTCGACCGACTCCCGCCAGCCGCTCGGCGTCGCGCCGAGGAGGTCGAGCTCCGCCACGAGGGCAGAGGCGACGACCGCGGCGTCTCCGCGGACGAATCCGCCGACGTGGGGATGCGTCGCGGTCGGCGCGACGTCGACCTGCACGACGCGTGTGCCCGGGGCGAACAGGTCGCCGAAGCGCATCGTGAACTGATTGAGGGATGCGCCGAACACGACGGCCACGTCGGCCTCGCGCACGAGCGCCATCGCGCCGTCCGCGCCGAAGCCGCCCGTCACCCCGAGGTCGAACTCGGCCGCCGGGAAGACACCGCGGCCGAGCGCCGTGGATGCGGTGATCGCGCCCGTCGCATCCGCGAGCGCGCCGAGGGCCTCACGGGCGTCGGAAAGCCATGCGCCGCGCCCCGCGAGGAGGAACGGCCGCGTCGCCCCGGCGAGGTCACGCGCGAGGGATGTGATGGATGCCGCCGCGAACGCGCCCGCCGGCGTCAGGGGAGCGGGCACGCGAGGCTCGGGCGCCACGGGCACGGAGCCGGCGTCCAGACGCGCGACGTCGTAGGGGATCGCGAGCACCGTCGGCACCCGGTAGGTGAGCGCATGCTCGATCGCGATGACGGTGGTGGCCGCGGCATCCGCCCGCCCGACCGTGTAGGTGCGCGCACCGACGGCCGACGCCATCGCGATCTGGTCGACGTCCCACGGCCGCGGGCCTGAGGTGGGCTCGTCGCCGACGACGAGCACGAGCGGCACGTGCGCCTGCACGGCCTCGGCCAGGGCCGTCAGGGTGTTGGTGAAGCCCGCGCCGTACGTGGCGGTCGCGGCGGCGATACGGTTCGACGCGCGGAAGAACGCGTCGGCCGCGACCACGGCGCCCGCCTCGTGGCGCACCGCGGTGTAGCGGGCGGGCGTCTCGCGCTCGAGCGCATCGAGGAAGTACGCGTTGCCGTTGCCCATCACGCCGAAGACGTTGTCGATGTGGCGGGCGAGCGTGACGGCGACGTGGGCGGAGACGGTGGGCATGGCGAAGCCTTTCGAGACAGGGACGGGGAAGATCCGTATGTATCTCGCGCCTCTGGCGCTGCGTGCTCCTTTTGCGAGCACCGGCCTGGGTCTCTTGAGACCCCGTGGACTCGGCCGGACGCCGTCAGTCTAGCGGGTGACGCGCACTCGGCCCGGGGCCGGTGTCAGTCGAGGTCGAGCTCGACGCCGTGGCGGAGGGCCCGGACGTGCACGGCGGTCAGGTCGGCCACGACGTGCGCCGCCCCCTGACCCTGCGCGCGCTCGCCGACGCCGATCACGGTCATACCTGCGGCGAGCGCCGCGGCGATGCCCGTCTCGGAGTCCTCGAACACGACGCAGTCGGCAGGCTCCACGCCCAGCAGCTCGGCCGCCCGCAGGAAGCCCTCTGGATCGGGCTTGCTGCGCAAGACATCCTCCGCCGTGATGCGCACGATCGGCATCTCGAAGCCCGCGGCGCCCATGCGGGCCGTCGCAAGCGGCACGTCCGCGGACGTGACGAGCGCGTGCGGGGTGTCGCCCAGGGCCTCCAAGAGCTCAGCCGCACCCGCAATCGCGACGACGCCGTCGGTCTGCTCGGCCTCGAGCTTCAGGAGCTCTGCGTTCTCGGCCGCGTTGATCGACGGATCGCGGTCGGGCAGCAGAATCGCCATGCTCTCGTGTCCCTGGCGACCGTGGATGACATCGAGCACCGCGCCGTCGTCGACGCCGTGCGAGGCCGCCCAGTCCAGCCAGAGCCGTTCGACGACGGCGGTGGAGTCGACGAGTGTGCCGTCCATGTCGAGGAGGACGGCGCGGGCGGTGAGGATGCGGGCCATGCTCTTCATCCTGTCAGTCGGGGCGGGCGGCGTTGATAATATACGATCCTCGATCGGCCCGCAGTAGGGTGGAGCACATGTCCGACTCGCGGTTTCCGAAGTCCGTCTACGGCGTCGGCGACGAGCCGGATCCGCGATTCAGCCTGGCCAACGAGCGCACGTTCCTCGCGTGGATCCGCACGTCGCTCGCGCTCGTCGCGGTCGGCGTCGCGATCGAGGCGCTGGCGGCGCCCATCCATCCGCCCCTGCGGTTCATCGCGGCGATCCTCTTCATTCTGCTCGGCCTGATCGCCGCCGCATACGCGTGGCTGAGTTGGAGCCGCACGGAGCGGGCGCTCAGGCTCGCCCAGGCCCTGCCGGGCCTCGCGATCGGGACGGTGCTCGTCGCAGGTCTCGTGCTCGCCGTGCTCCTCGTCGTGGTGGGCATGTTCCTGTGACGGCGCGATGACCGGCACACCGATCAACCGCCCCTTCGATCCCGGGCTCCAGCTCGAGCGGACGCTGCTCGCGTGGCGTCGCACCTGCCTTGCGCTCGCGGTCGGCAACGCCGCCGCCATCCGGTATCTCATCGTGCTCCTCGGGCCCTGGGCCATGCTCGTCGGCGTGTTCGGGCTGGTGCTGGCGCTCGTCGCGTGGGTGCTGTGCACGCTGAGGTACCGGCAGGCGCACCGTCGACTCACCGACGTCGCCGAGCTGGTCTCGAGCGGTAGGCTCCCGCTGCTCATGACGCTGTCGGTCCTGGCGCTGGGGCTTGCCGCCATCGGCCTCACGATCGACATCGCCGTGCGCTGAGGGTCGGGTGCCGGAGCCGGTCCGCGAGGAGCGCGAAAGGGGATGATCGGGGGATGATGCACGTCCATCGCGTCGCGGCAGCGGCACCCGCATCCGGGCCGCCGGTCCTCCTCGTGCACGGGCTCGCCTCTCGGGGGCGTGTCGACTGGCCCGATGCCGAGTGGGCGGCGCCCCTCTCGGAGGCGGGCCGGGACGTGCTCGTGGTCGACCTCCCCGCGCACGGCCGGTCGGAGCGACCGAATCGCCCGCTGGCGGCGGCGGACATCGTCGACCTCCTCGCCGGCGTCGTCGAGGACGCGGGCGGCACCGTCGACGTCGTCGGATACTCGCTCGGCGCGCGGCTCGCCTGGGCGCTGGCAGCGCGCGGCGTGGTGCATCGCGCCGTCCTCGGCGGCCTCGAGCCCGTCGACCTGCTGCGGCGGGTGGATCTGGATGCGGCCCGCACGGCGATCGCCGGCGGTCCGGAGCCGGCGGACCCTCTCACACACGCCGTCGCGCGCATGGCGCGACTCCCGGGCCTCGACCCTGCGGCCGTCCTCGACCTCGTGCAGGGCATCGCGGCCGAGCCGTTCGACCCGCGCGCCGATCCGCCGGGAGTGCCGGTGCTGCTGCTCGCCGGGGTGGACGACCCGGTCGTGCGAGGGATCGACGAGCTCGCCGCGGTGCTCCCGGATGCGCGCGTCCTCCGTGTGCCGGGCGATCACCTGAGCGCCCTCCACACGCCCGAGTTCCGCGCTGCGACGTTCGACTTCCTCGGCTTCTGAGCCGCCGTCGCTGTCGGAGGCGGCTGGCATCATTGCCGGGTGGACCTCGCGACCCTCCGATCCGAACGCCTGCGCTCGCAGCGCCTGAGCGCCCCCGCGGCGACGATCCTGGATGCGGCGACCCACATGCTCGCCGTGCAGAGCCAGGAGTTCTGGGGCGGCCGCTGGGCGCTCGCGACCCGGACGAAGGGCGAGCCGACGATGCGCGACGTCGACGCCGCCTTCGATTCGGGGGCCATCGTTCGGGCGTGGACCATGCGCGGTACCCTCCACACCATCCCGGCACGCGATCTGGCCTGGGTGCTGCAGGTGACGGGCGAGAGGCAGCTCAAGCAGGCGGCATCCCGTCATCGCCAGCTGGGACTCGACACCGAGACCATGCTGCGCGCGGAGCGCGTCGTGCTCTCCGTGCTGGCGGGAGGCGGGCAGGCGAGCCGGCCCGAGCTGTTCGCCGAGCTCGATCGGCAGGCGGCGATCGACCCGACCGCGCAGCGCGGCATCCACATCCTGTACGCGCTCGCGGTGCGCGGGCTGATCTGCCAGGGACCCGTCGTCGAGCGCGCCACGGGCATCGCGCGCGAGCAGCGGTTCGTCCTCGCCGACGAGTGGGTGACGGATGCGGCCACCCCCGCCGACCCGCTGGCCGAGCTCTTCCGCCGCTACGTCGACGGCCACGGGCCGGCCGGTGCCGAGGACTTCGCGTGGTGGTCGGGCCTGCCGATCACCGTCGCCCGGCAGGCGGCCGCGGCCGCCGGTGCCGCATCGGGTCTCGACACCGTCGAGGTGCCCGGGGGCGCCGTCGCGTGGGTGTCGACGCCGCGTCCGCGGCGTTCGCGCGGCATCGATGTGTTCGCGCTGCCGCCGTTCGAGGAGTACTTCATCTCCTATGCCGACCGCACGGTGCCCTGCGCGCCGGAGTTCCTCGCGCCCGTCGGGCCGGGATCGAACGGAATGGTCCGGCCGATCCTCGTGTCGCGCGGTGAGATCGTCGGCGTGTGGACGCACTCTCTCGCCGTGGGCCGACACCGCGACGACCCCGTCCCCGAGCTGCTCGCTCCCGGCGCGGCGACCGACGCGGAGATCGCGGCGGCGCTGGAACGGTACGCCGCCTTCGTCTCCGGCTGAGCCGGCCGCCGATCGACTGCGACGCGCGCAGGCGGCCTCCGACATGGCATTTCTCGGGCGCGGCTATGCGTGCTCGGTGGGCGCCCTGTGCGAATCCATTCAGAGCCGCGCCCTCCCGCCCGCGGAAATCCGGCCGCCACGGCCGCACGGAGCTGGAGCGACATGCATTCCACAATCGGCATGTAGCCGTCGATCCCCGGAATTCCGGGGCGGAGCGTGGCACGGACTGTTGCGGAGTTTCTGTATCAGAAGTCTTGACGGGGAGTTCTTCAGGGGCGTAGACCTGCCATCTGTATCCGCGTGCAGGGCGCGGATCACACCGGTGGTACTGGGCTAGGGGAGGCCTTGGTGCACACGAAGTCGGCTGGAGCGGCGTTGCGCGCTGCGAACAGGTCACGGCGCCCACGGGCCCACGGCCTGGTCGTGCGTGCGACTTCGTTCTTCGCTGCGCTCGTCACCGCGTTCGCCCTGTCGCTTCCGACGACGGCGCAGGCGGCTGAGCCCGACGCGGTGCACCCCGCATCCACCTCGACCCCCGCGGCGGCGACGCTCGCCGTCCAGGACCAGCAGTTCGTCCAGTACGTCGATGCGTCGATCGCCGTCTCGCAGGCCATCGCCCACCGCGCGGCCTACGAGGCCGCGTACAAGCAGTACCTCGCCGCGAAGGCCACCTACGACGCCGCGGTGCGGCAGGCCCACGCCAACGCGTCCCGCCGCGGCGTGAACTCCCGGCAGGCGTCGCGGTCGTCGACCAAGAGCACCTTCGTGCTCGCTCCGCCCCCGACGCACGCGGCCCCGATCACCACCCCCACGACATCGCCGACGACGACGACGTCGCAGATGAACTGCACCCGGTCTGCGGACGGGAACTCCGTCACGTGCACGTCGGGGACCGGCTCCCACACGGGAAGCGGTTCGTCGGGCTCCGGCTCGACGGGCTCCGGCGGCTCGACGGGGTCCACGGGGTCCACCGGCGCCACCGGATCGGAGGGCTCCACAGGATCGACCGGCTCGACGGGATCGACCGGCTCCACGGGATCGACGGGCTCCACGGGATCGACGGGGACCACCGACACGGGGTCGACCGGCACCGGTTCGACCGGCACGCCGGATCCGACGCCGTCCCCGCTGATGGCCGCCTCGTCGCCCGCAACGCCGGTGGACGCATCCGCCGCCCTCACGCAGGCCCAGCTCGACGCCGCGGTCGCCCAGGCGAAGTCCGAGTGGCTCGCCGTCGACCCCGGCGCGAGCTTCGCCGGCTTCAGCGCGTCGGTCGGAAGCCTCGGCACCGGATGGCTCGGCAGCGAGGACTCCGGTGCCGTCGTCATCGACGGCACCGCGGCAGGCTGGGGCTGGGACGTCTCGTTCCCGTCCGATCCTTCGGCGCACATGAGTCTGCTGACGGTGGTCCGTCACGAGCTCGGCCACGTGCTCGGCCTGACGCACACCGCCGGCACCGTGATGACCCCGACGCTCTCGGCCGGCCAGAGCTACCCGGTCGACGGCTCGCTGCTGCCGAAGCCGGCACCCGCTCCGGCTCCTGCTCCCGCGCCGGTCACAGCGACCGCTGCCGCGACGTCCACGGACCCGACGGCGCCCGCCCCGACGACGGCACCTGCGCCGACGGCGACGACCGACCCGACGGCGCCCGCGCCGACGACGGCTCCCACCGACCCGACCGCGCCGGCGCCCACGACCACCACGGACCCGACAGCATCGACGTCGTCCGCTCCCGCGCCGACCACGGCGCCGACGGACCCGACGGCTCCGACCGCGCCCACGGTTCCTGCTCCGACGACGGACACATCCGCGACGAGCGCACCGGCGGCGCCCGCCGCAGGCCCGTCGCCGTGGGTGCTCCAGCTGGCCACCGGCACCGGCACCCTCGCGTTCCACGCCGACGGCACGGTGACGTTCACGACCGTCGCCGGCACGCAGGCCGTCGCGCTGGCGTCGGTCAGCGAGATCGACGTCCTCGGCGGCCACGACGACACGCTGATCGTCGACCGCGGTCTGGTGGACCCGGCGGTGGCGATCCGCTTCGACGGCGGCACCGGCTACAACTCGCTCGACTTCGCCGGCACGACGTCGGGAATGAGGTCCGTGCCGATCGATCACCACTCCGGCACGATCATCCTCGACCGCACGACCGTCCAGTACGCGGAGATCGCGCCGATGACGAACTCCGGAACGGCTGCGGCTGCGCTCTTCGACTTCGGCAGTGCCGACGACACCTGCACGCTGAACTCGCCGTCGAGCGGGCAGCTGCAACTGGCCTGCGACAACATGGAGACGACGAGCTTCGCCGACCCGTCCACGTCGCTGACGATCCAGGGCACGGGCAACGACATCCTGCACATCGCCGGTCAGGTCGACATGGCCGCCGCGGCCCTCACGGTCGCGTTCCGCCAGATCTTCCTCGACAGCGGTGCCGATCTCACCGCCGGCGACGTGTCGCTGACGGCATCGCAGACGGTCACCGGGGGAGTGAAGAACGTCATCGGATGCCTCGGCAACGGCACCATCGCCACTCACTGCGCCGACACCGCCGTGACCCTGACGAACGCCACCGTGCACGCCGCGAGCCTCACGATCGCCGCGACGTCGAACGTCACTCCGGACTCGTTCTACGGGATCATCGTGCACGACCACGCGGCCGTCTCGATCACCGACGGCTCGATCGACACCGGCACCGGCGCCATCGCCATCACGGCCAGCGCCACGGTTCCGACGTTCACCGCGAACGAGAAGTACACCGACAACATCGTCTTCGACGACTCCGCGACGATCA
Organism: Microbacterium sp. sgz311019; assembly: GCF_056135325.1. Lineage (NCBI taxonomy): Bacteria > Bacillati > Actinomycetota > Actinomycetes > Micrococcales > Microbacteriaceae > Microbacterium > Microbacterium sp. sgz311019. Next base: position 234,142 of record NZ_JBWAXO010000003.1, on the reverse strand, counting down.
CGATCGGCGGAGCCGCTCGGGTCACGGGCAACGGGATGACGTTCACGTCGACGTCGAGTCTCACCGGCACGGCGAACCCGGGAGCCGACGCGAGCAAGGACGAGAGCGGCAACGGGGCCGACGGCAACGCGCAGAAGGATGCCGCGGTCGCCACTGTCACCGTCTTCAGCACGTCGATCACGAAGCTCACCGACACCGCGAGCCTCGGGGCGACGGGAGATGCGACCCTCGCCGCGGTCAACGACGTCACGGTCAACGCGACGGCGGATGCGAGCGCCGCGACCGCCGGAGCCGGCATCGCCGTCATCTACGTGAACCAGGACACCGAGTCGTTCATCGACTCCCACTCCGCGACCGCGATCACCGCGAAGGACCTCGCCGTCAACGCGGACAGCACCCTGGGGGCGGCGTCCACCGCCAACACCAGCGCCAAGGGCTCGACGCAGAACGACAAGACGGCGAACGACCCGAGCCGCGCGAACGGCAATTCCAAGACCGCCGACGGGAACGTCGACCTCACCGCCGCACTCGCCGTGGTCGTCCTCACCGGCGGCACCCACGCGTACATCGCCCCGGCATCCGGCACCGTCACGATCACCACCACGGGCGGCACCCAGAAGATCCACGCGGGCGCCGTGAACACCGACGCCGCCAGCGCAACCGGCGGCAACGCGGACGGCTCGGGAGGTGCGGGCGCCGTCGGCGTCGGCGTCGCCGTCGACGTCGGGGTCTTCACCACTGAGGCCTACCTCGGCACCGGCGCGACCCTCAACGCCACGACCCTCACGATCGAGGCCGTGCAGCCCACGAGCAGCGGGCAGTCGGCGTACACCGCGACCGCCGTCTCGGGCGCCGCCGGCAGCAGCGGGGACTCGGTGAGCGTCGCCGGCTCCGTCGCCGTGAACGTCGTCGTGCTGAAGACGCTCGCCGAGGTCCGCGGGAACTCCACCGCGAACGCGGCCCTCACCCTCACGGGCGGCTCGGACGTCAAGGACACCGCCACCGCGACCTCGAAGAAGGACGGCACCGGCAACTCGGTCGGCATCGGCGCCTCGGTCGCGATCGACATCGTCAACGACACGACCAACGCGGGTCTCACGACGAGCGGCATGCTGACCGGGGTGAACGCCCTCACGATCCGCTCCAAGACCAACAGCGTCAGCGACACCGAGGCCACGAGCGGCGCCTCCGGCGGCAGCAGCCTCGTCTTCACCGCTGTGGTCGCCCTCGGCGTCGACAACGTCACGACTTCCGCGGGCTTCGCGGCCGGCTCCGCACTCACCACCGCCGGCAAGATCGACGCGCAGGCCGATCAGACCGCCAAGGCGACGACCAAGGCGACGGGTGCGACGGATGGCGGCAACCTCGCCATCGGCGCGGCCGTGGCGATCACGCTCGCCGACCACGAGGCCGACTCTTCGACCGGTCGCACCCTCACAGCGAACAGCGGGAACGTGTCGTTCGCGGCCCACGGCTCGAGCGACAGCGACACCGAGGCGACGGCCAGCGCCAAGGGCGCCAAGGGCGAGAAGTCGGGCTCCGACCCGAGCGGCGACACCTCGTCGGTGAACGACAAGGGCGACAAGCAGGCGTCGTTCGCGAACGGCTCGTCGACCGCCAAGGGCGGCAAGGGCACGAAGACCTCGACGCCGTCGGCATCCACCGGCGACGGCGGCGGCTCGAAGATCACCGTCGCCGCGGCCGTCGCGTTCAACCTGATCGACTCGTCGTCCACGGCACGGCTGGCGGACGGCCGGAGCATCACGTCGACCGGCGGCACAGTGACGCTCGCGACGACGAACACGACGCACGCGAAGTCGATCGCGAACGGCACCGCGAGCACGGGCTCGTCGCTGACGATCGGCGCGGCGGTCGCCATCAACCTCGTCGACATCACGAACGACGCATCCGTCGGAGTCGGCAGCACCGTCACGGCGGCCACCGGCGTGACACTGTCCGCCATCATGAACACGGTCCCGGACGGGACGCACACGATCGACGCGGAGGCCACCTCGGGCGCCTCGAGCTCCGACGGCACGCTGGGACTCGCGGGATCGTTCGCCATGAACCTCGAGAACGCGACGACGACCGCGCAGGTGCACGCCAACCCGCTGGGCGGCGGCGGTGTCATCATCACCGGCACCGGCGACCTCGCCATGACGGCGACGTCCAACGGCAGCAGCAAGACCGCCGCCACCGCGAACCAGTCGGGCGGCGCGACCCTCGGCATCGGCGCCTCGGTCGCGCTCAACCTCGTCAACAACGACGTCTTCACCGGATTCGACCTCACCGGGACCCCGGCCAACGGCCCTCCGGTGACCGGAGCCCGCAACATCACTCTCACGTCCTCCAACACCGATGCGCTGACGAACGAGACCGATGCGGGTGGCCAGGGTGGCAAAGTCACCATCACGCCCTCCGTTGCGGTATCGATCGCGAACGAATCGTCTGTCGCCGCTTTCGGCGCCGGCCCCCTGGTCACCGCCACGGGTGCCATCACCGCCTCCGCGACCTTCACGGGTGCTGTCACCACCACGGCGAAGGGCGACACCACCGTCGGCAGCACCGCCGGCATCGGCCTGTCGCTGGCTCTCGCGATCGTGAACCACACCGTCGACGCCCACACCGCGCGCAGTCTGCACGCCACCGGGGCGATCGGGTTCACGGCGACCGGCAGCTCCCAGACGACGAGCGAGGCGGAGGCCGCGACCTCCGGCGCCAAGGACGACGGCAGCGGCGAGGACTCGAACAAGAAGGCCGACAACAACCTCAAGAACGCGAACAAGACGCAGAAGGACAACAACGCGGCCGGCAAGGACTCGGGCAAGACCTCGACGCCGAAGGACGGCACAGCCGACGGGCAGGACAACAGCAGCTCCAGCTCGCCGTCGCTCTCGCTCGCCGCGGCTCTCGCGATCAACATCGTCACGACCATCAGCACGGCGTACATCGCCGACGGGCTGACGATCACGTCCGACACCGGGGTCCTGACCCTCAAGAGCTTCGCGCACACGGATGCCTCGGCCCACGGCAAGGGCGACAGCACGGCGAAGGCGGCCGTCGGCATCGGCGTCGGCGTCGGAGTGAACTCGGTCGACATCACGAACCGCGCCACGACCGGCGCATCCACCGTCGTCGCGACCGGGCTCGACGCCGAGGCCGGCATCACCGACCTCGGCGACCCGAACAACCACGACGTGCTGCGTCACTGGAACGGCACGAGCTGGGATGTCATCGATCGCGGCAAGGATCTGCCCGGTCCGTATGCGGGCCAGTACTTCCGGCTCACCGCCGACGACGGCTCGAACGGCAAGGGCGTCTATCAGTACTCCTCGGGCGGCAGCTGGGGCAGCTCGGTGCTCAGCGGCGACGTGCAGGAGAAGGACAAGCTCACCGACTGCGACCACTCGACGAGCCCGGCCTTCTGCGTGCTGAGCGTGCCGAACGCGGGACACCCGCAGGGCAGCATGTACAGCTGGGACGGCTCCACCTGGAAGTACGTCGGCGACCAGAACGGCGACAAGCTGCCGACCGACGGCCCGAAGGACAAGGACTACTACCAGCTCACCGCCGACGACGGACTCGGGCACGCGGCCGGCCTCTACCGCTTCTCGGCGAGCGGCCACGCGTGGAACGCGGTCGCCGGACCCTTCGCGCACGGCATCGACCTGCCGGCATCGCCGACGACCGACCAGATCTTCCGGCTCGACGAGCACGAGATCGACGCGCAGGCCGAATCCGGCGCGGGTGACTCGACATCGGTCGGCGTGGCGGGCGCGGTCTCGATCAACATCGTCCAGAACATCACCGAGGCCGTCATCCCGTTCGGCGCCTCCGTCACCCTGAGCACCGCGGACCTGACCCTCAAGACCCGCAGCAACGAGCGCGACGCGTCGAAGGCGACGAGCAAGGCCGAGGTCGGCGACAGCGTCGGGATCGGCGCATCCGTCGCCATGAACCTCATCCTCGGGCAGGACTCGATCACGCACCTCTCCGACAACCGGGTGCGCTCGGAGGTCGAGAACGGCGCCGCCGTCTCGGGCGGCGCGAACGTCGACATCGAGGCCAAGGGCTGGCGGCAGCTCGTGACCGAGACCGAGGCCGGCACGAAGACCTCCGGAGACAACCCGGCGATCACGCCCGCCGTCGCGCTGCTCGTCGACAACCACGACAACGTGACCGCGCGACTCGGGACCGGCACGGGCCTCACGGCGACGGGTGCCGTCACGATCTCCGCGGAGCACACCAACGAGATCGAGACCAGCGGGAAGGCGGAGGCCGCGAGCAAGGACGTGGCGATCGGCGCCATCGTCGCGCTGAACGTCGTCCTGGACTGGGGCACGCTCGCGGCCACCGACCGTTCGGTCTCCGGCACCTCGGTCGAGATCACCGCCACCTCCGAGATGGCCGACACCGCGAAGGCGACGGCGAGCGCGCGCGGCAGCAGCGACTCCGACAACAGCGGCGACAAGAAGTCCGACCAGCAGGTCAAGGACAGCCCGAACTCCTCGGGCGGCACGGACGGCAAGTCGACGCCGAAGTCCAACGACCAGGCGGCCTCGGGCAACAGCAGCGCGAGCGGCAAGACCGGGCAGAGCGGCGGCGGCACCGGGATCGCGGCATCCATCGCCTGGAACTGGATCGAGACCACCAACGAGGCCCGCATCGGCTCGGGCATCACGGTCACCGCGACCGGCGGAGACGTGAAGGTCAGCGCCTCGAACCTCACCGGCAACACGGCGCAGGCGATCAGCACCGCCTTCGACCTGACCTCGGGCAGCACCGAGATCGGCGCGGCGATCGGCTTCAACTACCTGAACATGACCAACCGGGCCCACATCCAGACCGGCACGACGGTCACAGGTGCGGGCATCACCGTCGAGGCGATCACTCCGAGCGGCAAGCACGACGACTTCATCATCTGGGCGTTCGCCGCCGCCGGCGGCAAGTCGGGCACGAGCTTCGCGGCCTCGGCGGGCATCAACGTCCTGAACCTCAACACCGAGGCCCGTGTCGGCCAGGGCGCATCGCTGACGTCGACGCAGGGGATCACGGTCAACGCCACGACCGACATGCGCCTGCTGAACCTGGCGCTGTCGGGGGCGCTGTCGACGAGCGGCAAGGGCATCGGCGGGGCGTTCGCGGTGAACATCCTGCCGAACATCTTCACGATCGCCGCCGTCTGCTCCGGCGCCGACCCGACCAGCGACCCCGACTGCAACAGCGCGACCACCGCCACGACACTGCAGGCGGCCGGCGCGATCGGCGTGACCGCCACGAACACCTACTCGCCCCTGGCGCCGACGACCGGCAACAGCACGATCGACAGTCACCTGCCCGCCCTCTCGTCGTTCGCGCTCGGCGGCGCGGTCGGCGGCGACGGCCTCGCGGTCAGCGCCACGATCGTGGTCGACGTGCTGCTGTACGACACCGAGGCCTACATCGGCAACAGCGCGAAGGTGAACCAGACGACGACCGGAGGCTCCGGCCAGTCGGTGAACGTCGCCGCAGAGGACGACACGAACATCGTCGACGTCTCCGGGGGCCTGGCCCTCAGCGGTGGATCGGCATCGGTAGCGGGCTCGATCATCGTCCTCGTCATGACGAAGGACGTGAAGGCCTCGATCGGCTCGAGCGCGAAGGTCGCCGCGGGCGGCGGCGTCACCGTCGGCGCGATCTCGACCGAGCAGCTCCTCGAGATCGTCGTGGGCGGCAGCGCCTCGGACAGCAGTGCGGCCGTCGCCGGCACGTTCGCGGTGATCGTCATCAACCCCGGCGACCACGCGACGTCCGCCACCATCGGCGACGGCGCGGTCGTGCACGCCGGCGGAGATGTGTCGGTCACCGCATCCGACACCGCCGACAAGGTCAGCATCATCAGCGGCAACGTCGCGATCTCCACCAGCAGCGCCGGGGTCGGGCTGTCGCTGGCGCTCCTCGTCCGCAGCGGGAATGTGTCCGCCACGATCGGCAACGGGGCCGACATCGAGGCCGACGGCACCACGGGCCTCACCGTGTCGGCGACGCAGACCGGGAACATCCTGCTCATCGCCGTCGCAGGTGCCGGCGGCGACAGCGCCGGCGTGGCCGGATCCGTCACGATCGACGTGCTCACTGATGTCACGACCGCGGGCATCGGCGACAACACGACCGTGAACTGCGTCGGCGTCAGCTGCACGAACTCGAGCCTCCATGCCTCGCAGGCCGTGGTGCTCGGCGCGTCCGACACCACCACGATCATCGCGCTCGCCGGGGCGATCGCCGTCGGCGGCACCGCCGGCGTCGGCGTCGGCCTCGACGTCGAGGATCTTCACAAGACGACCTCGGCGACGATCGGGTCGTCGGCCACCGTCCACGCGAACGGCGACGTCGTCGTCGGCTCGACCTCCAGTGAGGACATCAAGTCGGTCTCCGCCGGCGTCTCGGTGGGCGGAACGGCTGCGGTCACGGTCAATGCGGCCGTTCCCGTCATCAACGTCACGACGACGGCCAGGATCGGCTCCAGCTCGAACGTGCGGGCGGGCGGCAACGTGATCGTCTCGGCCGATGAGAAGATGACCCTCTTCGTCATCGCGGGCAACATCAGCGTCGGCGGCACGGCCGCCATCGGCGCCGGCGTCGCCGTGCCGGTCGTCACCAAGACGACGAACGCGACGATCGGCTCGTCCGCGGTGGTCACGGCGCTCGGCGGCGCCACCACGCACGACACCGTGAACTCCGGCACGTACAACACCTCGGGGACCGACACGCGGTTCGATCCGCGCGGCATCCTCGGCAGCTACCCGACCGCGCCCCCTCACCCGAACCCGGTGCCGCAGGGCCTCGTCGACGGCTCGACGATCAACCTCGGCTACACGCATCACTTCGTCGAGGGCCAGCAGGTCGTCTACGACGCGGGCGGCGGCGCGCCGATCACGGGGCTCAGCGATGGCGCCACGTACTACGTGCACCTGGTGAACGGATGCGGGACCTGCATCCAGATCCGCGGACCCAACGCCGACTCCCCGATCATCACCGGAATGAGCCTGCCCTCGGGGATGATGAGCGAATCCCAGCGCTTCATCCCCACCAACACCCCGGGCGCTGCCGGAGACGACGCACCGCGCTTCAATGCGCCGGTCGACGTCGGCACCGACTACATCGTCCTCCCCTACGACCCGAAGGCGGATGTCGGCGACCCGGTCGTCTACAGCGCCGGCGGCGGCACCCCGATCGGCGGCCTCGTCGACGGAGCCACGTACTACGTCGTCGACAACGCCCCCGGCCACTTCCAGATCGCCCGCACCAAGTGCCAGGCCACGCTGAACGCCGACGACTGCAAGCACGACGGCATCCCCGTCCCGGGTGCGACCGTCCCGATCGTGTTCAGCTCGACCGGCACCGGCCGCTCGCACAGCTTCGTGCGCGCCGGGCAGCTTCCGGGCGCGGACGCCACGCAGTCCGGGCCGCAGGCGATCACCACCGGAACGGTGTCCGGATTCTCGGGTGTCGCGGTCACCGCGACCAACAGCGACTACATCGCATCCGTCGGGGTCTCGGCCGGCGCGGCGGGAGCGGTCGCCGTGAACCTCTCCGGCTCGATCTCAGTGCTCACCGTCCACACGACGGCATCCATCGGCGACCACGCGAAGATCGACTGCGGCGCCTCGGACAGCGCATGCGCGGCGAACGACCCCTCGGCGCAGTCCGGCCAGTCGGTGCTCGTCGCCGCCGGCAACAACTACCGCACCCTCGGCATCGCAGCGTCGGTCTCGGTGAGCGGCACAGCCTCGGTCGGCCTCTCGGCGGCGGTGCGCGTCGTCGAACTGCACGCCGACGCGTTCATCGACCACAACGCGATCGTCAACGCGAAGCACAACGTCGAGATCCTCTCGCACACGAGCGACTCCGTGATCTCGGTGAACCTGGCCGCGGCCGGCGCCACCGTGGGCGTCGCCGGCACGGTCGGCGTGACGGTGCTGAAGACCTTCACCAACGCCTACACGGGCGACCACGCGACGCTGCGCTCCGACGGCAACATCGCGGTGCTCGCCTCCGACGACTCGTCGCTCATCCTGGTGACCGCGTCGCTCGCCGCCGGATATGTCGGCGTCGGCGTCGGTGTCGACGTCGTCGTCGCGACGAAGTCCACGCAGGCGTACATCGGCACCTCCAACACCGTGATCGTCAAGGGCGGCGGCGCCGGCTATGGCGGCGTCGACGCCGGCACCATCACGGGCAGCGGCTTCGACACGAACACGATCCACGGCCTCGCGGTGCAGTCCGCCTCGACGGAGAAGCTGTTCGGCATCGTCGCAGGCATCGCGGCCGGGTTCGTGGGCGTCAGCGGCAACGTCGGCGTCACGCTGCTCACCGTCGGCGTGGCCGCGTACATCGACGACGGCACGACGGTGAACAAGGGCAGCGGCACGATCGTCTCCGGAGTGGACCCGAGCCAGGCCGTGGCGGTCTCGGCGACCGACAGACTCGATTCGCTGACGTTCGCGGGCGGCGTCGCCGGCGGATTCGTGGGGGCCGCAGGCGGCATCGACATCGGGGTCGCGGATGTGAGCGTGACCGCGTACATCGGCACCGCCGATGTGTGGGCGCAGGGCTCCGTCGCGGTGAACGCGCTCGCCGTGAAGCACGTGGAGAGCTATGCGGTGAGCGTCGGCGGCGGCTTCGTCGGCCTTGCCGGCGCCGTGTCGGTCTGGTCCATCGGCACCACACCGACCGATCAGTACAACAGCGATGCCAACGGCCCGCAGCGCGGTGCATACGACAGCTCCAAGACGTATACGACCGGTGATGTCGTGACATCCGGCGGTCACACCTACGTGGCCCGCCAGAACAGCGACCCCGCGCACATCCACACCACCTCCGACTCGGCCTACTGGGAGCTCTCCGACCCGAAGAGCGCGGCGTCCGGCGGCGGCGGCGCAGTGTCCGCCCAGGACCAGGCCGACGGTCAGGCCTCGGGCGGCGGGGACGGCTGGGGCAGCGCCCTGAGCGGCACGGCCGCCCAGAAGGTCTCGCTCTACCAGGCGGGGCACGCCTACAAGAACGGCGTCATCATCACAGACGGGGCCGGCCACTACTACCAGGCGAACATCGCGTTCACCTCCGGCGCATCCATCGCCGCGGACGGCGCCAGCTGGACGCCCATCAACGCGCCGTACGGCACGTACATCTACTCCGGCGGCGACAGGGCGAACCAGGGACTCGGCAACGCATCGCCCGGCGCATCCGTCACGGCCGACACGTTCCACCCGACGCTCGGCCACCCGGCGCCGCCGGCTGGCACCTCGGCCACGGTCTACGGCACGATCCACTCGATGCTGGCCGATGTCCAGGTGCGTGCGAACGACCACCTCGACGTCTTCGTCCTGGCGGGTGCGGCCAGCATCGGACTCGGGGCGCTGGGCGCCGGCATCTCGGTCCTGACGATCGGGCTGAACACGGATGCCGGCATCGCGAACACCGCCAGCGTCTCCGCGGCAGGCACCGTCGGAGTCCACTCCAACCTCACCGAGAACGTCACCGATATCGCCGTGACGGGCAGTGTCGCGGGCATCGCGGTCACCGGCCAGATCGTGGTGCTGTCCGACAGCAGCGCGCAGACGGCGCACATCGACTCGGGCGCGAGCATCCCGCGGGCCGGCACCAAGATCGACGTCACCGCCCTGGCCACCCGGACGATCACCGCGTACGCGGTCGGCATCACGCTGGCGGCCGGCGCGGTGGGCGTGGCGGTCGCGGTGCTGAACATCAGCGGCGACACGAAGGCCACGATCGGGAACGTCGCGATCGGCTCCGGCGGAGCGATCGGCGGCATCGACGTGACCTCCACCGACATCACGTCGCCCAACGTCCTGGCCGTCTCCGCGCAGGGCGGCATCCTCGCCGGCATCAGCGGCATCGTCGCGATCCTGAACTACAGCGGCACGACCCGTGCCGCCTCGGCGGCTCACGGGTCCGTCACGATCGGCGGCACGGGAGTGACCGTCAGCGCGACGGGCACGCGCACCGACATGAAGCCGGTGGCCGTGAACGTGTCGACGGGTGCGGCGGCCGTGGGCTTCACGCTCCTGATCGCGAACAGCGACCGCAACACCGAATCCGAGCTCTCCGGCAACGTGACCACGAGCGGTGCGGTAGATGTCGAGACGAACGCATCCAACGTCGTGGTCGCGCTGACCCCGGGCATCGCCATCGGCGCCGCCGCCATCACCGCCATGATCCCGATCGCCACGATCTCCGGCCACACGACCGCGGAGCTCACGGGAACCGTCGGCGGGTCGAGCGGCGTGACCGTGCACGCGTCCGGCGAGAACCACGCGAATGCGGAGGTCGACATTCTCGGCATCGCCGCGCTGTCCCTGAACGTCGGCGTGGCGCACGCCGAGATCTCCGACGGCGCCGACATCGTCGCCCAGGTGGGATCCGGCGCCTCGATCACGTCGTCCGGCGCGGTGAACGTGACCGCGGACATCCACGGGCCGAACAGCCGCAACGAGGCGATCGCGACCGGCAGGAACCTGGGCGTCGGCTTCGTGGCCTCCGCCGCGGTGTTCGCGAGCCAAGCCGTCATCGGCGGCGCCGTGCGCGCCGAGCTCGACGGCGCCGTCACGAGCTCCACCAGCGTGGACGTCAGCGCGACCGGTACGAACCGCGCCGACTCCGAGCTGCTGGTCATCGACGCGGGCGGTCTCGCCGGCGTCGCGGTGAGTATCGCGGACGCCGAGATCCACTCTTCGGCCACGGTCGAGGCGCTCTCGGTCGACGGCGGCAGCGTCCAGACGATCACGAGCACCGGCCCGGTCACCTTCGACGCGGAGTCGCACAACACCGCCATCACCCACACGCAGATGGGGGCCGGCGGCGGCCTCTTCGGCGTCGGTGTGAGCGTGCCGACCGCCGACATCGCCGGCGCGACGAGGGCATCCGTCGACAACAGCGTCAGCGCCCCGTCGCTCTCGATCACGGCCAACGGCCAGAACAACGCCTCGACGAACACCGACATGCTGAGCATCGGCGGCCTCGCGGGCGTCGGCGCGGACGACTCGCACGCGACGATCGAGTCGTCGGCGCTGGTGAGCGCCGTGGTCGGCTCGCACAGCGCGCTGACGCTCACCGGCGCCGCCATGGTCAGCGCGACCAAGGGGAACACGGTCCAGTCGACGACCGGCAGCGTCAACGCGTCCCTCGGCGCGAGCGTCGGCGCGATCGGCTCCGAGGCGCAGGACCACGGCGGCAGCACCGCATCCTTCGCCGGCGAGCTCGTCTCGGGCAGCCAGCTGACCATCCAGACCGGAGCGACGGACTCGGCGACCACGGCCCTGTTCGTCGTCTCGGTGGCCCTCGGGATCGGCGCATCCGTCGTCTCGGCCACCGGCAACATCGACGGGACGGATGCCGCGTACCTCGGCGGCACCACGAACATCCACAGCGCGGCCACCGCGATCACGGTGCACGCGACCCGCGGTGCCATCGCGCTCACCAATGTGACCGGCGGCGCGGGCGGCATCCTCGGCTCCGGCACCGACATGAAGGCCATCGGCACGGTCGGCGGCACCGTCCAGGCGTACGTCGACAACGGCGCGACCGTCGGCACGACGAACGGCCGGCCGGCATCCCTCGCCGTCAACGCCGACGACTCCGCGGTCGCAGGCGGCGGAGCCAAGGCGGGCGCGGGCTCCATCGGCCTCACGATCGGCTCGGCGATCGGCTCGGCCACGACGAACCCGACCGTGCAGGCCTTCCTCGGCTCGAACGTCCACGTCGTGCTGGGCACGGCGGCGACGAACGGGCTCACCGTCCAGGCGATCTCGCACCGTGCCCAGGCCGTCGGGACGGCGAAGGTCGTCGGCGGCGGCATCGCGAACGTCGGTCTTCCCGCCGCGGACGCCACCTCGGACCCGACGGTCGACGCGCACTTCGGCACCGGCGCGACGATCCTCGTGGGCGGGACGGTGATCCTGGATGCGGAGTCCCTCCAGGACCCGCAGGGCGTGGCGCTGACGGACGACATCGTCGGACTGAACGTCAACGGCGGCGCCGCACCGGACGACACCGTGCTCTTCCCGCAGCACGGACTCTCCACGGGCGACCAGGTGCTGTACCAGTCGAGCGCCCCGATCGGCGGCCTGCGGGACAACCACACCTACTCGGTCGTCATCCCGACTGCCGTCGACGGCACGCCCGACCCCGACCACGTCGGCTTCGGGGTGACATGGGCCGGCGCATCCATCGACGCGCTCAGCCTCACACCCACCCCGTCGGGCTCGGACACCTCGCGCGGCCTCCTGCGCTTCAGCGGTCCGCACCACTTCGAGAACGGCGACGCGCTCATCTACCGGTACGACCCGGCGCACGCCACCTCGATCGGCCTCACCGACGGCGGCGTCTACTACGTCCGTGTGATCGACCCGGTCACCGTGGCGCTCTACGACTCGTCGGCCGACGCCCTGCAGGCCGCCAGCATCTTCCACACCTCCGACGTCAGCGGCAACCTCATCGGCGGCACGCCGTTCACCGCCGGGCAGCAGGTGACCTACCGCTCCGCGCCCGCGAGCACCTTCGTCCACGGGCCCGGCACGCCGGCGGTCAACGGGCACCCGGCCTGCTCGTACTGCAACCACGCGGTGGACGTCAACGTCGACGGCAGCGGAAATGTCACGGGCGACAACAGCGGCGCCTACAACGTGTTCCTGCCCACGGTGAACGTGAACCCCGTCACCCACGCCGTGACACTCTCCGACCACAACCTGCAGTCGGGCGAGGCGGTCTTCTACCGGATCAGCGACGGGTCGCAGAAGATCCCGGAGCTGACGGTCGGCGCGATCTACTACGTGATCCGGGTGAACTCGTACACGGTCAAGGTCGCCGCGACCTACTGCGACTCGGTCGGCCACGCGGGCGACGCCTCCTGCCCGAACAGCTCGGTCGTGACCCCCATCCACATCTCGGCGCCGCCCGAGTCGAGCGCGGTCGAGGCTTTCGCCCCGGTCGGCATCGGCCTGACCGACGGCGCGACCTACACGGTGGGAAGCCGCAACGGCTCCGGCCAGATCACCCTCACGGGCCAGAGCCTCTCCACGACCCACGTGTTCGGCGACCAGACGCTCTTCCTCGCGGGCCACGCGCTCTCGGCCGGCACGGGCGCCCAGGAGCTCATCATCGAGCTCACCGGATCGCTCACGGGCACGCAGAAGCTTCTGGCCGCAGACGGCACGTCGCTGCGCTCCGCGTCCCCGCCTCCGGGCAATGGCGTGACGACGGCGGCGGCCAGCGGTGGCGGTGGCGGTGCCGGCTCCTTCACCTCGCAGACCGCGCAGACCGACGTCAACCCGACCGTGCGCGCCTATGACTCCGCGACGTCCATCACCGCGGGCGGCAACGTGGGCATCACGGCGACGACCCACACGCACGACGAGGCGACGACGAGCAACGGCTCGGGCGGCCTGATCTCCGGCGCTGGTGTCTCCTCCCACGTGGACGGCACGGGGAACACCTCGGCCTTCGTCGGCAGCGGGCCCGACGGCATCCAGGGCAACACGGCGGCGACGCAGGTGTCCGCGGGCGGCGTGAGCATCACGGCGGGCGGCATGGTGAGGGTGAACTCCACCTCGCAGTTCATCGCGAACGCGGATGCCGACACCGAGAGCGGCGGCCTCGCCGGCGGCTCGATCTCTCACGCCGAGGTGCACCTGACCGACAACAACGTCTCGGCGGTCGGAGCAGGCGCCCACGTGGTGGGCGGCTCGGTGAACATCCTCGCCACGACCACCGGGTCCAACATCACCAGCCACTCGCGGTCGATCTTCATTGCCTTCGCCGGCTTCGCGACCGCCAAGGCCGTCTCCGAACTGAAGAGCCACGACACGGCGCTGATCGACGGCCAGGAGGGCGATGGCACGTGGGTCGAGGGCGACAGCGGTGTCGACCTGCGCGCCCTGCACATCGGCAACACGCGCTCGCATGACGATGACCCGGAGTGCTGGTGCATCGGCCCGTCGTACAGCGACGGCTTCGACAACTTCGAGTTCTCCGAGACGGCGGCCGCGCACTCGGGCGCGACGGTGACGGCGGGCACCCGCATCCAGTACGGCGTGAACACCAACGACCAGAGCCTCGACCCGGCCGACCCCTCGCCGTGGCACCTGGCCCACCCGTCCGGGCAGAACCACCTGGCCCTGTACGTGCAGGCCGAGACGAATCCGGGCGACCAGATCGACAACACCGATACGAGGGTCGCCGACTGGAACGCCGACGTCGTCATACACGAGGGTCCGAGTCCGCTCCTCATCATCGGCCCCGACGGCCATGTGGTGACGTCCGTCAACATCATGGTCAACGGCGTGCAGAACCCCGCGCCGGGCACGGACTTCAGCGGCTCGCCCGTCATCGAAGTGAACGACCTCATCAACCACGACACCGGCGACGTGCTCATGAGCTCGGCGAACGGGACCATCGAGAGCAGCCTGGGCGGCGGGTCGAACACGGCCGCGCACTACTGGGGGACCTTCTACTACCGCGACAACTGGCAGAAGGTCACGATCCTCAACCACTCGACGCTGCGGCTCGTCATCGACGACATCAACGTGCTCAACGTCGGCGCGCCCGTCGTCACGCTCAACGCGCCCGGAGGCAGCACGCATGCGCTGTTCGCCATCGTGCGCCAGGTCGACCCGACCCTCGTCACGCTCACCAACGACGCGCCGACCTCTCCGCCCGACCTGCTGATCAACGGCACGATCACGAACCCGATCGGCGAGACCGACATCTCGAGCACCGGCTCGATCTCGTCGTCGACCGTCCGCGGCGGCTCGAGCTCCGCCTTCAGCGGCCCGCACACCGATCTCGTGCAGTCGAACATCGTGCACCTCGTCGCGGGCACGTCGATCGGCGCGAGCGGCACGTACCTCAACGTCGACCTCGTCCAGTGGGCCGCGCACAACCTCGAGTTCACGACCTCGTCGGGCACCAGCCAGTACATCGACCTGCTGACGCGGCTGCGCGACCCGGCGATCACCGACCCGCAGACGCCGGCCTACGTGATCGACATCGACCACATGGTCGCCGGCGACAGCATCTTCGTGCGCCTGCAGGCCACGCAGTATCAGACGAGCGTGCCCGCGATCCCGGGCATCACGGTGAACGCGACGAACCCGAATGGTGTCTCCGGGACGTTCGCGAAGTTCTACAACCCGGACAGCGCGCACTGCTACTACACGGTCGGCTGCCCCAACCCGACCGAGGAGCCGGGAGCCTTCGCGACGGGCGGGCACGCGACCGCGAGCACCTACGACTTCAGCCTGCTGGATGCCGGCTCCCGGGGGAACAACGGCCTGATCGACGTCTTCGCGGCGAACGACTCGCCGGCGGCGACCCGCATCAACATCATCGGGCTCGTCCAGATCGAGCAGCCGGCCTCCGGCGTCACGGCCTCCACCTACGGCACCGTGAACGCCGACACCAACGGATTCATCACCCTGACCGAGAAGCTCGGCGACCTGCGCGCCGGGCTCATCAAGAGCACGGACGACGACGTCACCCTCACCGCGCCCGGGTCGATCTACGACGCTCCGCAGCCGTCGCCCAACCCGCCGACGGCCGGCCACCCGTCGCCCGGAACGACCCCCCAGGTGGTCGGCGTGAACATCACCCTGACCGCGCAGAACGGCACCGTCGGCCTCGACAGCAACTTCCTCGAGATCCAGTCGTCGTTCGACAGGTTCGGCGTGCTCAACGCGCAGGCTCCCGGTGTCATCCGCGTGTCGCAGACCACGGGCGATCTCCACGTCGACACCGTCACGACGTGCTACGGCTCCAGCCTCACGAGCTGCGCGAACATCACGCTGACGGACTACCACGGCTCGATCACCGACGGTCACAACGCGGGCGCGGGCGGCACCGCCGCGAACGTCATCGGCAACACGATCAACCTGTGGGCGCAGTACGGCAGCATCGGCGCGGCCGACGGCTCCAACGACCTGAAGCTCGACTCCTCGAAGGGCACGGGCTGCACGAACCAGTACACGCTGCTCTACCAGGGCGCCAACTACCAGAACACGACCGACACCAACCGCGCGGTCACCGCGCAGTGCTGGATCGCGGCCCAGGCCGACGGCAGCATCGACCTCACCGAGGTCGCCGGCCCGATGAACGTGCTCCTCGCGCACTCCGGCGAGAATGCGGGCCGGATCGCGGGCCCCGACAACGTGCGCCTCACCAACACCGAGACCGGTGTCGAGGGCAATGACATCATCCTCATCCACTCGGGCTCGACTCTCGTCGTCGAGGGCCTCGTCCAGGCGGTGCCGCAGGGTCTCATCGAGGCGGACGGCGGCAACGTCGTGATCCGCTCGGCCGATGACATCGTCACCGACCCGTCGAGCGAGATCATCGCGACGATCATGACGAACGACCCCGGTGTCGTGACGACCGACCCGAACCTCTCGAAGAAGACCACCGGCAACATCCACGTCTACGGCGACTGCCACAACGGCACCGGCGCGTGCGCGATGCCGACGCTCGACACCACGGCAGCCGACCCGACACAGGGCGACGGCGCGGTGATCGTGCTGCGCAGCGGGCAGCCCGCATCCGGCATGCTGCCCGGCGAGATCGCCAACGGCGGCGCGGGCACGCTGACGCGGGTCTTCGGCAACTCCGAGGCCGACACGGTCATCTTCGACCGCACGATCCTCGTCGGTCAGACGCGGGCCTACGGCGACCAGACGCCGACCCAGGCGGGTGTGTACGCCCCGCTCTGCAACGGGCCCCCGAACATGTGCGTCGACAGCTTCGTCGTCAACCGCCTCCAGTCCATGGTCGCGGTCGGCAGCGACGTCGCCCTCGCCTCGACCCTCACGCTCGACGGCCAGAGCGGCAGCAACATCTACTCGATCTTCACGAGCGGCAGCCGGTTCCAGAGCCAGAACTACGAGGTGAACGTCCTCGGGTCGCACGCTCCCGCCGACGGCACCGACACGCTCAACATCTACGGCTACGACACGTACACGGGCAACAGCCCGGACAGCACCGGCATCAACGCGAACACCCAGCTCGAGTACGCCACCAACGACATCTTCCTGCTCCGCGGCACTCCCGCCGGCATCGTCGGCGAGACGGCGGCCCGCCCGGGCATCTACCAGGGCACGGGCGCGAACCCTGCCGGCGGCCAAGACCCGTACTCGGGCGGCTCCGGCTTCGTCGCCGAACTCCACTCGACCCTCGCGAACTCCCAGGCGAACATCGGCGGCACGCAGACCACCGGTGTGAACGGCCAGTTCGGCGTGGAGCGGATCAACTACGACTCCGCGGTCAACGGCGGCCTGCACGTCTACTCGCTCGGCGGCAACGACTACTTCGCCGT
The DNA here is from genome assembly GCF_056135325.1 of Microbacterium sp. sgz311019. NCBI lineage: Bacteria > Bacillati > Actinomycetota > Actinomycetes > Micrococcales > Microbacteriaceae > Microbacterium > Microbacterium sp. sgz311019. The sequence goes on along the minus strand of NZ_JBWAXO010000003.1, from coordinate 216,783 downwards.
CGACGACAACGCGGCCTCCACCTACCTCGACGGCGGCTCGGGCGACAACCAGTTCCAGATCGGCCAGCTCTACGGCGAGCGCCGGACGGCATCCGCCGTCGCGTCGCCCGCACCCGAGTACGGCGCATCCGGCAACCTGGCCTCCGAGAACGTCTTCGACGTCGCCACCGTCGCCACCACCCGCGGCTGGCTGTCGCGCGGCACGAGCGCACCGCTCGTCGCCCAGGGCGGCACGGGCAACAACACCTTCACCGTGTACTCGAACCACGCCGTGCTGCACCTGGAGGGTGACGGCGGCAACAACCTCTTCATCGTCCGGGGCTTCGCGCTCGCGAAGACGGACAGCGTCGGCAACATCGTCCTTCCCGGAGGCTGCACGACGATCGAGGCCCCCGCCTGCATCCCGATCCCGATCACGACGAACGGCTACTCGACCGCCGCGCAGACCGATGTCCGCACCGGCGCCGGCAACAACCAGGTCGAGTACAACATGAACGCCCCGGTGTCGGTCGACGGCGGCACGGGCTTCAACAAGCTGATCATCCTGGGCACCGAGTTCGCCGACCACATCGTCGTGACCGACCACGGCATCTTCGGCGCCGGCATGTCGGTGACGTTCCGCAACATCCAGGTGATCGAGGTCGATGCCCTCGAGGGCGACGACACCATCGACGTCCTCTCCACCCCGCCCGGGGTGGCGGTGCGGGTCATCGGCGGCCTCGGCAGCAACCAGGTCAATGTGGCCGGAGACGTGAGCGGCAACGTCTACTCGAAGGACATCAACGGCACGAGCGGCACCATCAACCTCTCCGTCATCACGAACGACCAGCTCTACAACGACGTCGTGATCCCGGGAGTGGCGGTGAGCGTCGCCCAGGGCTCGCAGGGCGCTGTCATCGTGACCGAGCACGGCGGCGGCACGGTCGTGTCCGAGACGCAGAACGGCCAGGCCACGAGACCGCCCATCGGCACGATCGACTCGTACACCGTGCGGCTCGCCCAGGCGCCGACGTCGAACGTCTACATCGCGGTCAACGCTGAGCCCGACATCCGGCTCAACCAGCAGGCCAACCCCTCCGGCGACTCGATCCTCCTCGCCACGGCGCCGCTCGGCACCGTGCCGAACCCGGGCACGACGACCGCGAACAGCGACTTCTTCCAGCACGTCATCCTGGATGCGACGGCCACCGACCTGCCGCAGCGTGCGCTCGTGCTCGTCTTCACGCCGACGAACTGGCAGATCCCGCAGGTCGTGTGGGCCGGCGCCATCAACGACGGGCTGGATGACGGCATCCGTCACTACGAGATCAGCCACAGCGTCCTCAGCGCCGATCCGTTCTACGACAACGCCGTCGTCCGCAACGTCGAGGTGGAGAAGATCGACCCGGGCAGCCCGGCGATCCTCGTGACGAACCTCGGCAACACGAACACGACGGGCACGTCGATCAGTTCGCGCTTCTCCGACGGCGTCGGCAACGGCTCGGCGACCTTCACATCGGCGACGGCGAACTTCACGCTCAACGACGTCGGCCAGCCGATCAGCGAGATCGACGGCGGCGCGAAGATCCCGGCGAACACCGTCATCCTGGCCGTCCTCGACGCGCACACCGTCACGCTCTCGGCCAACGTCGCCGCCGGCTCCGGCATCTCGTTCGCCCTGCCGAGCCGCCTTTCCTCGGTCCAGCAGTACCGCGACGGTGTGACGAGCGGCACGACGATCACCTCCGCCAGCGCCGGCTTCAACCAGGGCGACATCGGCCGGGCGATCATCGAAGCCGACACCGGCTTCGCGATCCCGGTGGGCACGACGATCACGGGCGTCTCGGCCGACGGCACGAGTGCGACGCTGTCGCATTCGCTCACCGCGGCCAGCGGTGTCGTGTTCGCCATCCCGGACCGCAACGCGAGCAACCTGATTCTTGGGGGGAGCGGCAGCGCGACGACCGGCATCTCGGGCTTCTCATCCGTGGTGCTGGCCGCCGCGCCGACCGCCTCGGTCACCGTGAGCATCACGGCGACCAACGACCCGCGCATCCAGCTGTCGAGCACCGACCCGCGCTTCCACGTCGTCTCGAACCCCGACGGCATCCACGCCGGCGTCTACACGATCACGTTCTCGACGTCCGACTGGTCGAAGCCGGTCGTCGTGCGCGAGGATGCCGCGCTGTGGTTCAGCACCGCCGACCCGCACAACTCGTACCTCGTCGCGACGGTCACGAGCACGGCCGATCCGCTCTACGTCGGCGTCGACAGCAGCTCCACGCCGTGGGACGTGCTCGTCATGAACGACCTCACGGCGGCGGGCGTCGTCCAGGCGCCCGACAACATGGTCGTGACCAAGTGCGCCGATGTCGCGTGCACGACGCCCGGCCCCGGGTCGAGCTTCAGCCTGCGCCTCGCCTCGGCTCCGACGCAGAACGTCACCGTCGCGATGGTGACCGACGGTCAGACCGACATCGTCACAGGCGGCGGCATCACGAACGCCGCGTTCGGCGCCAAGAAGGCCGTGACGTTCTTCACCGGCAACGTCACCGTCGCCGGCAACGTCATCACGCTCGGCGCCGCGGAGCTCGGCAGCTTCATCGCCGACGGGTTCAAGACCGGACAGCTCGTGCAGGTCACGGGCGACGGCGCGACTTTCACCGCGACGATCACCGGCACGGTCACCACGACGACGATCTCGCTGAGCGTCACGCCCGGCAGCGGCGCGCACGCCGTGACGATCGCGCGCATCGTCAACGCCGGCCTGTTCACCGGCTCGGTGGACTACAACGCGACGCTGGGCACCCTGACGCGCACCGACGGCTCGAGCTGGCTGGATGACGGGTTCCTCGAGGGCCAGATCTTCAAGATCGGCGCATCGGGCGTCATGCTCAAGATCCAGTCGCTGACCGGCACGGACCCGTCGCGCGTCGACGTCCTCACCGTCACGCGGCTGGCCGACCTGCAGAGCGTGCTCGGCATGTCGAACACGACGTCGACGCTCACGCTCACCCAGTGGGCCGCCGAGGTCACCTTCACGCCCGGCAACTGGTACGTGCCGGTCGCGATCCCGGTCGTCGCCGACCCCAAGTTCAACGTCCCTCCGGGCAACCAGTCGCTGCTGAGCTTCCCGAAGATCGCGCACCTGCTGTCGGCGATCCGCGGCCCGCTGTCGGTCGAGGGCGGCCCGACGGTCGACAACCACGCGGCGCTCAACCTTCCGGTCATGATGCCGGGCGAGGGCAACGCGGCGCCGTTCGGCATCGGCATCCAGCCGCCGGAGGCGCAGCAGGTCAACGTCCTGAACATCTTCGACGACGGTGCGCAGCAGAACGAGACCGGGACGCTCAGCTCCACGGCTCTCAGCGGCTACGGCATGGGTCCGGGGGTGGACTTCACACACCACAAGGGCTACGTGCCGGGCGACCCGGCCCACCCGACCTTCGGTGAGCCTCCGGTGTTCCCGAGCGGCATCAGCTTCGGCTCGATCACCGTCGACCCGGCGACCGGCCAGATCCAGACGAACGCGAGCCTGTCGACCATCCAGGTGCTGAATCTCATGGAGGGCCAGGGCAACGACACCCTGACCGTGACCGGCACGCTCGTCGGCGGACCGTTCACCAACGAGGACGGCACACCCGGCACGACGTTCGTCCACGGCGGCCTCACCAGCCTCAACGGCGGCGGCGGCGCGCTCCTGCGCATCACCGGGATCTTCGACGTCACCTCGACGGCCAGCGGCGGAACGATCACCCGCAAGGACGGCACCCCGTGGGCGACCGACCAGTTCCCGGTCGGCCAGGAGCTCATGTGGAACGGCGTGCCCATCGGTGTCATCACCGGCGTCAGCGGCGCCACCATCACCTTCCACGGCATCGGCCCGGCCGCCGGCACGAACCTCGGCGGCACGGTCGCGGTGTTCGACCCGGCCGTCACCGTGACAGCAAGCGTCCACTTCGTCGGCAACCAGCTCATCCGCACCGACATGCGCTCGTGGGTTGAGGCAGGCTTCGCCGTCGGGCAGACGGTGACGGTCGACGGCGTCGTCGCCGGCACGATCCAGTCGATCACCGGACCGACGCAGGACATCCTGGTCCTCACCCCCACCGGCACGGTCGACCCGCTGAGCTGCGGCGTGGGCGGAACGTGCATGGCGACCTTCGCCGTGGCATCCGCGACGAACAACGCGGTCCGCTACGGCGGCAACGTCTTCACGATCACCGGGGGTGCCGGTCCTGGTCCCAGTGCCGTCCCGCCGACCATCAGCGGGACGTTCACACCCGGCACCTCCGGCACCTCCACGACCCTCGCACGCTCCACGGGTTCGTGGATCGCGGACGGGTTCGTGGACGGCATGGTCCTGCAGGTGGGCGGCCTGCCGGCCTGGACCATCACCGGGGTCACCGCGACGGTCCTCACCCTCACCGGGCCCACGTTCACCAACTCGCTCGTCAATGTGACCGTGGTCGGCTACGCACCGTCACCGCTCGTCGTCTACGGCGACACCTCGCAGGACGGCATCTGGTACAGCGGTGACACCCACACGCAGACGAGCCGGGTCTTCGGCTCCAAGCCGTTCCCGAACCAGGTGGGTGTCGGCACTCCGCAGTTCGTGTTCCCCGTCGCCGATCCGTACCGCCACGCCGGCAACAACATCATCGACGCGCACGCCCTGTTTGCGAACGTGCCCGAGGGCCAGGTGCCGTCGATCGGCGTGACGATCTCCGGCGGCGCGGGCGACGACACGATCTGGGGCAGCCAGGCAGGCGACGTCATCGCCGGCGGATCGGGAAACAACACGATCTACGGCGGCCGCGGCGACAACGTGATCTTCGGCGCGAACGGCGTGAGCACCAACGTCATCACGCGGGCGGTCTCGTTCCCGACGGTGAACACGAGCACGTATGCGGATGCCGACCCGCTCGTCGCGGGGAACAACCTGATCTACGGCGACGTCCCGAATGCGACCACCACTGACCGGTTCGGCGACGACAACAACCTCATCTTCGGCGCCTTCGGCGTCGTGACGCAGGACACGCAGGAGGCGACGGTCGGCGTCATCCCGAACACGACGAGAGACGTGATCGGCACGCTGACGGGCCACGGTCCCACGGGCAGCGCCCTCAACGGTGTGGCCACGCTCACCTGCGCGGCCGCGTGCTTCACGCAACTCGACGTGGGCCTCATGGTCACCGACGGGCCACTGCTGTCGGCCGGCACGATCATCACCGCGGTGAGCGGCGACCTCAGGACGGCCACCCTCTCGCGCGATCCGGTGGGCGGCGCGGCTTTCACGGTCTCCGGCACGACCATGACGATCGGCCCGGCGCAGGGCTACTGCCGCCCGACCGGCACCACGTCGCTCAACCAGTACTGCGCGCCGAGCGGCCTGACCCCGTGGGGCGACGCGCGAGTGGAGAAGATCCAGACGACGCTCGACATCCTGGGCGCCGCATCGGATGCCGTTCAGAACCACGGGAACAACCGCATCTACGCGTCCGGCGGCGACAACATCATCATCGGCGGCGACGGCAACAACGACATCCAGGGCGGACCGGGGCGCAACCTGATCATCGGCGGCAGCGCCGTCCTCGACCGCTCGGCGCACCTGTTCGACTACCGGAACGCGCGGTTCCAGGACCTCACCGGGACCCAGATCTACAGCACGACGCCTGGCTCGCTGACGAACAGCCTGACCAACGGCGTCGCCCAGAACGACCCGACCGGCCACGCGTGGTGGGGCGACTTCCTCTCCGGCGTGGGCGGCATCCTGCTCTCGGTTCCGCTGGGCGTGGACCCGACCCGTGCGACGGTCCTGCACGACTCGGCCGACAAGGGCGCCGACTACATCGCCGGTGGCTCGGGCTCGGCCATGATCTTCGGCGAGTCGAACGACAACATCATCCAGGCGCACGGCTCGATCGACATCACGGCGCCGCCGTCGGCGACCGGCTCCCCGACGACCTCGAACGGCTCGCCGTCGATCGGCAGCGTCTTCGGCGGCGCGGCGACCTGCAGCTTCCGCGGCTCGTACCTCGGCAACCGCGTCGGCGCATGCCGCGACTCCGGGAACAACCTGCTGATCAACCCGTCGGTCGATGACTACCCCCTCGAGTACACGCTGTCCACGAGCATCACCTTCGGCGCCCACACGATGACGCTCCCGGCCGTCCAGTTCTGGGCGGACGGAGGCTTCGCGGTCGGCCAGACGCTGAACGTCAACGGCGTCGCGGTCGGCGTGGTGAGCGCCGTGAACGGCAACGTCCTCACCGTCACGGGAGCGCCGGCGCCCGCATCCTGCACCTCGCTGCCGTGCACCGTGTCGGCGACCGTCGCCGCCACCGACGGCCAGAGCTACGTCGAGGGCGGCCGCGGAAACAACACGATCTTCGCCAACCGCGGTCAGAACGACATCATCGGCGGCAACTCCGACATGTTCAGCCTGACGCTGCCCGCCGAGCGCGCGAGCGGCTCGAACATGATCTTCGGCGGCTCGGGTCTGAACGCCGGTCGCGAGGACTGCGGCGACGGCGTGCTGGATGCCACGAACCACTGCATCACCAACCCCAACGGGCACGCGCACGACGCGAATGTCATCCTGGCGAACAACGGCGACATCATCCGTCTCGTGGGTGTCAACGGCCAGAACGGTGTCGGCGGCACGGGGATCGCGACCTCGATCGGCTACCTGAACTTCAACTACGACGTCAACGGCTACCTGACGGCGACCGAGCGCATCATCGCCCGTGCGGTGAACCTGCTCGACAACACGCCTGGCGGGCCGGATCTGGCGGGCCAGGCCACCGGCCCGCAGGTCGTCGGGTCGAAGGCGACCAACGGTGTCGGCGACATCGGCGGAACGCCGATCACGGTCGACGGCGTGCCGCTCATGAAGGGCAGCGAGATCCACGCCGAGTCGGGTGACACGTTCATCTACGGCGGCCCCGCGAACGACGTCATCTACGGCGGCGGCCAGAACGACACGATCATCACGGGGTACGCCGACAACTGGGTGTCCGGCGGTCGAGGCGACCAGTGCATCATCGGCGGCGGCGGGCGCTGCTTCGCCAGCCGCAACAGCTCGAGCTACGGCGAGCCGCTGTACGGCGTCGCGCCGATCCCGGCCGCGCAGCTGAGCGAGCTCATCACGACCCCCGGCAACGTGCAGCAGGCGGTCATCAACGTGGCCGGCGCCCTGACCTACACCGTGGTGCTCTGGCCGTACAACTGGGATCCGAGCGCAGCGGGCAGCCCGAGCTTCTCGACCGGCTGCAAGCAGAACGCCATCTGCCCCTCGTACCAGCCGCGCATGGGCCACAACATCATCTACGGCGGCTGGGGCAACGGTGTCATCCACGCCGGACCCGGGCAGTCCGCGGTCTCGGGCGCCGAGGCGCCGGAGCTCGGCTACGCCGACAACTTCGACCTGCACGGGTCGGTCCTGAACTCCGCTCCGTACGAGACGGACTGGTATCGCCCCTTCAACCCGGGCAACCCGGCCGGATGGCACCCGCTCGGCGACGACGGCAACGGCAACGCGGCACGCGCCGGCATGTCCGGCAAGTCGAGCTACTTCGACCCGACCGACCCGCGCCGTGAGGTGTTCCTGAGCCCCACGCCGACGAACAACTTCGTGCTGGGCAGCCCGAACCCGATCCTGTGCACGTGGACCACGGGCCAGACCGCGCTCGGCCAGGGCTGCCTGCCGTTCTTCCTCACCTTCGACCCGACCGATGCCGGCCTGCCGCTCGACCTCACGTGGTACCCGGGCACGGGCGACCCGCAGATGCCGGTGACGGGAGACAAGGCGATCTTCGGCGACCTCGGCAACGACTACATCGTCGCCGGCATGGGGCGCGTGCGGGTGTACGGCGGCTGGGGCAACGATCTCATCGATGTCCGCGCGAGCACGGCGGTCGACAACGGCCTCAACGACGGTCCGGTTCCCGACCTCCTGCGCGGCGCGGGCACCACGTTCAGCCTCGCCACGTCGAACTTCACGTGGGGCACGCCGGCGTGGGAGTCGCTCGCCTACGGCGGTGCCGGGCAGGACATCTACTTCGCCGGCACCGGCGGCGACCGCCTCATCGACTGGGTGGGCAACCACAACAGCTACTACGTGCCGTTCTCGCAGTTCGGGATGCCGGCCGTCAGCCGCACGCTGCAGCCATTCCTGCCCGAGTTCCTCTACGCGCTGTCGAAGAGCGATGGCGCCGACCAGACGCTCATGACCCGCTACCTGCAGTACGACGACAGGTATCAGGGCCTCGCGTCCCGGAACGGCGAGCCGTACGGCGAACTCGGCCTCGTGCTGCAGCACGACGACGCGTGGCACCAGCAGACCGGATCGCCCTTCAACCAGATGCCCGAGAACCTCGGGGGCACCGCCATCGACGTCATGAAGACGGCGAACATCAGGCCGTTCAACTCATCCGGCATGGGCGCGTCCTCGGGCATCGTCGCCGCGGCCGCGATCCTGGCATCCATCGTCGCTCCGCACATGTCGCTGCCGTCCGGCGCGGGGGTGAACCTGCCCTCGGGCATCACGCCGGCCACGGCCACGGCGGTGCCGCTCGTCGTGAGCGGCATCGCGGGATCGACGGTCTCGTACTCGTTCAGCGAGGGCGCGCTCTCGGTCAGCGGAACGGGGGTCATCTCCGCCGGAGGCACCTTCGCCGTCGTGCTCGACCTCTCCGCGTTCCCCGATGATGCGATCAGCGTCAAGGTCGTCGTCACACCGGCCGGCGGCTCGCCGGTCACGCTCACCGCACCGATCGGCAAGAGCAGCGTGGCGCCCACCGCGCCGACCGTGTCGGCCGCCGCCTACGCGAACCTCGCGACCGAGACCGTCTATCCGGTCACGGTGCGGGGCCAGGCCGGTTCCATCGCCAACGTCGTGATCACCGACACCTCGTCTCCCCTCGCGCGCGTCGCCAACGGCATGGACATCCTCGACTCCACCGGGCAGGTCGTGATCCCGGTGGATGTGTCGGAGCTGATCGACGGCATCCTCACGATCACCGTGACGCTCACGAACGGCATCGGCGCCAGCACGGCGACGACGGTCGCCGAGACGCTCGACGATGTCGCGCCCGTCCTGACCGTCACCCCCGTGCCGTCGGTGATCACCGGGTCGAACGTCGGCGGCGTATCGGTCGCCGTCTTCGGGCAGACCGGCGCCCTGGTGACCTACAGGTTCAGTGACGGCGTGAACGCGATCACGGGCTCGGCGACGTTCAACGGCAGCGGCAAGACGACGTTCTGGAGCGGGTCGCTCGCCGGGCTCAAGGACGGACCGATCACCCTCACGGTCACCGAGACCGACCCGGCCGGCAACCCGACCTCGTACACGCAGAGCCTCGTGAAGAAGACGACGCCGCCGGCCGCGCCGACGGTCTCCCTCAACCCGGCGGATGACTCAGGAGTCTCCGCATCCGACGGCATCACGAATGTGACCGCACCGCGCTTCGTCGTCGCGGCCGCCCCCGACGCCGTCTCCACCACGATCTACGTCGGCAGCACGGTCTACACCGGCCAGACGCTGGCGACGGGCACCTACAGCGTCACGGCCGTGAGCGTCGACGCGTACGGCACCGTGTCCGCCTCCTCCGCACCCTTCACCCTCGTGGTCGACGCCACCGCGCCGACGGGCACCGCCACGGTGAGCAACGGCAAGACCGTCGGCACCACGGTCTTCGTGGCAGGCGCCACGGCATCCTTCTCCCTCTCGTTCTCGGCGGCGCCCGCCGGCCTGTCGACGATGTCCGTGGCCCTCGACGCCGGTGCCTACAGCGCGCCCGTCGCCTACGCCTCGAGCCTCACCGTCACCGGACTGTCGGGCAACGGCACGCACACGGTGTCGATCCTCGTGACCGACAGGGCGGGCAACGCGGTCGTCGTGACGCGGACGTTCGTGCTCGACAACACGCCGCCGGCGATCACCTCGTCGCTCACCGCGCCGGCGAACGGCACGTCCTACGACGTGTCCCAGCGGATCACCCTGACCTTCGGGGCGACGGATGCCGCGTCCGGCGTCGCCACGGTGAAGGCGACGCTAGACGGGGTCTCGATCGCGAGCGGCACGGCGATCGTGGGGGAGACGCTCGCCGCCGGGGTGCACACCGTGGTCGTCACCGCGACGGATGCCGTCGGCAACGCGTCGACCTCGACGGTGACCTTCACCGTCCGCGCGACGATCGCGGGCCTCCAGGCCGCCGTCGCCTACGGCGTCAACACCGGCTGCATCACGTCGTCGTCCGTGTCGTCGAGCATGCTCTCGTACCTGAGTGCCGCGCAGACCGCGCTCAACGCCGGCAACCACACTCTCGCCAAGTCCGATCTGGCGTCGTTCGTGGGTCTCACGTCCAACCGGGCCGTGGTGAGCGCGTACGGCGCGCTGCTGACGGGCTGGGCGAACGACCTCTCGTCGACGCTGTAGACGCGACGCTCAGCCCTCGGCGTGCCGGTCGAGGAAGGCGTAGACCTCCGTCGTGTCCACGCCGGGGAACTTGCCGCTCGGCAGTGGCGAGAACATCTGCATGTGCACGCGGGCGGAGGGCCAGGCCTTGCCGTCCCAGCGGGCCGCGGCATCCGTCGACGGCCGCCGGCAGCACGACTCGTCGGGGCACGTCGACGCGGCGCGCTTCTGCGTCTCGCGCCCGCGGAACCACTTCGCGTCGTCGAACGGCACGCCCACCGTGACCGAGAACTCGCCCGAGCTGGTCGAGCCCGTCTGCGTCGAGCACCAGAACGACCCGGCAGGGGTGTCGGTGTACTGGTAGTGCTCCGTGGTGCGGTTCTGTTCCTCGAAGGCCGAGCGCGCGAGGAACTTGCGGCACACCATCTGGCCCTCGACGGCCCCGGTGACATCCATCGGCAGCGGCAGGTCGTCGTTTTCGTAGACGCGCGAGATCGCGCCCGTGCCGTCGACGCGCAGGAAGTGCAGCGGGATGCCGAGGTGCTGCGTGAGGAGGTTCGTCATCCGCATCCCGGCCGCCTCATGGGTGACGCCGAACGCGTCGCGGAAGTCCTCGACGGCGAGGTTGCGGTCCTTCTTCGCCTGCTGCAGGAAGGCGACGGAGTTCGTCTCGGGCATGAGGCAGCAGGCGGCGTAGTAGTTGATTTCCAGCCGCTGCTGGAGGAAGTCGGCGTACGACGTCGGCGGCTGGTGCCCGAGCAGCCGGTGCGCCATCGCCTGCAAGGCCATCGAGCGCAGCCCGTGCCCGCCGGGGATGGATGCCGGCGGCAGGTAGATGCGGCCGGTCTGGATGTCGGTGACCGATCGCGCGGAGTGGGGGAGGTCGGTGACGTAGATGAGCTCGAAGCCGAGCTGCTCGGCCATGAGGCTCACGGTGCGGTGCGTGAGCGCGCCCGAGACGTGCCCCGCCGATTTCAGCTGCTTCTCGGCGAGCTTCTCGATCTCGGGGAGGTAGTTGTTCAGCGCGCGCATCCTCAGCCGCAGCTCGGTGTTGGCGCGACGGGCCTCCTCCGGGGTGGCGATCGCCTCGCGCTCGCGGCGCAGCAGCTCGCGGTGCAGGCCCAGGATCGACTCCAGCGTGTCGTCGCTCATCCCCTTGCTGACCTTCACGGGCGCGACGCCCAGGCGCCGGAAGACGGTGCTCGCCTGCGCCCGCTCGAGTTCGATCTCGAGCGCGGCGCGCCGGTTGGGCGGCTCGGTCGACAGCAGGTCGGCGAGTTCGACGCCCGTGGCGCGCGCGATCTCCTGCAGCAGCGAGAGCTTCGGCTCGCGCTTGCCGTTCTCGATGAGACTCAGGTGGCTGCCCGCGACGCCGACCAGTGCGCCGAGCTCGTCCAGGGTCATCCCGCTCTCCAGGCGGTGGTGACGGATGCGGTGGCCCAGGGTCGCGAGTTCGATGCCGGAGGCGGTCATTCCTTGAGGATAGCGAAAGAATCCACGTTCTTTGCACCCGCTCACCCCGAAAGAGGCGAGCGATCCGCAGGAGAGTTGTCATAGACCTCGGATCTGACGAAACAGGAGTGATGATGGCCTTGGCAGAGACCTTCACCCGCAACACCGGCCCGATCACGCGTCCCGTGACGGCGCTGCGCGAATTCGGCGGCCGCCCTGCTTCCGCCGGCGCGGGCATGGACGCCCTCGTCGCGTGGGTGGACGAGGTGGCCGCCCTGACCCAGCCCGACCGCATCCACTGGGTCGACGGCTCGCGCGCCGAGAACGATGCGCTCCTTCGCGAGATGGTCACTGAGGGCAAGCTCATCAAGCTGAACCCGGAGTGGCGTCCCGGCTCCTACCTGGCCCGCTCGCATCCGAGCGATGTGGCCCGCACCGAGGGGCGCACCTTCATCGCCTCCGAGCGCGAAGAGGATGCGGGTCCCACGAACAACTGGGCCGACCCCACCGAGATGCGCGCCACGATGGCGGGCCTGTTCGCAGGCTCGATGCGCGGCCGCACGATGTACGTCGTGCCGTTCTCGATGGGCGCCGTCGGCGGCCCGCTCTCGCACCTCGGCGTGCAGATCACCGACTCGGCGTACGCGGTGGCATCCATCGGCATCATGACCCGCGTCGGCGACGCGGTCACGGCGCTCATCGCCGGGGGGCAGCCGTGGGTCAAGACCGTGCACTCCGTGGGCGCGCCCCTCGCCGAGGGCGAGCCGGATGTCGAGTGGCCGTGCAACGACGAGAAGTACATCGTCCACTACCCCGACACGCTCGAGGTGTGGTCGTACGGCTCCGGCTACGGCGGCAACGCGATCCTCGCGAAGAAGTGCTTCGCGCTGCGCATCGCGTCGGTGATCGGCCGCGACGAGGGATGGCTGGCCGAGCACATGCTGCTCATCCGGGTCATCGACCCGCGCGGGAAGGCTTACCACGTGGCGGCGGCGTTCCCGTCGGCCTGCGGCAAGACGAACCTCGCGATGCTCCGCCCGACGATCCCCGGCTGGCGGGTCGAGACGCTCGGCGACGACATCGTCTGGATCCGCCCCGGCGAGGACGGGCGCCTCTGGGCCATCAACCCCGAGGCCGGCTTCTTCGGCGTCGCGCCGGGCACGGGCGAGTCGACCAACGTCACGGCCGTCGAGACGCTGTGGGGCAACACCATCTTCACGAACGTGGCGCTGCGCCCCGACGGCGACGTGTGGTGGGAGGGTCTCACCGACGAGGCGCCGGCCGAGCTCGTCGACTGGGAGGGCAAGCCCTGGACGCCGGCATCCGGCCGCCCCGCAGCCCACCCGAACTCCCGCTTCACGGTCAGCGCCGCCCAGTGCCCGCAGATCGCGGCGGACTGGGAGGATGCGGTGCCCCTGGACGCAATCCTCTTCGGCGGACGACGCGCCACCAACGTGCCCCTCGTGGTCGAGGCCACCGACTGGACGCACGGCGTCTTCCTCGGCTCGACGATCTCGTCGGAGCGCACGGCTGCCGCCGAAGGCACCGTGGGTGAGCTGCGCCGCGACCCGTTCGCCATGCTCCCCTTCTGCGGCTACAACATGGCCGACTATTTCGGTCACTGGCTGAAGGTCGGCCAGCAGGCCCGCTTCGACCGGCTGCCGCGGATCTTCCAGGTCAACTGGTTCCGCCGTGGCTCGGACGGCCGGTTCCTGTGGCCGGGATTCGGCGACAACTCGCGGGTGATCGACTGGATCGTGCGCCGCATCGACGGCGAGGTCCCGGCGATCGAGACCCCCATCGGCCGCCTGCCCCGCGTGCAGGACCTGAACCTCTTCGGCCTCACGATCCCGGCCGGGGACCTCGACGAGCTCTTCGCCATCGACCGGGCGTCGTGGGAGCGCGAGGCCGACCTCACCGAGGAGTTCTACGCGACATTCGACGGCAAGGTGCCCGCGGCGCTGCAGTCCGAGCTCGCCGCGCTGCGCTACCGCCTCCAGAAGGCCTGACCGGCTTCCGGGGCGCGAGTTCCTCCCGCGCCCCGGATGGGGTTTCACACCAGGAGCTGGTGTCGTGCGAGATCCCGGTACAGGGGCGTGGATGCGACGAGCTCCGAGTGCGTCCCCTGGCCGACGACGCGGCCGTGGTCCATCACCACGATGAGGTCGCTGTCGACGACGGTCGACAGGCGGTGCGCGATCACGATGAGCGTGCGACCGGATGCGACGGCGTCGATGGCGTCCCGCATCCGCTGCTCGTTCAGGCCGTCGAGGGATGACGTCGACTCGTCGAGCAGCAGGATCGGGGGAGCGGCCAGCAGCGCGCGCGCGATCGCGAGGCGCTGACGCTCGCCGCCGGAGAGCATGACGCCGCCCTCGCCGACGGGGGCCTCCAGGCCGAGCGGGCTGCGGTCGAGCACGTCGCCGAGGTTCACCTCGCGCAGGACGAGCTCGCACGCCTCGTCGGACGCGTCCGGGGAGGCCAGGCGCAGGTTGTCGGCGATCGTGCCGGCCAGGGTCGGCGCATCCTGCTCGACGTATCCGAGGCGGGCGCGCAGGTCGTCGCGATCGAGGGTGCGCACGTCCGCGCCGTCGAGGAGGATCGCCCCGTCGGTCGGGTCGTAGAACCGCTCGATGAGCGAGAGGGTCGTGGACTTGCCGGCCCCGGACGGCCCGACGAGCGCGACCCGCGCGCCGTGGGGCACGGCGAAGGAGACGCCGCGTAGCACGTCGTCGCCGGCATCGGCGTCGGGGAGATCGGATGCGGCGACCGCGACGTGCGCGGACTCCAGCAGCGTGGCCGCCTCCGACTCGGCCTGGGCGCGCGCCGCGACCACGGCGGCCGGGTAGCGGAAACGCACGTCGCGGAACTCGATGGCGGCCGGCGTCGGGGTGGACTCCCCGACGTGGCTCAGGTCAGCCGCGATGGCCGCGTCGTCCGCTGTCTCACTGGGCAGGTCGAGCACCTCCTGGATGCGCCCGAGGGCCCCCAGCGCCTGGTTCACCGAGGTGATCGCGCCGAAGAACGAGCCGAGCGGGGCGATGAGCATGAACAGGAACATGATGAACGTCACGAGGCTCGCGATCGTGATCGCGCCCGCGGCGACCCGCAGGCCGCCGACTCCGAGGACGACCAGGAGCGACACCTGCAGTGCGATGCCGGCGACCGGCACGACGAGCGCCGACACCTTCGCGATGCGCACGCCGATCCGGTAGGTCTCCTCGGCGAGTCCGCTCACGGACTCCTCCTCGCGCGCGGTGGCGCCCGAGGCGCGCACGGTGCGGATCGAGCCGACGGCGCGCTCGACCCCGGAGGCGAGCTCCCCGACCTTCTCCTGCTGCTCTCGGGTCGCCACGCGGATGCGTCCGCTCAGCGCGACGACGCCGGCCGCGGCGATCGCCAGCACGAGGACGATGATGCCGAGGAGCACCGGGTCGATGATCGCCATGGCGATGATCGCGCCGAGGAAGATCAGCGCGTTGCCGACCGCGTCCACGAGACCCTGGGTCATGACGGCGTACAGCAGCGTCGTGTCGGTGCCCACGCGTGAGACGAGGTCGCCGGTGCGGCGGGCGTCGAACTCGGCGATCGGCAGGTGCAGGATGCGCGAGATCAGCTTGCGTCGGCTGGAGTAGACGACCGCGGTGCCGGTGCGCTGCAGCAGATAGTGCTGGTAGCCCGAGAGCAGGGACGACACGACGACGAGCGCGACGAGCGCCCACACGTACGGCGTCAGCTGGCCCTGCCCCTGGGTCCCGGCCTGAACGAGGGTGATGACCTTGCCGACCACCAGCGGCTGGAGGAGGGTGGCGACGGCGCCGAAGATGCTGAGCAGCACCACGACGACGAGCACGCGGGTGTGCTCGAAGAGGAACGGCAGCAGTTGCTTGAGGCTTGCGCGCGGGCCTTCGGGGGCTGTGCGGCGGCCGCGACGGGAGGCGGTCATGGACATGGGTGACCTCGGGGTTCCGATCGGGGGAGAAGACTATCTTCGCCCGTACTTCTTGTGCACGGCCTGACGGCTGACGCCGAGGGAGTCCGCGATGGCGACCCACGAGAACCCGCGGGCGCGGGCGCGGCGCACCTGCTCCGCCTCCGCGCGGGCGAGTTCCGACTGCCAGGCGCGGATGCGTCGCAGCTCGGCGAGCGGCTCGCCGCCTGCGCCGACGACGGTGGGCACGCTGTCGCTCATGTCGACTCCCTTCGTCTTGATCTTGTCAACGGTAGTTGACGACTTCTCATCCGTCAACCTGAGTTGACATCCTGATCCGTCCAGGGGTTTTGGATGAAGCGTCCAGGTTGCGCCAATAGCGTAAGGGCGTCCGTTGAAGCGGTAGCGCCTGATCACGGTTCTGCAACGTTTCGACAAAGCGTGCCCGAACGTGCGTCAAGACGGATGCCTCGACCCGACGAGGCGGCGACTTCCCGTAACCGTTTCGTTGTGCGAGGCGACCAGCCTGCACGGGCGCGATCGCGCCCGCTCCCCGGTGCGCCACCGGGCGGACAACGCAGGGAAGCACGACCATCGGAGCCCCGTGCCCTCCTTCACCACCGCAACCCGATTCGCCGCCGTCGCCGCTCTCGTGGCCGTCGTGGCCGTCCCGGCCGCAGTGTCCGCCGCTCACGCGAGCGACGTGTCGACGGCCGTCAAGCCCGCCGCGCTGACGACCGCCGTCAACGATCAGCTCGTACTCGGAAAGGCGGAGGTCACCCTCACGCCGGTCCGTCCGGACTTCGACCAGCTCCAGCTGGGCAAGACGCACGTCATGAAGACCGCGGCCTTCAGCGACGCCGCGCCGACGATCGTCGGCGCGCCCTACGTGCCGCCGCCCCCCGCTCCTCCGGCACCCGCGCCGAAGCCCAAGGTCGTGGCCAAGCCCGCGCCGAAGCCGGCTCCGAAGCCCCGGGTGGCCGCCCCCGCTCCCGTGTCCGTTCCGGCCGGTGACGTGCGCGCGCTCGGCCAGCAGCTCGCCGCGCAGCGCGGCTGGGGCGCCGACCAGTTCGCGTGCCTGAACGCCCTCTGGAACCGCGAGTCGGGCTGGCGCGTGAACGCCGGCAACCCGAGCGGCGCCTACGGCATCCCGCAGGCTCTCCCCGGCTCGAAGATGGGCCCGGGCTGGCAGAGCGACCCCACCGTCCAGATCACGTGGGGCCTGAACTACATCGCCGGCCGCTACGGCACGCCCTGCGGCGCCTGGGCGCACTCGCAGTCGACCGGCTGGTACTGAGCCGCAGCCGCTGAGTCGAGCCCGGGCCGGGGACGCCATCGTGTCCCCGGCCCGGGCTAGTCTCTTTGGGTGCCAGAGCCCGTCATCCATGCCGAGAACCTCGTCAAGACCTATCGGTCGAAGGGGCAGCCCGACGTCGTGGCGGTCGGCGGGCTGAGCTTCGAAGTCGCGCCGGGCGAGTCCTTCGGGCTGCTCGGCCCCAACGGCGCCGGCAAGTCGACCACCATGAAGATGATCGGCGCGGTGTCCACGCGCACGGCGGGGCAGCTCAGCATCCTGGGGCTGGACCCCGATCGCTACGGCCCCGAGATCCGCTCGCGACTGGGGGTCGTCCCGCAGCAGGACAACCTCGACGGCGAGCTCAATGCCCGTGAGAACCTCTTCATCTACGGGCGGTACTTCGGCCTTCCCTCGAAGGTGTGCCACGCGAAGGCCGACGAGCTCCTCGCCTTCGCGCAGCTCGAAGACAAGGCCAAGAGCAAGGTCGACCAGCTCTCCGGCGGCATGAAGCGCCGCCTCACGATCGCGCGCGGGCTCGTCAACGACCCGCGCATCCTTCTGCTCGACGAGCCGACCACGGGCCTCGACCCGCAGGCGCGCCACGTGCTGTGGGACCGGCTGTTCCGGCTCAAGGAGCGCGGCACGACCCTCGTCCTGACGACGCACTACATGGACGAGGCCGAGCAGCTGTGCGACCGCCTCATCGTCGTCGACAAGGGCATGATCATGGCCGAGGGGTCCCCGTCTGCCCTCATCCGCGAGTACTCCACCCGCGAGGTGCTCGAGGTGCGTTTCGGCGCGAGCCGCAACGACGAGGTCGCGCCGCGGCTGCAGGGCCTCGGCGAGCGCGTCGAGGTGCTGCCCGACCGCATCCTGATCTACGCGCACGACGGCGAGGCCGCCCTGGAGCGCGTCATCGCGGAGGGTCTCGAGCCCATCACGTCGCTCGTGCGCCGGTCCTCGCTGGAGGACGTCTTCCTGCGACTGACGGGAAGGTCGCTGATCGAATGACGGATGCCGGAACCGTCGTCCAGCCCTCGCTGGACGAGCTGCGCGCCGAGGCCATGGCGTGGGGCCGCAAGCCGCGCGCCCGCGGCGCGCTCTACGTCGCCGATCACGTCGTGCACGCGATGCGCGCCTACGGCTGGACGATCCTCGTCGGGGCGCTGGGCCAGCCCATCCTCTATCTCGTGGGGCTCGTCGTCGGCCTCGCCTCGCTCATCGGCGGCTCGGTCACGGACGCGTGGGGCCAGCACGTGCCGTACCTCGTGTTCGTGGCCCCCGCCCTGCTCATGACCGCCGGCATCCAGGTCGCGAGCGAGGAGTTCAGCTACCCCGTCATGGACGGGTTCAAGTGGCGGCGCTACTTCTACGGCTTCAGCGCGTCGCCGATCTCGCCGCAGCAGATCGCGACGGGCGTGGCCGTGGGCGCGAGCGCCCGCGTGCTGCTGGCGACCGCGGGCTACTTCGTCTTCGTGTGGCTCTTCCACGCCGTGCCGCACAGCGGCACGGGCTGGCTCGCCATCCCGATCGGCGTGCTCGCGGCCTGGTCGTTCGGGATGCCGCTCCTCGCCTACGCGGCGTCGCTCCAGAACGACGCGGGCCAGTTCGCGATGGTGCAGCGGTTCATCTTCATGCCGATGTTCCTCTTCTCCGGCACGTTCTACCCCCTCACGGCGCTGCCGATCTGGCTGCAGTGGATCGGATGGATCTCGCCGCTGTGGCACGCGACCGAGCTCGGTCGCGTCGTGACGTACGGCGCCGCCGAGCCGGTGTGGCTGACCGTCGTCCACGTCGTCTACCTCGTCGCGCTCGCCACCGGCGGCTACCTCGCCGCCCGCAGGATCTTCGTTCGGCGGCTGGGGGCATGACATGACGACAGCAGAGGTTCGCACGAGCGACGCGCCGATCCGCGGCGGCGGCGTCCGCGCCCTGTATGCCGGCAACCCCGGCGCCGTCGTGCAGCGCGGGCTGATCGCGGCCCGCAGCAGCAGCTGGGTGGTGGTGCTGTCCGGCTTCTTCGAGCCGGTGCTGTACCTCGCCTCCATGGGCATCGGCCTGGGCAGCCTGATCGGCGACGTGCAGACACCCGCCGGCCCGATCCCGTACGCCGCGTACATCGCCCCGGCCCTCCTCGCCGTCTCGGCGATGAACGGCGCGATCTACGACTCGACGTGGAACGTCTTCTTCAAGCTCAACCACGCGAAGCTCTACGAGGGGATGCTGGCCACCTCCCTCGGCCCCCTCGACGTCGCCCTCGGCGAGATCGTCTACGCGCTGCTGCGGGGCCTGATCTACGCGACCGGCTTCATGATCATCATGCAGATCTTCGGCCTGAACCTCGCGTGGACCGCGATCCTCGCGCTGCCTGCCGTCGTCCTCATCGCCTTCGGCTTCGCGTCGCTCGGCATGGCGGTCACGAGCTACATGAAGGTCTTCCAGCAGATGGACCTCATCAACTTCGTGCTGCTGCCGATGTTCCTGTTCTCGGCGACGTTCTACCCGATCACGATCTACCCGGAATGGCTGCAGGCGATCGTGATGGCGCTGCCGCTCTGGCAGGGCGTCGAGCTGATCCGCGGACTCACGACCGGCGTCCTCACGCCCGACATGTGGTGGCACGTCCTCTACTACCTCGTCATGATCGGCATCGGCCTCGTCTTCACGACCAAGCGGCTGCGGGCCCTGTTCCTCGACTGACGCGGCGAACCTTCAGCGTGTCATAAGGTTACCCCGATTCGGCGTATGCTGACGGGCATGGACACTCTCATCACGATCCTCCACGTGGGCACCGCCGTGTTCATCGTGGGCCCGATGGCGATCATCCCCATGACTGGTCTGCGCGCGTTGCGCGCGGGGAACGCCGCCCAGGTTCGGACCCTCGCAACCTCCACGATGCTCTTCACGTGGCTGTCGCTGCTCACGTTCGTGTTCGGCTTCGGCGCGATGTCGATGGCGCCGGCGCGCTACCACCTGACCTTCACGACCCCGTGGATCCTCTGGTCCGTGATCCTCTACCTCGTCGCGTTCGTCCTGAACGCGTTCGTCGTCGTGCCGCAGATGCGCAAGGCGGCCGGCGCCATGGCCGCGACCGCGGAGGGCGGGGCAGTCGCGAAGCCGGCGGGCTACGGCGCCATCGCGGCGAGCAACGGCATCGCGTCGCTGCTGCTCGTGGTCGTCGTCATCCTGATGATCTGGAAGCCATAGCGGGCGCATAGCATCCACAGAGGCGAGGCGGTCACCATCGAAGGGTGACCGCCTCGCTCGTTTCCGCCCCCGCCGCGCGCGGGCGGCCGGAGCCTGCGGCGCGTCCGCGTCTGCTGTACGTCGAGGACGACTCCGACATCGCGCAGATCGCCGTGGAGGTCCTCGGCCGGGACTACGAGGTGACGCACGCGCCGACGGGGGAGCGCGGGCTCGAGCTGGCGCTGCGGCAGCGCTTCGACGTGATGGTCGTCGATCGCCGGCTGCCGGGGATGTCGGGCAGCGATCTGGTGGCCGCGGTGCGGACCGCCGCGCTCACGACCCCCGTGCTGATGCTGACGGCGCTGGGGTCGGTGGAGGACCGGGTGAGCGGCCTCGACGGAGGCGCCGACGACTACCTCGTGAAGCCGTTCGACTTCGCGGAGCTCGGCGCGCGGCTGCGTGCGCTGCGCCGGGCGCGGCGCACCGAGGGTGCGCGTCGCGAGGTCGGCGATTGGCTCTTCGTGCCCGCATCCCAGGCGCTGTATGCGCCGACCGGGGAGCGTGTGGCGCTCACCGCGACCGAGTCGGAGCTTCTGGATCTGCTCAGCTCGAGCCCCGAGCACGTGTTCTCGCGCGACGAGATCCTCGACGCCGTCTTCCCCGGCGGGTCGCCGGCGACGGTCGACGCGTATGTCCACTACCTGCGGCGCAAGGCCTCGCCCGACATCGTCGAGACGGTCCGCGTCCGCGGGTATCGCTGCGGGCAGCCGACATGAGAGGGGATGCCGGCACCCCCGATCGGCGTCGGGTGGATGCATCCGCCGTCCGTGTCGGTTTGTGGGTGGGCCTTGCGGCCGTCGCCGTGATCGGCGCGATCACCGCGCTGATCGTCGCGCTCCTGGTCGCGGAGTCGCGGCCGAGCCCCGACGGCGGACCGGGCGGCCTGGGTGGAGGACCCCGCGGCGGCGATCACGGACCGATGGGCGACCGCGTCATCCTGCTCGGCGATGTCGTCCCGCTCGCCGTCATCCTCGGCCTGTGCGGGGTCCTCGCCCTCGGCGTCCTCGCCTGGTACCTGTCGCGCCGCGCGGCGCGACCGCTCGAAGAAGCGCTGCAGGTGCAGCGGGCGTTCGTCGCGGATGCCGGTCACGAGCTGCGGACTCCGCTCACCACGGTGATCAGCCGCATCCAGCTCGCCGAGCATCGCGTCCAGTACGGCGGCGATGTGGGCGGCGCTCTGGCCGACCTCCGGCGCGACGCCGAGGTCATGAACGGCACGCTCACCGACTTGCTGCTGGCGGCGGAGATCGCGGGCGGCCGCGCGGTGCAGCGGCACGCGTCGGTCGCGGTGGGGGATGCCGTGCACGACTCCTTCGCCGTCATCCAGCCGCGCGCCGATGAGGCCGGCGTGACCCTGCAGGCGGAGATCGACGGGCCCGAGGCGGCCGCGGCGGATCGCGCCGCACTCACCCGCGCGATGATCGCGCTGCTCGACAACGCCGTCCGGCACTCACCACGCCACGGGACCGTGCGCGTCAGCTCCCGCCGGGCGGGTGGCACCGTCGAGGTCCGCGTCGCGGACCACGGTGCGGGCATCGCCGGCGATCCCGAACGGCTGTTCGCGCGGTTCGTCCGGGGACGCGCTCCGGATGCCGCCGCGCCCGGCCGCGGCTTCGGCCTCGGATTGGCGCTCGTGCGCGACATCGCCGCACGCTACGGCGGCAGCGTGAGCGTCGAGCGGACCTCCCCGGCGGGAACGGTCTTCCTGCTGGCGCTGCCCGCGGCGCGGGCGCACTGACCGCGCCGGCTGGGTCTCGCTCATGAGTCGGCGATGAGATTCCCGCGAGCCGCGGGATCTTGGCCTGGCCTTGGTGGCGGCAGGGAAGAGTGCGTGCCATGAGTACAGACGACGAAACCGCTGCGGTGCCCGCCTCGCAGCCGCCGGCCGACGCCGGCCAGGTCCCTTCCTCTCCCGCACCGGCGGCAGCGGCGCCGGCGGCCCCCGGCGATGTCCCGCCGGCTCCGCCTGGCGGGGCTTCACCGATCCCGACGTCTCCGCCCGGACCCATCATGTCCGCCGCCGTGGTCTCCCCGGCGAAGCCGTTCCTCCAGCGCACAGGCGTGCGGATCTCCGGCGCGGTCGTGGCCGCTGTCGTGCTGCTCGGTGGGGGGTTCGGCGCGGGCTGGGCGTCCGCCGAGTCGACGGGCTCGAGCAGCGATCGCTTCGCCGACGACGGCTTCAGCCGCCCCGGCGGCGGTGCGAACGGGCAGAACGGCAACGGCCAGAACGGCTACGGCCAGAACGGGCAGAACGGCTACGGCCAGAACGGCCAGAGTCGCGACGACGGACAGGACGGCGGCCAGCGCGGCCCGCGGGTCCCCGGAGGCCAGAACGGCTCTCAGCCTGTGCCGCCGCCCAGCTCCGACGACGGCTCGTCCAACTGATCCGTCAGGCCTGTGCGCTCAGCTCTCGCAGGGTGAGGGCGGTCCGCAGCGCGGCGTCGGCCGCCTCGGCTCCCTTGTCCTCCTTCGAACCGGGCAGGCCCGCGCGATCGAGGCCCTGCTGCTCGTCGTCGAGGGTGAGCACGCCGAACCCGACGGGCTTGCCCGTGTCGAGCGCGACGCGCGTGAGCCCGTCGGTGGCGGCCGACGACACGAACTCGAAGTGCGGGGTTCCTCCGCGGATGATGACGCCCAGCGCGACGACTGCGTCGGCACCCGCTTCGAGGGCCGCCTTCGCGACGACCGGCAGCTCGAACGACCCGGCGACGCGCACGAGGCGCCACGAGGCGCCGGACGCGTCGAGGATCCGCGCCGCTCCGGCGATCATGCCGTTCGTGATGACCTCGTGCCACGTCCCGGCGACGACGACGACCGACAGACCCGACGCATCTACTCGCTCCTGCTCGGGAGCTCCGTGCCCGCTCACTGCTCGGCCCCCTCGTTGGAGGTTCCTGCGTGCATCTGGGCGAGCGCCTCTTCCAGGTCTCCGTCGGCGATGATGTGGCCCATGCGGTCGCGCTTGGTCGCGAGGTACTGGTGGTTGTTGGGGCCGATGCCGACCAGCAGCGGCACCTGCTCGACGATGTCGAGGCCGAGCTCGCGCAGCTGGTTCACCTTGTCGGTGTTGTTGGTGAGCAGGCGCACCTTCTCCACGCCGAGATCGGCGAGGATGCCGGCGGCCGCGGCGTAGTCCCGCGCATCAGCCGGAAGCCCCAGCGCGAGATTGGCGTCGACCGTGTCGAGGCCGCGCTCCTGAAGGCTGTAGGCGCGCAGCTTGTTGATGAGGCCGATGCCGCGACCCTCGTGACCGCGCATGTAGATGACGACGCCGCCGTCCTGCTCGATCGCATCGAGCGCCGCCTCCAGCTGGGGGCCGCACTCGCACTTGAGCGAGCCGAACGCTTCGCCCGTGAGGCACTCCGAGTGCACCCGGACGAGCGGGGCACTGCCCTGCACCTCGCCTGAGACGACCGCGATGTGGTCGGTGCCGGTCACGCGGTCCTTGTAGGCGAGGAAGCGGAACGACCCGTGCGCCGTCGGCACATGCGCCTCCGCGCGCAGGCTCACCCGGCGCCGGTGCTGTGCACGCTGAGAGGGGTCGCACGGCTCGTGCTCGTCGAGGTACGCGATGAGCTGCTCGATCGTGATGACCGGCACCCCGTCGCGCTCACCGAGCTCGAGGAGCCCGGGCAGGCGCATCATCCCGCCGTCCTCGGCGACCACCTCGCCGATGACGCCGACCGGCTGCAGGCCCGCGAGCCGCATGAGCTCGACCGTCGCCTCGGTGTGGCCGCCCCGCTCGCGCACGCCGCCGTCGACCGCCCGCAGGGGCAGGATGTGCCCAGGACGGATGACGGATGCGGGGGTGGATGCGGGGTTCGCCAGCACGTTCAGCGTGTGAGCGCGGTCGGTCGCGCTGATGCCGGTCGAGATGCGGTCGGCGGCGTCGACACTCACCGTGTACGCCGTGCCCCGCGCATCCTCGTTCACGGACACCATCGGGGGAAGGTCGAGGCGATCCGCCCAGTCGGTCGGCATCGGCGCGCACAGGAACCCGCTCGACCAGCGGACCGCCCACGCGACCCACTCCGGGGTCGCCAGCTCGGCGGAGAGGACGACGTCGCCCTCGTTCTCGCGGTTCTCATCGTCGGCGACGATGACCGGCCGCCCGGCGCGCAGCGCGTCGAGTGCCTCGGGGATCGTGGCAAGGCTCATCGTGAGCCTCCTTCCGTGAAGGCGCCCTCGGGGAGCGCGGGTGCGGCCGGTGCCGCGAAAGAGAGGAGCCGCTGCACGTGGCGCGCCAGGATGTCGGTCTCGAGGTTCACACGCTCGCCCGGTGCGCGCTCACCGAGCGTCGTCGCCGTGAGCGTCTCGGGGATGAGCGAGACCTCGAACCACTGGTCGTCGAGGTCCGCCGGGCTCACGGCGCTGACCGTGAGTGACACGCCGTCGACGGCGATCGAGCCCTTGTCGACGACGAGCGGCGCGAGGTGGCGGGGGAGGCCGACGCGGATGACGCGCCACTGGGCGCCAGGCCGCACCTCCACGATCTCGCCCGTGCCGTCGATGTGACCCTGCACGATGTGGCCGCCGAGGCGGCCGTGCGCGGCCGTCGCGCGCTCGAGGTTGACACGACGCCCCGCCGCGACGCCCTCGAGCGTCGACATGTCGAGCGTCTGCTTCATCACGTCGGCGGTGAACCAGTCGTCGCCCTGGTCGACGACGGTCAGGCAGACGCCGCTCACGGAGATCGAGTCGCCGTGCCCGGCGTCAGACACCGAGAGGGGAGCGCGCACGGTGAGGCGCACGCCGTCTCCCGAGGGCGCGACGGCGGTGACCTCGCCGATCTCCTCCACGATTCCCGTGAACATCAGGCGTCTCCTTCTTCTTGGTCTTCTGGGTGCGATGCGGCCGGGTGCGGTGCGGGCCGGGCGATCACGAGCAGGTCGTCGCCGAGCCGCTCGACGGCTGTGACGGCCAGTCGCCGCGCTTGGGCGATCGTGCCGACCCCGATGTCGCCGAGGGCGAGCCGCCCGCCCCCGAGCAGGACGGGGGCGACATAGGCGAGCACCTCGTCGACCAGGCCCTCGCGCAGGAACGCGGAGGCGAGCGCCGGCCCGCCTTCGACGAACACGCGCTGGATGCCGCGCTCCCGCAGGGCTTCGAGCACCGGGCGCAGCTCGGGGCCGTCGAAGAACAGCGGCTCGTGCGGGTGGCGCCGGAGCGCGGCATCCGCCGGCGTCTCACGGGTCCCGATGACGACCGGAACGGGCTGCGACTCGAGGAGCCCTCCATCGGCGCTGCGGGCGGTCAGGGCGGGGTCGTCCGCGAGCACCGTGCCCGTGCCGACCACGATCGCGTCGGCGAGGGCGCGGCGGCGGTGGACGTCCTCGCGCGCGGCCGGCCCGGTGATCCACTGGCTCGTGCCGTCGTCGGCGGCCGCGCGGCCGTCGAGGCTCTGCGCCCACTTGACCGTGACGGACGGACGGCCGAGCCGCTGCACCTCGAGCCACGAGTCGAGCAGCGCCGACGCCTCGGTGGCGCCGACACCGGACTCGACCTCGACGCCGGCGGCCCGAAGCCGGTCGGCTCCGCCCGAGGAGTGATCGCCGGGGTCAGCGATGGCATAGACGACGCGGGCCACGCCGGCCTCGATGAGCGCGACGGCGCACGGGCCGGTGCGGCCGGTGTGGTTGCACGGCTCCAGGGTCACGACGGCCGTGGCCCCGCGGGCTGCTCCCGGCGCGAGCCGGGAGAGCGCGTCGACCTCGGCGTGGGGCGTGCCCGCGCCGCGATGCCAGCCCTCGGCGAGCACGCCGCCGTCGGGGGCGAGGATCACGGCGCCCACCTGCGGGTTGACGCCGCGGGGACCGCGCCGCGCGAGCTCGAGCGCGCGTGCCATCGCCGCACGCTCGACGTGGGCGCGATGCTCGCGCCGCTCGACGTCGGTTGCCGTCATCCGTCTTCCTGTCGTGTCTTCGTGACCGGGTCTGTGACGGTGTCGACGGCGGGCAATGCGGCTGCCGTCGTGCTGCCTCCCATCCGGACTCGCGGGCCGCAGTCCTCGGACTGCCGCACACATCACCGTCGGTCCCGGAATTCCACCGGATCGGCCTCGGCGCCGCCCCTCCCGGAGAGGGGAGCGCCTCGGTTCGCGGACTGTCACCGCCGGTTCGGATTCTCACCGACCCCGGAGCACGTTTTCGTTCTGCTCCCAGTCTAGTAATCGCGGGCGACGCCGTTTCATTCCGTGTCGCCTGTGGGACGGCCGTGGGTGCTCTCAGACCCCGTAGCCTTGAGGTGGGGAAGGGGAATCATGTCCGTCCGTTCTGGGGAAAAGCAGCACGACCCGATCGCAGAGGGATTCGACGCGCTCAAGGCCCGCCCGTACGCCGAGGTCCTGATCATCGGCGGAGGCATCAACGGCATCGCGACGTTCCGCGACCTCGCGCTGCAGGGCGTCGACGTCGCTCTCGTCGAGCGCGGCGACTTCGTCAGCGGCGCCTCCGCCGCGTCGTCGCACATGATCCACGGCGGCATCCGCTATCTCGAGAACGGCGAGTTCCGGCTCGTCCACGAAGCTGTCACCGAGCGCAACGCGCTCCTGCGCACCGCCCCGCACTTCGTCCGCCCGCTGCAGACCACCATCCCGATCTTCTCGACCTTCTCGGGCGTCATCGGCGCGCCGCTGCGCTTCCTCCGCCACGGGTCGGGAAGGCCCGCCGAGCGCGGCGGCATCCTCATCAAGATCGGGCTCGTCATCTACGACTCGTTCTCACGCGGGCTCTTCCGGGTGAGCGGCGTGGTCCCGCGGCACGCGTTCCACGGTCGGGCCCAGTCGCTGCGCGACCTCCCCGACCTGAGCCCCGACGTGAAGTACACGGCGACCTACTGGGACGCCTCGCTCCATGATCCCGAGCGGCTGGCGCTCGACCTCGTCCGGGACGGTCTGGCGGCCGGGGCCCGCACGAGATCGGGGGATGCGGCGCACCGCACCGCCCGCACCGCCAACTACACCGCGGCGGTGGCGGTCAAGGACGGCCGCGTCGTGCTGCGCGACGTCGAATCGGGAGAGGAGACCGGGTTCGCGGCATCCGTCGTCGTCAACGCCTCCGGACCCTGGACCGACGTCACGAACGCCGCCCTCGGCAGCCCCACCCGCTTCATGGGGGGCACGAAGGGCTCGCACATCGTGCTC
Organism: Microbacterium sp. sgz311019; assembly: GCF_056135325.1. NCBI lineage: Bacteria > Bacillati > Actinomycetota > Actinomycetes > Micrococcales > Microbacteriaceae > Microbacterium > Microbacterium sp. sgz311019. The sequence continues at coordinate 189,317 of NZ_JBWAXO010000003.1, read as the reverse complement.
GATCACCCCCGCCTGCTGGCTGCCACCGGCGGGCGCGAGCTCTTCTTCGAGCACAGCGACGGCCGCATCGTGCTGATCTACCCGCTCAAGGGCCGCGTCCTCGTCGGCACGACCGACATCGACCACGACATGGCCGACCCGATCGTGTGCACCGAGGAGGAGGTCGACTACTTCATCGACCTCATCGCGCACGTGCTGCCGGAGATCCCCGTCGACCGCTCGCAGATCGTCCACCGGTTCGCGGGTGTGCGCCCGCTGCCGCGCCACGACGACGTGTCGCCGGGCTTCGTCTCGCGCGACTACCGCATCGAGCAGGCACCGCTGGAGGAGGGAACGGCGCCCACGGCCACGGTCCTGAGCCTCGTCGGAGGCAAGTGGACCACGTTCCGCGCCTCGGCGGAGCACCTCGCAGACCGGGTGCTCGGCCTGCTCGCGCGCTCGCGCGTGCGCTCGACGAGGGGCCTCGCGATCGGCGGCGGCCGCGGATACCCGACGACCGAGCGCGCCCGCCGTCAGTGGATCGTCGGCCACCCCGCTGTCTCCGGCGCCCGTGCCTCCGTGCTTCTCGACCGGTACGGCACCGTGGCCGCGGACGTCATCCGTGCGATCGCGGCGGATCCGACGGATGCGCCGCTGGCCGCGGCTCCGGCGTACTCCACGGGCGAGCTCCGCCACCTCGCCCGCGCCGAGCAGGTCGTCCATCTGGACGACATGCTGATGCGGCGCACGAGCATCGCCTTCACCGGCGGTGCCACCGCCGAGGCGGCGACCGAGATCGCCGAGGCGATCGCCCCTGTTCTGGGGTGGGATGCCGCACGCCAGGCGTTCGAGGTCGAGCGCGGACTCTCGAAGGTCAACGCCGCCGTGCCCGCGGCTCCCGAGGCGGCCGCGCACGACGACGCGTCGGGCAGCGACGACGGCGGCACGCTGACCGGTCCCATCCCGCTCACCCGCTAACACCCGTGCTGATCGACGGCTGGGGGCCGGCGCCGCGATAGCCTGGCGGGGCCGCGCGGGGTGCGGCATCCATTCGAGGAGGCGACGTGGCCGAGCATGTGATGGCGATCGATCAGGGGACGACGTCCACGCGGGCGATCGTGTTCGATCGGCAGGGGGAAATCGTCGCGACGGCTCAGCGCGAGCACGCGCAGATCTTCCCGCAGGCCGGATGGGTCGAGCACGACCCGGTCGAGATCTGGACCAACACGGAGTGGGTCGTCTCGCACGCGCTCGGCAAGGCGCGGCTGCACGCGGCCGATCTCGCGGGCATCGGCGTGACGAACCAACGGGAGACGGCGATCGTGTGGGATCGCCGCACGGGGCGTCCGGTGTACAACGCCGTCGTGTGGCAGGACACCCGGACACAGGACCGCCTCGATCGCCTCGCCGACCGGGCCGAGCGGATCACCGGGATCACGGGCCTCCCGCTGGCGACGTACTTCTCCGCCTCCAAGCTCGCGTGGATCCTCGACAACGTCCCGGGTGCGCGCGACGCGGCCGAGTCGGGGGACATCCTCTTCGGCACGCCCGACACATGGATCGTCTGGAACCTCACCGGCGGGCCCTCCGGCGGCGAGCACGTCACCGATGTCACGAACGCGAGCCGCACGCTGCTGATGGACCTCACGACGCTCGACTGGTCCGACGAGCTCCTGGGGGTGTGGGACATCCCGCGCGCCATGCTTCCCGCCATCCGATCCTCCTCGGAGGTCGTCGGGACGGCTCAGCTGCCCGCCGTGGTGCGCGGTGTACCGGTCGCCGGCATCCTCGGCGACCAGCAGGCTGCGGCCTTCGGTCAGGCCGCATTCGACGAGGGCCAATCGAAGAACACATACGGCACCGGCAACTTCCTGCTCGTGAACACGGGCACCCGGCTCGTGCGCAGCACGCACGGGCTCATCACGACGGTCGCGTACCGGTGCGGGACGGATGCGGTGCACTACGCGCTGGAGGGCTCGATCGCCGTCACGGGGTCGCTCGTGCAGTGGCTGCGCGACAACCTCGGCATCATCAAGACCTCGCAGGAGGTGCAGACGCTCGCCGAATCCGTGGACGACAACGGCGGTGCGTACTTCGTCCCGGCCTTCTCAGGCCTGTTCGCGCCATACTGGCGGCCGGATGCGCGCGGCGTGCTCGTCGGCCTCACGCGCTACGTCACCAAGGCGCACATCGCGCGGGCGGCCCTGGAGTCCACCGCCTTCCAGACGCGCGACGTCCTGGAGGCCGTCACCGCCGACACCGGGCGCGAGCTCGACGAGCTGCGCGTGGACGGCGGGATGACGCACAACGACCTGCTCGTGCAGTTCCAGGCCGACATCCTCGGCATCCCCGTCGTCCGCCCGTCGGTCGTCGAGACGACGGCCCTCGGCGCCGCCTATGCGGCCGGACTCGCGACGGGGCTGTGGGCGGGCCTAGACGACCTGCGCGCGCACTGGCAGGAGGACCGCCGCTTCGAGCCGGTCATGCCGGTCGAGGAGCGCGAGCAGCGCCACCGCACGTGGCAGAAGGCCGTCTCGAAATCCCTCGACTGGGTCGAGTGACCCGTCAACCGTCGCTCTGGAAGAGTGGCGAGGCAGTCGAGGCGTCCCTCATTTCAGCAGGCGCGAGAGTCGACGGTCCGCGAGGATCTTCCCGCCCGTCTGGCACGTCGGGCAGTACTCCAGCGAGTTGTCGGCGAAGAAGACGCTCCGGACGGTGTCGCCGCACACCGGGCAGGTCTCGCCGCGGCGGCCGTGCACCTGCATCCCTCGGCGCTTCGCATCCTTGAGATCGGCCGGGGGCTTGCCCGTCGCCTCCGCGACGGCATCCGTCAGAGTCGAGATCGTCGCCGCGTACAGCCGGTCGACGTCCTCGTCGGTCAGCGACGAGGCCAGGGCGTACGGTGACATCTTCGCGGCGTGCAGGATCTCATCGGAGTACGCGTTGCCGATGCCGGCGACGATCGACTGGTCGCGCAGCACCCCTTTGATCTGGGTGCGTCGACCCGCGAGCATCCCCGCGAGCACGTCCCGCGTGAACGACGGATCGAGCGGGTCCGGTCCGAGCCGCGCGACGCCCGGAACATCGGATGCCTCGCGCACGACGTAGAACGCGAGCGACTTCTTCGTTCCGGCTTCGGTCAGATCGAACCCCGAGCCGTCGGCGAGCGCGACCCGCAGCGCAATGGGTGTGCGGCCGGGCTTGATGAGCGTCGTCGGAAGCTGGTCGTACCACCGCAGCCACCCGGCCTTGGCCAGGTGGAAGACGAGGTGGGGGCCGGCCGCCCCGTCCTTCGCCGTCGAGATGTCGAGGAACTTGCCGTGGCGCGAGACGCCGGTGATCTCGGCATCCTTCAGGGCCTCCACGGGAGGGTCGTAGGTCTTCAGGGCCGCGATGTTGGCGACCATCGCCCGCACGATGCGCACGCCGGTCGTGCGCCCGCCGAGGAAGTCGACGAGCCCCTGCACCTCCGGCATCTCGGGCATGCGCCCATCCTGGCACGCTCCACGGACGCGGGGGAGGCCGTCGTCCTGTCCCTCGGTCGTGACGGATGTACCGCGGCCGGCCGCCACGTGCCCGATCTCAGTCTTCTTCTCATCTCGATCGTCGGCCGTCCCGGAATCACGGGGAGGACCGACGGCGGGCACCGGGTCGAGACTGAGAACGGGCTCATCCATCGTCTGGCGAGAGCGGACGCGGATCCTCCACAGCGCGGTCATCGAACGGCCTTTCAACCTCGAGCGGGTCGCGTATCGCGGACCATCTGCCCGCAGCGACGATCTGAAGGATGGTGCTACCCGACATCGCAGCGACGCGAGCGGAACTGCGCAGTCGAGGGATGACCCGGCGGTCGATAAGTCGAGCGATAGCCGACGGCGATCTCATCCGAGCGCATCGAGACTGCTATCTCCCTGGCGACACTCCGGACGAGATTGTGAAGGCCATTCGCGTCGGCGGCCTCCTGACGTGTCTCAGCGCTCTGCGGCGTATGGGCGTCTTCGTGGCCACTCCGCCCGCTGCGATCCACGTGCAGATCGATCGCGGAAGCAGCCGACTACGCTCGGCCGACATACGTGACGGCCCCTTGCCCGAACGAGCGCGACGCCGCGAGACGCTGCACTGGGGCTCACTCGCGCGTCCTGCGGAGGTCGCAGAGGGATGCGTCGGTCCTATCGATGCCCTCATCCATGCCGTGCTCTGTCAGGAGCCGCGCCACGCGATCGCCACGCTGGACAGCGCTCTTCATCTCGGCGTGATCGCCCCTCGTGACCTGGACGCGATCTTCGCCGCCTTGCCTGCGTGTAAGCGGGTGCTTCGACCCCTCCTCGACGGGCGTGCCGAAGCGGGATCCGAGACGCTCGTGCGCCTGATCGCGCTGCTGCTGGGCTGCCAGGTCGAACTTCAGGTGCACTTCGAGCTCCCGCATGGGAGCGCGCGGGTGGACCTTCTCGTCGACGGCTGGCTGATCGTCGAGTGCGACAGCAAGGAGTTCCACTCCAGTTGGGGTCAGCAGGCGAAGGATCGGACCCGCGACGCGGCGCTCGCCGCCCTCGGCTACCCGACGCTTCGGTTGACCGCGTCGATGATCCTCTATCAGCACGAGAGCGTCGTCGACGCGTTGCGCGGTCTCGTCGACAGTCGTCGTCGAATGGATGCGTCTGAGCGGTGACCTGTCGCGCCGACGCGGTGCGCTGACTTGGACGCCCGACGGGTGCCGTGAGCCGCAGGCCCGACCTGCGCCGGTGAGCCGCAGGCCTGACCTGCGCCGGTGAGCCGCAGGCTCGACCTGCGCCGGTGATCCCGCGGTGACGTGTGTACCCGTTCTCAGTCTGTGTTCGCCTGCGACGACCGGATCATGCCGAGTTCTCGCTTGCCGCCGACAGAAGCCGGCGCCTCAGACTGAGAACGGGTACCCCTGGCGGAGTCGGGGCCGGCTCGAGCCGAGGCAGGTCAGACGCGGCGGAGGAGTCCGACCCGGTCGTAGACGTCGGAGAGTGTCGCGTTGGCGACCTCCTCCGCGCGCCCGGCGTTCTGGGCGAGCACACGGTCGAGTTCGGCCGGGTCGTCGAGCATCGCCAGGGCGCGCTCGCGCACCGGCCCGAACTCCTCGACCACGACCTCGGCGAGGCCCTTCTTGAAGTCTCCGTAGCCGCGGCCGGCGTACTCGTCCTCGATCGACGGGATCTGGCGGCCGGTCAGCGCTGCGTAGATCACCAGCAGGTTCGACACCCCGGGCTTCGATTCGCGGTTGTAGCGCACGGAGCCCTCGCTGTCGGTCACCGCGCGCATGACCTTCTTCGCCGAGACCGCCGGGTCGTCGAGCATCCACAGGACGCCGGCATCTGACTCCGCCGACTTCGACATCTTGGCCGTCGGGTTCTGCAGGTCGTAGATGCGGGCCGTCTCCTTCTGGATGACGGGCGTCGGCACGCGGAACGTCTCACCGAAGCGCGAGTTGAACCGCTCAGCGAGGTCGCGGGTGAGCTCGACGTGCTGCTTCTGGTCGTCGCCGACGGGCACGATGTCGGTCTGGTACAGCAGGATGTCGGCGGCCATCAGCACCGGGTAGGTGAAGAGGCCGACCGAGGTGGCATCGGCGCCGTAGCGCTGCGACTTGTCCTTGAACTGTGTCATCCGGCCGGCCTCGCCGAAGCCTGTGACCGTCGAGAGGATCCACGCCAGCTCGGCGTGCGCGGGAACGTGCGACTGCACGTACAGGGTGGACCTCGACGGCTCGATGCCGGCCGCGATGTACTGCGCGGCCGTGCGACGGGTCTTGGCGCGCAGCTCGTGCGGGTCGTTCGGCTGCGTCAGGGCGTGGAGGTCGACGACCGAGAAGAACGCCTCGTAGGACTCCTGGAGGTCGCGCCACTGCATCAGGGCCCCGATGTAGTTGCCGATCTGGAGGGAGTCGGCCGAGGGCTGCATTCCTGAGTAGAGGCGCGGTTTGGTCACCCGACGAGTCTAGGGGAGGGCCTTCGGCCCCTACCGTCCGGGTGCGCCCGCTCAGTCCCCGATCGTGTAGTCCGCCACGACCGGAGCGTGGTCGCTCCACCGGGTGTCCCAGGAGGGCGCTCGCACGATGCGATAGTCCGTCACGCGCTCGGCGAGCTCGGGGGTCGCCAGGTGGTAGTCGATACGCCAGCCTGTGTCGTTGTCGAATGCGCGGCCGCGCATGGACCACCACGAGTAGGGCCCGTCGACCTCGCCGGCCCAGCGGCGTCCGACGTCCACCCAGCCGAGCCCCACGCCCGTCGAACCGTCCGCGCCCGTGACCTCGCCGTCCCCGAGGAAGCGGTCGAAGTACGCGCGCTCGCGGGGCAGGAAGCCCGCCTTCTTGACGTTGCCCTTCCAGTTGCGGATGTCGAGTTCGCGGTGGCCGACGTTCAGGTCGCCCATGACGAGCGCGAGCGGCGACTCGGCCCGCAGCACGGGCAGCCGTGCCTCCATCGCATCCAGGAACGCGTACTTGAGGTCTTGCTTGGGCGTGTCCGCCTCACCGGTGTGGACGTACGCACTCACGACCGTCAGGCGTTCGCCGTCGATGTCGAAGGATGCCTCGAGCCACCGGCCGGCGGAGTCCACGGTGTCATCGCCGAGGGTCGGAACGAGCGCGCTCGGCGTCATGCGGGAAACGACTGCGACACCGGCCCGGCCTTTCGCGACGGCCTCTTCGTTCACGATCGTCCACCCGGGGAGTGCGACGGCGAGCTCCTCCGCCGTGGCGCGCACCTCCTGCAGCGCCATGATGTCGATGTCGGCATCGGCGAGCCACTCGAGCATGCCCTTGCGGGTCGCCGCCCGGATCCCGTTGACGTTGATGGCGGCGATGCGTACGCGGCGTGGCATGTGTGCCAGCCTAGCGAGGGGCTCCGACGTTCACGGCTGTCGCGGGTCGCCCGGACTCTGCCCCCGCGGCCCGTGGTGCGCGCCGGCCGCGGCGGCCACTGCGGGGGTCGCCGCCTCGACCTGCTCGAGCTCGTCCTCGGCCTCTCGCATCGCGCGGTCCGCCGCCCAGCGCCGGTACCACGGAGCTGTCGCGCGGGCCTCCTGCGCCGTGCGCAGCCGCACCCGCGCGGCCACCAGCAGAGCTCTGTGTTCGGCGGCGAGGCGCTCCGCCTCGGTGACGGGCAGGAGCGGGATGTGGTTGTCCTTCGCCGCGACGGCGATCCATGATGCGGCCACCAGCAGCACGATCCCGATGAGGCGGAACCACAGGAGCAGGACGATGGCGGCGGCGAACGACGCGAGCAGGGGATTGGACGGGGTGTACGCGAGGAAGAGACCGAAGCCGAGCTGCAGCAGGGTCGTCGCACTCGCCCCGAGCACGGCACCCGGCATGATGCGACGCCACGACAGCTTGGTCCCGGTGAGGAACCGGAACAGGCCTGCCATCAGGAGGATGTTCACGACGAGCAACGCCACCACCGTGAGCAGCTGGATCGTCACCGCCGAGGCCTTCGAGGTGTTGCTGAGCCCGATCAAGTCGAACGTGAACTGGAGGGCCCACGTGCCGAGGGTGAGGAGCACAGTGCCGAGGAAGAGACCCGCGCCGAAGACGAGCGCAGCCATCAGGTCGAGCGTCTTCAGCCAGAAGTAGTTGCGCCGGTCGGGGGGGATACCGAAGACCCCGCGAACCGCCCGCCGTGCGTAGGAGATCGCGCTGATGGCGGTCCATACGAGGGTGCCGAGGGCGATGACGCCCGTGATCGTGAGCGTGCTGGAGTTCTGGCTCACGATCTCCTGCACCTGATGAGGCTTGATGAGGCCGTTCTCGTCAATGAGCCCGGGGATGAAGTTGTTGATGATGTCGGTGATCGCGGCCGCCGCGTTCGCGCTGTCGCCGAGCCACACGCCGGCGATCGCGAACACGACGTAGATCGCCGCGAAGCCGGCGAACAGCGCCTGGTAGCTCACGCCCGCGGCGAGGATGAAGCCGTCGTGCTGCAGGAAGTTCCGCCAGACGCGCACGGGGAACCAGGCGAGCGTCCGCTGCGTGAGAGCGGTCGCGCGCGCGATCGGCTGGTCGAACCGCTGCCGCAGCGTCTCCTGCCGCTCGTCGAACCGCGCCCGGAGGTCCTTCTCGTCGCGCTCGGCCTGCGCCGCCGCCGTGCGCGACGACTCGGCGCCGTCTCCCGGTGAGGAGGCAGCGCCGTGCGGGACCCCAGGACGGCTCACGGAGTCAGATTAGCGACTCGCGGACGCCGCATCCGTCGTCGTCGCGGCGAACGCCCCGGCGACGACTCCCGACGAGCAGGTCAGCGACCGCGCAGGACGGCCTGCTTGACCTCGGCGATCGCCTTCGTCACCTCGATGCCGCGCGGGCACGCCTCGGTGCAGTTGAAGGTCGTGCGGCAGCGCCACACGCCTTCCTTGTCGTTGAGGATGTCCAGGCGCACATCACCCGCGTCGTCGCGAGAGTCGAAGATGAACCGGTGCGCGTTGACGATCGCGGCGGGCCCGAAGTACTGGCCGTCCGTCCAGAACACGGGGCACGATGAGGTGCACGCGGCGCACAGGATGCACTTCGTGGTGTCGTCGAAGCGCTCGCGCTCGGCGACCGACTGGATGCGCTCCTTGCCCGCCTCGGGCTTCGAGTCCGCGATGAGGAACGGCTTGACGTCCCGGTACGCCGCGAAGAACGGGTCCATGTCGACGACGAGGTCCTTCTCCAGCGGCAGACCCTTGATCGCCTCGACGTAGATCGGCTTCGAGATGTCGAGGTCCTTGATCAGCGTCTTGCAGGCGAGGCGGTTGCGGCCGTTGATGCGCATCGCATCCGACCCGCAGATGCCGTGGGCGCAGGAGCGTCGGAACGTGAGCGACCCGTCGACCTCCCACTTGATGGTGTGCAGCGCGTCGAGCACGCGGTCGGTCGAGTACACCTCGACGTCGTAGTCCACCCAGCGCGGCTCCTCGTCCACCTCCGGGTTGAAGCGGCGGATGATGAACGTGACGAGGAACGACTGGATGCCGGTGTCCGCGGTCGTCTCCTCGACTGCGGCGACGGCGTCCGGAGCGACAACGGTCGACATCAGTACTTCCTCTCCATCGGCTGGTAGCGGGTCACGACGACCGGTTTCCAGTCGAGCGTGATGTGGTCTTCGGCATCCGACGAGTGCGCGTCCCCGGTGAGGTAGGCCATCGTGTGCTGCATGTAGTTCTCGTCGTCCCGCTTCGGGAAGTCGTCGCGCATGTGGCCGCCGCGGCTCTCCTTGCGGTTGCGGGCCGTGTAGACGACGACCTCCGCCAGGTCGAGGAGGAAGCCGAGCTCGACGGCCTCGAGCAGGTCGGTGTTGTACCGCTTGCCCTTGTCGTCCACGTGCACGTTCAGGTAGCGGGTGCGCAGCTCCTCGATGGTGTCGAGCACCTCGCCGAGCGACTCGTCGGTGCGGAACACCTGCGCCTTGCGGTCCATCTCGTCCTGCAGGGTCTTGCGGAGGACGGCGATGCGCTCCGTGCCCGCGTTGTTGCGCAGGCCCTCGATCATGTCGTGGACGGCCTTCGCCGGGTTCTCCGGCAGCGGCACGAACTCCGCGGTCTTGACGTACTCGACCGCGTTGCGGCCGGCGCGCTTGCCGAAGACATTGATGTCGAGCAGCGAGTTCGTGCCGAGCCGGTTCGAGCCGTGCACCGACACGCACGCGCACTCGCCGGCGGCATACAGGCCCGGCACGACGGTCGTGTTGTCGGAGAGGACCTCGGCGTTGTTGTTGGTCGGGATGCCGCCCATCGCGTAGTGCGCGGTCGGCATGACGGGCACCGGCTCGACCACGGGGTCGACGCCCAGGTAGGTGCGGGCGAATTCCGTGATGTCGGGGAGCTTCGTCTCCAGCACCTCGGCGCCCAGGTGCGTGCAGTCCAGCAGCACGTAGTCTCGGTGCGGACCGGCGCCGCGGCCCTCCGCGACCTCCTGGACCATGCAGCGGCTGACGATGTCACGCGGCGCGAGGTCCTTGATCGTCGGGGCGTAGCGCTCCATGAAGCGCTCACCGCTCGCGTTGCGCAGGATCGCTCCCTCACCGCGGGCGCCCTCAGTGAGGAGGATGCCGAGTCCGGCCAGGCCGGTCGGGTGGAACTGGAAGAACTCCATGTCCTCGAGGGGCAGGCCCTTGCGCCACACGATGCCGACGCCGTCGCCGGTGAGCGTGTGCGCGTTGGAGGTGGTCTTGAAGATCTTGCCGAAGCCGCCCGTGGCGAAGATGACGGCCTTGGACTGGAAGACGTGCAGGTCTCCCGTCGCCAGCTCGTACGCCACGACTCCGGCGATCTGCTTCTGCGCCCCCTCGCCGACGGTGATGAGGTCGAGCACGTAGAACTCGTTGAAGAAGTTGATGCCGAGCTTCACGCAGTTCTGGAACAGCGTCTGCAGGATCATGTGACCCGTGCGGTCGGCGGCGTAGCATGCCCGCCGGACCGGGGTCTTGCCGTGGTCGGCCGTGTGGCCGCCGAATCGGCGCTGGTCGATCTTGCCCTCGGGCGTGCGGTTGAACGGCAGGCCCATGTTCTCGAGGTCGATGACCGCGTCGATGGCCTCCTTGGCCAGGATCTCCGCCGCATCCTGGTCGACGAGGTAGTCGCCGCCCTTGACGGTGTCGAAGGTGTGCCACTCCCAGGAGTCCTCTTCGACGTTGGCGAGGGCCGCCGCCATGCCGCCCTGCGCCGCGCCCGTGTGCGAGCGCGTGGGGTAGAGCTTGGAGATGACGGCCGTCTTCGCGCCGGGGCCCGCCTCGATGGCTGCCCGCATCCCGGCGCCGCCGGCGCCCACGATGACGATGTCGAACTGGTGGTAGTGGACGCCGTCCTTGACGATCGAATCCGCGGTCTGCGTGCTCACGTGGTGTATGCCCTTGCCTCTACGTCGCTGTTGATCCTGGTGCGTCGCTGTCGTCCCTGCGCAGGCCTCAGGCCTTGCAGATGGCGGCCAGCTCGCTGCCCGGAGTCACTCCCAGGCAGGGGTCGAAGGTGAAGACGACCAGCGTGCCGAGGAGGATGAGGAATGCGGCCGCCAGCCAGAGCGCCCAGACCATCACGCGGCGCGTGCCTGCGTGGGTCACGTAGTCGTTGACGATCGTCCGCATGCCGTTCGCGCCGTGGATGAGGGCGAGCCAGAGCATGATGACGTCCCACCACTGCCAGAACGGCGTGGCGTACTTGCCCGCGACGAACGCGAAGTCGATCTGGCGCACGCCGTCGCCGGCGACGAGGTTGATGAACAGATGGCCGAAGATGAGGACCACGAGCAGCACGCCCGACGCGCGCATGTAGATCCAGCCCCACTTCTCGAGGTTGGATCCCCTGCGACGGGAGGGTGCCGGGGTGCGGGGAGCGGCGATGGTTTCGGAGGTCATGTCGTCGTCTCCCTTACTTCGTGCCGGACATCTCGGCCACGATGACCATGAGCTGGCGGGGGACGAATCCGAGCATCGTGATCGCCCACAGCCCGATGACGCCCCACCACAGCTGGCGCTGGTAGCGGGCGCCCTTCGACCACAGGTCGACGACGATGATGCGCAGGCCGTTGAACGCGTGATAAGTGATGGCTGCGACCAGCACGATCTCGCCGAGCCCCATGATCGGGTTCTTGTAGGTGCCGATCACCGCGTCGTACGCGGCCGGTGACACGCGGATGAGCGCGGTGTCGAGGATGTGCACCAGCAGGAAGAAGAAGATCGCCACGCCGGTGATGCGGTGCAGGACCCAGGACCACATGCCCTCGCGGCCGCGGTACAGCGTGCCGCGCGGGACTTTCGAGGTGGTTTCCGAGATCTGCGGTGTGAGGCGTGCTGGTGCGGACACGGCCGTCCTCCCTGATCGAAAACGGTGGGCTTCGAGCCCTGGGGGAGGGGCTGGGGAGCCCCTGGCGTCGCGCGGGCGCCTCATTCATCCTATTCCCAGCCACGAGGTACCCCGGACCGGACGGGCTCGCAGTCGGCATCGTCGAAAACCGTTCGAAACTCTTTGACCTCTGCGCAGGCGTCGCGCAGGATTTAGCGGGCAAGACAACATATGCGCCGAATGAGTGGTGCATATGTCCGACGACGATGTCAGGAGTACTTCATGCGCCGATCCATCCGATCGCTTCTCGTGGCCGCTACCGCTGCGGCCATCGTCCTTCCGCTGTGCGCCGCGGCGTCCGCACCTCCGGGCTTCAGCCACTCGGACAAGGACTCGTTGCGCAACGCGGCACCGCGTGACCTGGCCATCGGCAGCGCCGTCTGGGGCAAGCGCGAGATCATGGGCTACGACCCCAGCGCGCCCACCCGGTTCCAGCAGGTGCTCACCGACCAGTTCTCCTCGCTGACGCCGGAGAACGACATGAAATGGGATGCGGTCCACCCCGCCCCGAACGTCTACGACTTCACGTCGGCCGATGCCCTCGTCGCATTCGCGGAGGCCAACCACCAGAAGGTACGCGGCCACAACCTGCTGTGGCACAGCCAGAATCCGGCATGGGTCACCGAGTCGAGCCCTACCTGGACGTGCGATCAGGCCCGATCCGTGCTCAAGGACCACATCGAGACTGTGGTCGGGCACTTCAAGGGCCGGATCTACCAGTGGGACGTCGCGAACGAGATCTTCCAGGACACTTGGGAGCCCGGCGGGGTTCAGCTGCGGACCACCGCCAACCCCTTCCTGCACGCCTGTGCAGCGGATCCGGTCGCACTCCTCGAGGATGCGTTCCGCTGGGCGCACACCGCAGACCCGGCCGCCGTGCTGTTCATGAACGACTACAACGCGGAAGGCATCAACGAGAAGACCGACGCGTACTACGCGCTCGCGAAGCGCATGCTGGCCGATGGCGTGCCCCTCGGCGGGATGGGCGCACAGGGTCACCTGAGCCTCCTGTACGGGTACGACACCTCTCTGCAGGCCGAGCTCGAGCGCTTCGCCGCTCTGGGGCTCCAGGTCGCGATCACCGAGGCGGACGTGCGCATCCCGCTCCAGGCCGGTGAGACGGGTCCGACGCCGGCCCAGGTCGCCGAGCAGACGCATCGCTACGACGCGATGCTCCAGGCCTGCCTGAACGTCTCGGCGTGCACGTCCTTCACCGTCTGGGGCTTCCCGGACTCCAAGTCGTGGGTCCCCGCGGTCTTCCCCGGCGAGGGCTGGGCGACGATCTTCGAGAACGACTACTCGCCGAAGCCCGCGTTCGACGCCATGCTCGCATCGCTTCGCGACGCGACGCCGGGGACCTCGCCCCGGCAGGGCTGATCCCGTCCGGCGGCACCCGGCCGTGCGCCGGGTGCCGCCGGATCCTGTCGTGCGGCTCTCGGGGACGATCAGCATCGCCCGGTAGCCTGGAGCGCATGCCGCAGCCGATCGAAGACTTCTATGCTGTGATCCCCGCGGGGGGTGTCGGCAGCCGCCTCTGGCCGTTGTCGCGGGCGGACGCGCCGAAATTCCTCCACGACCTCACGGGCTCCGGTCAGACGCTGCTGCGCGATACGTGGGATCGCCTCGAGCCGCTCGCCGGGGCGGATCGCATCGCCGTCGTCACGGGGCGCGCCCACCGCGCCGCGGTGGAGAAGGAGCTGCCCGGCATCCCGGACAAGAACGTCTTCCTCGAGTCGGAGCCGCGCGAGTCGGCCGCCGCGATCGGGTTGGCAGCGGCCATCCTGAGCCGGCGTGAGCCGGACGTCATCATCGGCTCGTTCGCAGCCGACCACGTCATCCGGGGCCTGCGGACCTTCGAGTTCGCCGTGCAGCAGGCGGTCGCCGTCGCACGCGAGGGATACATCTGCACCATCGGCATCCAGCCGACCGAGCCGTCGATCGGATTCGGCTACATCCTGAAGGCCGGCGAGCTGCCCGTCGACGGCGCGCCCGAGGCGGCGTTCGTCGAGCGATTCGTCGAGAAGCCCGACCTCGAGACGGCGAAGGAGTACTTCGCCGACCGCCGCTACCTCTGGAACGCGGGCATGTTCATCTCACGCGCCGACGTCCTCCTGGGCGAGATCGCCGAGCAGGACCCGCACCTGTACGCGGGGCTCATGGACCTGGCGGAGGCCTGGGACGACCGCGATCGCCGCGGTCCTGTCGTCGACCGCGTGTGGCCGACCCTCACCAAGATCGCCATCGACTACGTCGTGGCGGAGCCGGCGGCGGCCAAGGGGCGTCTCGCGGTGATCCCCGGCCACTTCGACTGGGACGACGTCGGCGACTTCGCGAGCCTCGCCAAGCTCAACTCGGGCGGCCGCAAGAACGACCTCGCGATCCTCGGCCAGAACGCCCGCGTCCTCGCCGACGCCTCCAGCGGGATCGTCGTCTCGCAGACCTCTCGCGTGATCTCCCTGATCGGGGTGCACGACATCGTCGTGGTCGACACGGACGACGCTCTCCTGGTCACCACGAGTGAGAACGCGCAGCGCGTGAAGGGCATCGTGGACGCCCTCAAGATGAACGGCGGAACCGACGTCCTCTGAGCCCGCTTATTTCGGGTTCATAACCATTCACCTCAGGCGCTTTGCCAGCATGCAAATCGGCGGTCATGCTGGGTAACTTCTATACAGCCCTCGCGAGATCCGCTGGGGAAAAGACGTGGAGGCGTGAGTTGACCATCTCTACCACTCGCAAGCTGATCGGCGCTGGGGTTGCCGCGAGCCTGCTCCTTGCCCTCGCCGGCTGCGGCTCGGCGCCGACCGCTACCTCGAGCAGCAGCGGCGCGAAGGCCGTCGCCGGATTCAAGCCCTGCATCGTCTCCGACAGCGGCGGTTTCAACGACCACTCGTTCAACGAGTCGGCGTTGAACGGCATGAAGGAGGCAGCCGACTCGCTCGGCATCAAGTTCACCCAGGTGACCTCCAAGTCGGCGAGCGACTACACCCCGAACATGCAGGCGCTCGTCGCGGGCGGCTGCAACTACATCGTCTCGGTGGGCTTCAACCTCTCCGCCGCGACGATCGAGTCCGCCAAGGCGAACCCGAAGATCGACTACGCCATCGTGGACGACCCGGCCGACGCGAACAACGACGGCAAGACGGATGCTCCGAACATCAAGCCGCTCCTGTTCGACACCGCGCAGGCGGCCTACCTCGGCGGCTACGCCGCGGCGGCCTACTCGCACGCTCAGAAGGTCGGCACCTTCGGCGGCATGCAGATCCCGCCGGTGTCGATCTACATGGACGGCTTCGTCGACGGCGTCGCCAAGTACAACACCGACAAGAGCAAGAACGTCCAGTCGTTCGGGTGGGACAAGGCGACCCAGAAGGGCTCCTTCACCGGTGGCTTCGCCGCCAACGACACGGCCAAGCAGACCGCTCAGGGCATCCTGGACCAGGGTGCTGACGTCATCCTGCCCGTCGGCGGACCGATCTACCTGAGCGCTGCCGCGGCGATCCGCGCGCAGGGCAAGGACACGGTCATGCTCGGCGTCGACAGCGACTTCGCCGTCGCCGACCCGAGTGTCGCCGACATCACCCTGGTGTCGATCCTCAAGCGGATCGACGTCGCCGTGCGCGACGCCGTCATGCAGGGCGGGCAGGGCAAGTTCGACGCGACGACCTATGTCGGCACGCTGAAGAACGAAGGCGTCGGCCTCTCGAGCTTCCACGACTTCGAGTCGAAGCTTCCTTCCGGCCTGACGGACGACCTGAAGAAGCTGCAGCAGGACATCATCGACGGCAAGATCGTCGTCCAGTCGCCCTCGACGCCCAAGGCGGCGTCGGCCGGCTGACCCCTGCGAACGACAGCACGAAGCGGCGACCTCGGTCGTCGCTTCGTGCTGTCGGCGCCTCTCCCCGAAGTCCGCACTACCGGATAAGGTGCAGAACATGAAGCTCGAGCTGCGTGGAATCACGAAGCGCTTCGGGTCTTTCACGGCGAACGATCACATCGATGTGACCGTCGAGCCGGGTGAGATCCACGCCCTCCTGGGCGAGAACGGCGCGGGCAAATCCACCCTCATGAACGTCCTCTACGGCCTCTACCAGCCGGAGGAGGGCGAGATCGTCCTCGACGGCGTCGCGCACCACTTCCGCGGTCCGGGCGATGCCATGAGCGCCGGCATCGGCATGGTGCACCAGCACTTCATGCTGGTCCCGGTCTTCACGGTCGCCGAGAACGTCATGCTCGGTCACGAGCAGACGAGGGCGCTCGGCTCGCTCGACCTCGCCGCGGCGCGCGCGCACGTCCGCAACGTCGCCCAGCGCTTCGGCTTCGAAGTCGATCCCGACGCCACCGTCGGCGACCTGCCCGTCGGCGTGCAGCAGCGCGTCGAGATCATCAAGGCCCTCTCACGGGATGCCAAGATCCTGGTCTTCGATGAGCCCACCGCGGTCCTCACGCCGCAGGAGACCGACGAGCTGATGACGATCATGCGCCAGCTGCGCGACGAGGGCACGTCGATCGTGTTCATCACGCACAAGCTGCGCGAGGTGCGCGAGGTCGCGGACCGCATCACCGTCATCCGCCTCGGCAAGGTCGTGGGCGAGGCGAGCCCGACGGCCTCCAACACCGAACTGGCCTCCATGATGGTCGGCCGCGCGGTCGAACTCACGGTGCACAAGGATGCGCCGCGGGTGAAGCCGACCGGCGGTCTGGAGGTGCGCGATCTGCGCGTCATCTCGCCCAACGGCACGGTGCTCGTCGACGGCATCTCGTTCGACGTCCGCCCCGGCGAGATCCTCGCCGTCGCCGGCGTGCAGGGCAACGGCCAGACCGAGCTCACCGAGGCGATCATGGGACTGCACTCCGGCGTCACCGGAGCCATCACCCTCGACGGCACCTCGCTCGTCGGGCGCAGCGTACGCGGTGTGCTCGATGCCGGCGTCGGCTTCGTGCCCGAGGACCGCAACGAGGACGGGCTGGTCGGGGCATTCTCCGTCGCGGAGAACCTCGTTCTCGACCGCTCCAGCGACAAGGCGTTCAGCTCCGCCGGGACGATCAACCGCGGCCTGCTCGCGGATTTCGCGAAGGCGCGGATCGCCGAGTTCGACATCCGCACACAGGGGCCGCTGGTTGCCGCCGGCGCCCTGTCCGGCGGCAACCAGCAGAAGGTCGTCATCGCACGGGAGCTCAGCCGCGACCTGAAGCTGCTGCTGGCGTCCCAGCCCACCCGCGGCGTCGATGTCGGCTCCATCGAATTCATCCACAAGCGCATCATCGAGACGCGGGATGCTGGCATCCCGGTGCTCGTCGTCTCGACCGAGCTGGACGAGGTCGCGGCGCTCGCCGATCGCATCGCGGTGATGTACCGCGGGGGTATCGTCGGGATCGTGCCGGGCAACACGCCTCGTAGTGTGCTCGGCCTGATGATGGCCGGCGAGCAGCCCGAGGAGTCGGCGGCATGAGCGACAGCATCTCCGACCCGAAGTCCCAACCCGGCGCCGCCTCAGAGGGCGACGTCGCCCTCGAAGCGTCCCCGGGGGCGGTGGCCACGACCGCCACGACCGCGGACACCCCGTCGGGCACCGCGCAGACGATCGAGCCGCCCCCGCGCCAGAACCTGATCATCCGCGACATCATGCGCGGCAGCGTCGTCACGACGATCCTCGCCATCGTTCTGGCGATGCTCGTCGGCGGCATCCTGATCGCGATCACGGACCCCGGCGTGCAGAAGGCGGCGGGCTACTTCTTCGCGCGACCGGGCGACACGCTGGTCGCGATCTGGAACGCCGTCTGGGGCGCGTATTCGGCGCTGTTCCAGGGGTCGATCATCAACTTCAGTGCGACGTCGTTCCAGCAGGCGATCCTGCCGCTCACGAGCACGCTCGGCTTCGCCGCACCGCTCACGGCGGCCGCCCTCGGCGTCGCGCTGGCCTTCCGCGTGGGCCTGTTCAACATCGGCGCCCAGGGGCAGATGCTGATCGCCTGCGCGGCATCCGCGCTGCTGACGTTCAACTTCGGCCTGCCCATGATCCTGCAGCTGCCGATCACACTGATCGTCGGCATCATCGGCGGTGCGCTCTGGGGTGGCATCGTGGGGGTCCTCAAGGCGCGCACAGGCGCCCACGAGGTGATTCTCACGATCATGCTCAACTACATCGCCTTCTATCTCGTGTCGTGGATGGTGCGCACGCCGGGCATGCTGCAGAAGCCCGGCACCAACCAGCCGATCTCCTCGCCGACGCCGCAGAACGCCGTCTTCCCTGCGCTGTTCGGCCCGCAGTACCCGCAGCTGACGTGGGCGTTCCCGGTGGTGCTCGTCGCGACCCTGTTCGTGTGGTGGCTCATCGAGCGCTCGAGCCTCGGCTTCCGCATGCGGGCCGTCGGCGAGAATCCGAGCGCGGCCCGTGCGGCGGGCATCAGCGTGCCGCGGATGTTCGTCTACGCGATGCTGTTCGCGGGTGGCCTCGCGGGTCTCGCGGGCATGATCCAGATCCAGAGCACCATCACGAGCGGGTTCGATGCTGGCATCCACGCGGGCATCGGCTTCGACGCCATCACCGTGGCGCTCCTCGGCCGCAGCCGGGCCTGGGGGACGCTGTTCGCCGGCCTCCTGTTCGGCGCCCTGAAGGCGGGCTCGTTCACGATGCAGGCGCTCCAGGGCATCCCGGTCGACATCGTGCTGGTGGTCCAGTCGCTGATCGTGCTGTTCATCGCGGCCCCGCCGCTCATCCGCGCGATCTTCTTCCTCCCGAAGTCGGAGGCCGAGAAGACGGCGAAGGCCGTTCGCAAGTCCACGAAGAAGGCGGCTCGGAAGGAGGCGGCGGCATGACCATTGCAGAGGCGCAGACCGCGCCGGACGGCACGATCCAGCTCGCCGTCGTCCAGGTCCGCAAGCTCAAGGTGCCGATCACCCTGCTGGTGCTCGTGGCGCTGCTCGGTCTGCTGTTCGTCCTGGCCCCGGCCCACGGCGACACCGTCTACCGCCTCTCGGAGGGCGGAGCGGTGGTGAAGCTCGGCTCGATCTCGGTGCCCGCGCAGCCGGCGATCTGGATCTCGTGGACCCTCGCGGCGCTGCTCGGCGTCTGGTCGCTGATCCTGGCGATCCGGTACCGGCCGACGCCGATGTGGCTGTCGATCGTCTACTCGCTGCTGGCGATGTTCGCGTTCCTGACATGGTCGGGAGCGGGCTCGAGCGCCGCCGTTCCGGTCGTCGGCCTGCTCGGCGGTTCGCTGTCGCTCGCCATTCCGCTCATCTTCGGCGCCCTCGGAGGTGTGATCGGCGAGCGGGCCGGCGTCGTCAACGTCGCGATCGAGGGTCAGTTCCTCCTCGGCGCGTTCACGGCCACCATCCTCGGCAGCATCACGAAGAACCCGTTCGTGGGTCTGGTCGGCGCCATGATCGGCGGCGTCCTCGTCGCAGCCGTGCTGGCAGTGTTCGCGATCAGGTACATCGTCGAGCAGGTCATCGTCGGCGTCGTGCTCAACGTGCTGGTGTCGGGCCTCACCGGCTTCCTCTACACCGCGGTGGTCGCGCCCAACGCCGCCGCGCTGAACAGCCCGGTGCCGTTCAAGCCGGTCCCCATCCCGCTGCTGTCGCAGATCCCGGTCATCGGGCCGGTGCTGTTCGCCCAGACGTTCCTCGTGTACCTCATGTACGTCACGGTGGCGGTCGTGGCCTGGGCGCTGTACCGCACGCGGTGGGGCCTGCGCCTGCGCGCCGTCGGCGAGCACCCGCAGGCCGCTGACACCGTCGGCATCAAGGTGAACCCGACGCGGTTCTGGAACCTGCTGCTCGCGGGCGCGATCGCCGGCATCGGCGGCGCCTACTTCACCCTCGTCTCGGTGCCGAACTTCACCAAGGACATGACGGCAGGTCTCGGCTTCATCGCCCTCGCCGCGGTCATCTTCGGCCGGTGGGACCCGATCCGGGCGACCCTCGCCGCGCTGCTGTTCGGCTTCGCGTCGAACCTGCAGAACCTGCTCAACGTGCTCGGGACGCCGATTCCGAGCGAGTTCATGCTGATGCTGCCGTACGTCGTGACGATCCTCGCGGTCGTCGGGTTCGCGGGGCAGATCCGCGCACCTGCCGCGGACGGCAAGCCGTACATCAAGGGGTGACGTGACCGATATCGATTGGGATGAGCTGCGCGCGGCGGCGACGGATGCGATGCACAGGGCGTATGCCCCGTACTCGCGGTTCAAGGTGGGCGCGGCCGCACTCGTGTCGGATGGCCGGATCGTCGCCGGTTGCAACGTCGAGAACGCCTCCTACGGCGTCACGCTGTGCGCGGAGTGCGGGCTCGTCTCCGAGCTGCACATGAGCGGCGGGGGCCAGCTGGTCGCGTTCGTGTGCGTGGACGGCGACGGCCGGACGCTCATGCCGTGCGGACGCTGCCGGCAGCTCCTCTTCGAGCACGCGCTGCCCGGAATGCTGCTCGAGACGGTGTCCGGCATCCGCACCATCGACGAGGTGCTGCCCGACGCGTTCGGCCCGCGCGACCTCGAGGACGCAGCCCGATGAGTGTGGAGGCCTTCGACGCCGTCGACGTCATCCGCACGAAGCGCGATGGCGGCGCGGTCCCGGAGGGCGCACTGCGCTGGATGGTGGATGCCTACACCCGCGGCTACGTGACCGATCCGCAGATGGCCGCCTTCGCGATGGCGGTGTTCCTCCGGGGGATGAGCCGCGACGAGATCCGCGTCATGACCGACGCCATGATCGCGTCGGGAGAGCGGATGAGCTTCGCGTCCCTCGGCAAGCCGACCGCGGACAAGCACTCGACCGGCGGCGTCGGCGACAAGATCACGCTGCCCCTCGCACCCCTCGTGGCCTGCTTCGGCGTCGCCGTGCCGCAGCTGTCCGGCCGCGGACTCGGCCACACGGGCGGCACGCTCGACAAGCTCGAGTCGATCCCGGGCTGGCGCGCGGCGCTCACCAACGAGGAGATGTTCGACCAGCTCCGCGATCTCGGCCCGGTCATCTGCGCGGCAGGATCGGGACTCGCGCCGGCGGACAAGAAGCTCTACGCGCTGCGCGACGTCACCGGCACGGTCGAGGCCATCCCGCTCATCGCCTCGAGCATCATGTCCAAGAAGATCGCCGAGGGCACGGGCGCGCTCGTGCTGGACGTGAAATTCGGGTCGGGTGCGTTCATGCAGGACATCGACCGCGCCCGCGAGCTCGCTCGCACCATGGTCGAGCTGGGCACGGATTCGGGCGTCGCGACGACCGCGCTCCTCACCGACATGAACACCCCGCTGGGGCTCACGATCGGCAACGCGAACGAGGTGCGCGAGTCGGTGGAGGTGCTCGCCGGCGGCGGGCCCGCAGATGTCGTGGAGCTCACCGTCGCGCTCGCCCGCGAGATGCTCGCACTCGCCGGTCAGCCGGATGCGGATGTCGAGGCGGCCCTGCACGACGGCCGGGCGATGGATGTGTGGCGCTCGATGATCGCGGCACAGGGCGGCGATCCGGATGCGGCGCTGCCCGAGGCGCGCGAGACCCATGTCGTGACGGCACCCGCGTCGGGCGTCGTGACACGCATGGACGCGCTGCCGTTCGGCGTCGCCGCATGGCGCCTCGGGGCGGGACGCGCCCGCGCCCAGGATCCCGTTGTGCACGCCGCGGGCATCGACCTGCACGTCAAGCCGGGCGACACCGTGGTCGCCGGGCAGCCGGTGCTGACACTGCTCGCAGACGACGCCGCGCGCTTCCCTCGTGCCCTCGAGGCGCTCGAGAACGCGTGGGAGGTCGGGGAGCCGGGGGCGGACTCCGCATCCACTCACCGCTCGCTCGTCCGCGAACGCATCACCGCCTGACTCCCGACTCCCGGAGGAACCACATGCCCATCGATCAGAACGGCGACGCGCTCGTCGACGGCGTCTCGCTGCGCGGCCTGCCCAAGGTCTCGCTGCACGATCATCTCGACGGCGCGCTGCGGCCGCAGACGATCCTCGAGCTCGCCGACGAGGCGGGCGTCGAGGTGCCCGAGTCCGACGCGGGCGCCCTTGCCGATTGGTTCGCGGAGCGCAGCGACTCCGGGTCGCTCGTCGAGTACCTCAAGACCTTCGACCTGACGACGGCTGTCATGCAGACCTCCGAGTCGCTCACCCGCGTCGCGCGCGAGTTCGTCGAGGACCTCGCAGCCGACGGCGTGATCTACGGTGAGGTGCGCTGGGCTCCCGAGCAGCACCTGAGCGGCGGGCTCAGTCTCGAGGAGGCCGTCGAGGCAGTCCAGCAGGGCATCGAGGAGGGGGAGGATGCCGCGGAGTCCCGCGGCCACGACATCCGTGTCGGGCAGCTCGTCTCCGCGATGCGGCACCTCGATCGCTCCCTCGAGGTCGCCGAGCTGGCGGTGGCGTTCCGCAGCCGCGGAGCTGTCGGCTTCGACATCGCCGGGCCCGAGGACGGCTTCCCCCCGTCGCGCCACCGCCCGGCGTTCGAGTACCTCGCCTCCGAGTTCTTCCCCGTGACGATCCACGCCGGCGAGGCAGCCGGACTGGACTCGATCCGCTCCGCCCTCATCGACGGTCGCGCCCTGCGCCTCGGGCACGGCGTGCGGATCGCCGAGGACCTGGATGTCATCTCGCGTGCCGGCGACGAGGTGCTCGTCCAGTTCGGCGACCTGGCGCGGTGGGTGCGCGACCGCGAGATCCCGCTCGAGCTCTCGCCCTCGTCGAACCTTCAGACCGGCGCCATCGAGCGCTGGGGGACCGAACTCGCCGATCACCCGTTCGACCTGCTGTACCAGCTCGGGTTCTCGGTGACCGTGAACGTCGACAACCGCACGATGAGCCGCACCTCGCTGACCCGCGAGCTCGCCCTGCTGGTCGAGACCTTCGAATACGACCTGGACGACCTCGAGGTCTTCCAGCTGAACGCCGCGGCCGGCGCCTTCCTCCCGGTGGAGGAGCGCGAGGAGCTCATCGACCTCATCACCGACGGCTTCGACGTCTGAGCTCCTGCTCCGGTCTGCAGACCTCCACGGATCCTCGGCCCACGCACCGCACACGGGGCGCGCGCGCCGGCTGCGGACAGGATCCGTGGAGTTCGGCAGACGGGACGCGCGGTGCGCGAGGAGATCTCGGCGATATCCGACTCGTCGACGAATCCGTGATGCCACGCGCTGTCGAGTGTCGCGATGGCGTCCCGCGGCGACTGACATCGGCACGCCTGCACCAGCGCCCCGATGAGGTCGACCTAGGGCTTCAGGCTCAGCATCCACGTACCGCCAATGCGCGATGACCTCGCGGGGTCGCACCGGCAGGCGCGTCGTGCCAGGCGTGAACTGCACGTGGGAGGGGGAGCCGTCGCGGACGAACACGCCGAGCAAGGCCAGAAGCGAGACGCAATCCAGTCGACCTCCGTATCGCGCCGCGTCGGCCAGGGACGGGTGGGTGCCCGGCGTGATGTAGCGGCCTTTCCGCACCCGCGACGGCGTCCCCGCCGCGACCTGGGAGGCCACGCGGTGGCGGGAAAGGCCCATCTCCGCCAGCTGGCGGGAACTGAGGAAGGTGGCGGACAGGACGGCGTTCGCCCTGGGCGCGGATGTCATCGGTCGGCATCCGTCCAGCGAAGACGGTGGGCCGAGTCCGATCGCCCTGGTGCGTTCACAGTGTGCAAAGCAGCCGGCTCTCCACCTCGCGGGAGGAGAACGCCTGCGGAACTCCACGGATCCGACGCGATCCAGCGTGCGGATGCGGCAAGGCGCCTCGACCAGGTCCGATCCGTGGAGTCGAGCAGACCGAACGACGTCAGGCGACGAGCGCGAGGATGCCGCGGATGAGCACGACGGACGCGCCCGCCCAGGCCAGCACGAGCATCGCGATGCGGGCGATCCGTGGCGATACGTTGCGGACGAGGATCGACCCGATCGCGATGCCGGCGATCGTCACGGCGACGAGCATCCACACGTCCTGGGCAGGCGCGGCGGGCAGGCCGCGGAGGGCGACCGAGGCCACGTCGAACACGACGAAGATGACCTGCGCGCTCGCCGCGAAGCTGCGCTGGGCCCAGCGGTCGCCGACGGCGTACGCGGCCAGTGGCGGCCCGGAGAGGCCGCTGGCCACGTTCATGAAGCCGCCGGCGGCCCCGGCGACGACCGCGCCGGTGCGACCGGTCAGCGAGCCGGAGAGGGCGCGGATGCGTCCCGCGACCAGGGCGAAGAACGCCATCGCCGCGATGAGCAGGAGGAGCGCGGCATCCGGCAGCACCCTGACGAAGAGCGCGCCCAGCGGGGCTGCGAGCAGGCCCGGCCAGATCAGCCACCAGGTGCGCCGCCGATCGACGTGGCGCCACACCAGCGGGACGGCGCTGAGCGATGCCACGAACGCGAGGAGCACGGCGATGGTGACGCCCTCGACGGGCCCGTAGAGCAGCACGATCGGGCCGACGAGCACGAGGACGAATCCGAGTCCCGTGATGCGCTGGATGACGGCCGCGATGAACGCGGCGATTCCGGCCAGGACGAGGGTCACCAGCCGATGGTAGTCGAGGTGCTCAGGGCAGCGGTCGCAGGGCGATCCGAGCCTCGACCGGCGTCGGCTCCAGCCGGTACGGAGGCAGGACGCCCGGCCCGCATGCCCCGGTCCCGACGCCGTGTCGCGCGATGTCGATCGTCAGCCAGCAGCCGGCGGGCGCCGGCGGCAGCTCGAACGGATGCGGCGCCGCGGCCAGCTCGGCATCCGTCCACGGGTTCGCCGTGAAGGCGAAGCCGTCGCCGGTGATCCGCAGGCCGGAGCCGGCGGCATCCGTCATCTCCAGCTCCGTGACCCGCGCGCGCGATCCGCTCTCCTGCGGCCGCACGTAGTCGGTGCGCAGCTGCGCGAGCGTCGCCTCCCACGTGCCGAGGCGCTGGCCGAGGCCCGTGTCGGGGTACGCCTGGCCGGGGCCGAGGCCGATCCAGCGCGCCGTCGGGGCGAACGGCAGATGGATGCGGAGCCCGACGCGCGCCCAGGTGCACGGCCACGCGCCGTCCGGGTCGACGCGCACCCGCACGCCGACCGAATCCCCGTCCGACTCGTAGCGGAGCTCGAGGAGCGCACCCCAGCCGAAGACGGCGGGGGCCACCCGCGAGCGCACGATGACCGCCTTCGGCTCGACGTCGACACCGAGCACGCGGGCGGTGAGCCGCGGGAGCTCGGCGGCCTCCCACTCCGCCGCCTCGGGAGGGTCCAGCTCACGGCCGGTGGAGGGCGCTGCGTGCGCGGCGCCGAGGTCGTTGTCGGTCGGCGCGCGCCACAGCACGAGTTCCGGGCCGGCGAG
Source organism: Microbacterium sp. sgz311019 (assembly GCF_056135325.1). NCBI lineage: Bacteria > Bacillati > Actinomycetota > Actinomycetes > Micrococcales > Microbacteriaceae > Microbacterium > Microbacterium sp. sgz311019. The sequence continues at coordinate 164,245 of NZ_JBWAXO010000003.1, read as the reverse complement.
GTCGAGTCCGCCGAGGGCGAGGCGACCCGAGATGGCGTCGATCGTCGCGGGGCCGAGACGGATGCTGCGCCCCGTGCGCTCCGGTGCGGCCGAGGCCGCCGGCGCCGACGGTGCGACGGGTGCCCCACGCTGCGCCCACGCGACCTCGTGCCCGGCGGGCGCCCAGCTCGTGTCGGCCCCGAGCACGGCCGCGACCGTCAGGAGCCCGGCACCCCGCGCGTCGGGTGGCAGGGGGATCGTCGCCGACTCCCCGGGCCCGAGGTCGGGAAGATCGAAGGTGCCGTCCACGTCGCCGGCGGACCACACCCCCCGCAGGTGCGCGAGGTCGACGACGTCGTGGCGGTTCTCGACGGCGACGCTGTCTTCGCCGACGATGAGGCGGATGGGCGCGAAGACCTTCGCGACGTCGGCGAGACCCGGTCGCGGCCGGCGAGCCGCATCCACAAGTCCGTCGGCGACGAAGTTGCCGTCGTGCACGTGCTCGCCGAAGTCGCCGCCGTAGGCGTAGAACTCGCGCCCGTCGGCCGTGTGCCGGCGGATCCCGTGCTCCAGCCACTCCCAGATGAAGCCGCCGATCAGGCGGTCGCTCGACTCGAAGAGGTCCTGGTACTCGCGGAGTCCGCCCGGGCCGTTGCCCATCGCGTGTGCGTACTCGCACAGGACGAACGGCATGCCGCGGCGGCGCGCATCCAGGGCCGGGACGTCGAGGGGCTCCTCCACGCCACGGGCGATGAGGGCGACCTCCTCGGGGTGCGCGTACATGCGGGAGTAGACGTCGACGTGCGCCGACGACCGGTCTCCCTCGTAGTGCAGCGGGCGCGAGGCATCCCGCCGGCGCGCCTCGTCGGCCATGGCGGCGACGTTGCACCCCGCGTACGACTCATTGCCGAGGGACCACATGATGACGCTCGCGTGGTTGCGGTCGCGCTCGACCGTGCGCGCCATGCGGTCGCGCAGCGCCGCCTCGTAGGCGGGATCGTCGGTCGGGTTGCCCTGCCAGCCGACGTACTCGAAGCCGTGCGTCTCGAAGTCGCACTCGAGGACGACCCAGAATCCGAGCTCGTCGGCGAGCGCCGGGAAATCGGGATGCGGTGGGTAGTGCGAGGTGCGGATGGCGTTGATGTTGTGCTGCTTCATGAGTCGCAGCTCATGCTCGACGACCTCGCGCGGCACGACGCGGCCGAGGTCGGGGTGGTGCTCGTGCCGGTTGACGCCCCGCAGCAGCAGCGGCCGCTCGTTCACGAGCAGACGGACGCCGTCGATGCGGATGGTGCGGAAGCCGATGCGCAGGCGTGCGGTCTCCGCGCGGGAGACCACCTCGAGGTCGTAGAGCCGCGGCGACTCCGCCGACCAGGGCTCCGCGGCGATCGACGCCGTCTCGCCGGCGGCGAGGTCGAGGCCGAGCTCGGGCACGCGAACGCGGACGGACCCCGCATCGTCGTCCTCGGCATCCACCTCCACGCGCAGCATCCCCCTGCCGTCGGTCCACTCGGCCTCGACGCGCACGTCGCGGATGCCGCCGGCGGGCCGGTCGAGCACGGTGACCGAGCGGAAGATCCCGGGGAGCCACCACATGTCCTGGTCCTCGAGGTAGCTCGTGGCGGCCCATCGCGCGACGCGGATGACGAGCAGGTTCGACCCGGGGCGGACGGCATCCGTGATGTCGAACTCGTGGACGAGGCGGCTGCCGCGGGTCGTGCCGACCAGGATGCCGTTGAGCACGACCGTCCCTGCGGCATCGACGCCGTCGAGCCGAAGGAGGGTGCGACCGCCCGGAGCCCAGTCGAAGCGCACGGCGTGATCGCCGATGCGGTTGTCGTCGGGCACGTGCGGGGGCTCGACAGGGAAGGGGAAGCGCTTGTTGGCGTAGAGCGGAGCGCCGTGTCCGTGCATCGGCCAGCTCGAGGGCACCGGGATGCGCTCCCACGAGGCGATGTCGAGGCCGGCATCGGCGAGGTCCTCAGGGGCCGTGGCGGGGGAGTCCGACCATCGCACGGCCCACTCGCCGTCGAGGGTCAGGGCGCGCGCATCCGTCTCGAATCGCGCACGTGGCGCGCACGTGCCCTGCGGCACGACGTCGGGAGCCGTCATGCGATCGCCGTCGCCTCGAGCACGATCGCGTGTTCCGGCCGCAGCGCCGGCATCGGCAGCCCGATATCGGCGAGCGCTGCTCCCGTGAGCTCGACGGGATCGGGGAACCAGCTCGGATGCCGACGGTCCTGTGCGGCGTGGCGGTCCACGTGCAGCCCGAGCCGCACCCGGTACACGCGCTCGCGGTCAAGGCCCGGGAAGGTGATCGGCGGCGGCAGCTCGGCCGGCGTCGCAGCCAGCACGGCCCACACGAACACGGCGTTCGACCGGTCGTCGGCGACGACCCCGGTGACACTCGTCGACGGATCGAGGTCGTCGGCGTGCACGAGGCGCCCCGAGTGCAGGAGCTCGCGGTGCTCCTTGTAGAACGTGATCGCGTCTGCCAGCTCGGAAAGGTCGGCTTCGGAGGCCGTGCGCACGTCCCACTCGATGCCGAAGTGGCCGATGAGCGCCGTGATCGCGCGGAAGGACAGGTCGTGCGTGCGGCCGGTGGTGTGCGCGGTCGGCGGCCCGACGTGCGAGCCGACGAGCTCCGGAGGCAGCAGGACGTGCGTGCCGCGCTGGATGTACTGCCGCTCCAGTGCGTCGTTGGTGTCGGATGCCCAAACGCGGTCGGTGCGCTGGAGGATGCCCAGGTCGACGCGCGCACCCCCGGAGGAGCACGATTCGATCTCGATGTCGGGGTGCCGCGCACGCAGCTGATCGAAGAGCCGGTACGCGGCGAGCGTCTGCGCGTGGGTGCTCGAGCGGCCTCCCGATCCGAGCTCGGTCTGGTCGCGGTTCTGATCCCACTTGAGGAACTCGATGCCGGGGTACTCCGTGAGAAGGTCGTCCAGGCGAGCGAGGACGTACGCGAACGCCTCGGGGTTCACGAGATCGAGGACCTGCTGCGTCCGCCACTCCGCAGACCGGCGCCCGGCGGGTCCCGAGACCCAGTCGGGATGCTCGCGCACGACGTCGGAGTCCTCATTGACCATCTCCGGCTCGACCCACAGACCGAAGCGCATGCCGTGCGCCTCGACCCGCTCGATGAGCGGCCCGAGCCCCTCGGGCCACACCTCGGGATCCACGACCCAGTCGCCGAGACCACGCGTATCGCGTCGCCTTCCGAGGAACCAGCCGTCGTCGAGCACGAACCGCTCGACGCCGAGCTCGGCCGCCGCGTCGGCCAGCTCCGACAGTTCGTCGAGGTCATGCCGGAAGTAGACGGCCTCCCACGTGTTCAGCACGACCGGCCGCGCGCTGCGCGGGTGACCGGGGCGGGCCCGCAGATGACGGTGGAAGCGCGCGCTGACGCCGTCCAGACCGGCGGTCGAGTGCGCCGCGTACAGCGTCGGGGTGCGGTGGCTCTCACCGGGGGACAGCACGATCTCACCCGCGTGGAGCAGCTCCCCGGCGGCGAGGACCGTGGTGCCCGAGCCGGTCCGCTCGACGCGGTGCTCGTGGTCTCCGCTCCAACCCAGGTGGACGCCCCACACCTCGCCCCGACCGTAGCCGAACCCGCTCGTGCCGACGGCGAGCAGCCCTGTGGCGTCGTGGCCGGTGCGGCCGTGCCGCGCTTCGCGGGTCCATGTGCCGAACCGCACGGCGTGCCGCTGCTCCTGCTTCTCCTTGGCCCAGCGCCCGGCGTAGTCGAGGATCTCGGCGGCGCGGTCGGGCACGGGCAGGGCGATCTCGAGCGCCTCGAGACGATAGACGTCCTCGCCCGTGTTCGTCAGCTCCGCGTCGGCCTGGAGGATGCCGTGCTCGTCGATGTCGAGCGTCAGCTCCAGCGCGAGGCCGTCGCCGGACAGGCGGACGACGGCGCGGCGGGTGTCGGCATCCACCCCCTCGACGACGAGGAGGGGCGAGAACGAGCTGCCGTCGTCGCGGGTCCCGCGGATTCCGGGGCGCCCGCGCCACCCCCGCGACGCCTGCGGCACGAGCGACGGGCGCACCGGGACGTCGAACATCGAGTGCGGCACCGCGGGCACGAGCAGGCTCGCGTCGGGCACGGGCGCGGGCAGCGCCGATCCCCAATGGACGACGACGACGTCGCCGTCGCTGACATCGAGCAGGATGCCGGTGTCCCCGCCCTCCAGATAGATCTGTCGTGCGGGCATGGCGTCCCTCATCCCTTGCTTGCTCCGAGTGTGAGACCGGCGATGAAGTGCCGTTGCAGCAGCAGGTAGATGATCAGGGTCGGGATGACCGTGATCATGGCGCCCGCCGCCAGCAGGTTGTAGTTCGTCAGCCACTCGCCCTTGAGGTTGTTGATGGCGGTGGTGACCGGCAGCCGGTTGCCGCTCTGGATGAACAGCAGCGGCCAGAAGAAGTCGTTGTAGATGAAGATGACCTCGAGGGTGGCCAGAGCCGCGAGCGCGGGCCGGCTGAGCGGCAGCACGATCGACCAGTAGTGGCGCCAGACGCCGGCGCCGTCGACCTTCGCCGCCTCGGACAGTTCGGTCGGCAGGGCCTTCATGAAGTTGGCGAGCACGAAGGTGCAGAACCCGATCTGGAACGCGGTGTTCACCGCGATCACGCTGATGTAGGTGTTCAGCAGGGTGCCCGAGTCGCTGAACCAGTAGGGGAGCTTCAGCAGGCGGAACGCCTCGAACAGCGGCGTCGCGAGCACCTGCGGGGGCAGGAGGTTCCCGGCCGTGAACATGATGAGGAGCGTCAGGCTGAAGGTCCACGAGTAGCGGCTGACGGCGTACGCCATCATCGACGCGAGGAACAGCGTCAGGATGACGGTCGGAACCACGTAGATGACCGAGTTCAGGAAGTAGGTCGAGAACCCGCCCTGGGTCCAGGCGTCGATGTAATTCTGCACGTTGAACGTGCCGCCGAAGGAGAAGTAGCCGTACTTGGCCGTGTCGGCGTAGGGCCGCAGCGAGGTGAAGAGGCTCCATGCGAGGGGCAGGAGCCAGATGAGCGCCATGACGATGAGGAAGATGTACGTCCAGAAGCGCGCACGGCGGGGGCCATGGCGCGGAGCGGCCTCGCGCTTGTCCTGCCCGGTGACGATGGCGCTGGTCGTCAGGGCGTCGGGAGCCGCGGTCATTCGGCGGCCTCCTTTCCGAAGGTGCGGACGAGGTAGAACACGATCGGCACGAGCGAGATCACCAGCAGCACGACGGCGAGAGCCGACCCGATGCCGATGACCTGGCCCTCACCCACGAGGTTGCGCACCACGAGGGCGGAGAGGAGCTCGAGCCCGTTGGTGCCGCCGTTGATGATCCACACGATGTCGAAGGCACGCAGGGCCTCGATGATCGTGATCACGACGACGATGATGTTCGTGGGCCGCATGACGGGGAAGACGACCCGGAAGAAGGTCTGAGCCCCGTTCGCGCCGTCGAGGGCGGCAGCCTCGCGCAGCGACGGGTCGACGCCCTTCAGACCCGCCAGGTACAGGATCATGATGTAGCCCGCGTGACGCCAGGTCGCGGCGATCAGGGCCGCCCACAGGTTCACGCGGGAATCGCCGAACCAGTCCACGGCGTGCGAGGTGCCGGACGTGCCGAGCAGGTGGTTCAGCAGACCGTTGTCCTGCGAGTAGAACAGCTGCCAGATCACGCCGATGAGGGCGAGCGACAGCATGACGGGCACGAAGAAGAAGGACTGGTAGATGCGGGTGCCCCGCAGCGGCCTGTCGAGGAGCACCGCGAGCAGGAGCCCGAGCGGCGTCGCGATCACAGCGAGGAACACCAGCCAGATCACGTTGTGCAGGACCGCCGGCCAGAAAGGGGGGTAGTCCTTGAGGATGTAGAGATAGTTGTCGAGGCCCGCGAAGCGGAGGTTGGTGATCGAGAGGCCGTTCCACTTCGTGAACGAGAGGAAGACGGAGGCGACGGTCGGGATCCAGATGAGGAGCGCCTGGATGAGAGTCGGGATGGCGATCATGATCGCCAGCACGACCTTGTCGCCCCGGGAGAGCTGGCGCAGGCGGCGGCGCCGTGCCGGAGGCTCGGCGGCCTCCGGCACGTGCGACGCGGCGACCGTGTCCGTGCGAATCGCGGTCATCGTCGGATCCTTCTCACTGCTGCGAGTAGAGCTGCTTCGCCTGCGACTCCATGTTGGCGAGGTCGATCGTTCCGGACTTCGTGAAGTTCTGCAGCGCGGGGATCATCACGTTGCTCGCCATGGCCGGCAGCGCATCACGGTCGAAGAACTGGCTGATGTGGCCGGCCTTCGCGATGACCTGCCCGAGCATCTTCGTGAAGTCGCTGTACGACGACGTGTCGGCATCCTTCGCGGTCATGATGTTCGAGGGGTCTGACTTCCAGTACGCGAGCTGCCCCGCGCCGGTCCCCATGAACGCGAGCATGTCCTTCGCCGCCTGCGAGTCGGCGCCCTTCTTCGACAGGCACAGGCCGTCGATGGGGGCCTCCAGCGCCGTCTGGCCCTCCATGGCGATCTCGGGGAACTCGAAGAAGCCGATGTCGGCGGCCACCGCCGGGTCGGTGAACTGCTGCATCACGAACGAGCCGAGCAGGTACATGCCGGCCTGCTTGTTCGCCACCTTCTGGGCGGCGTCCTGCCACGTGAGACCCAGGGCGGCGGGGTCCTGATAGGGCCGGATCTCGTTCCAGGTGTCGAAGACCTTCTTCACCTTGTCCTGGTTCCAGGACTCCTTGTGCGCACAGAGGTCGAGGTGGAACTGGTATCCGTTCAGCCGCATGTTGATGTAGTCGAACGTGCCCATGGCCGGCCAGCCGTCCTTGTCGGCGAACTGGACAGGGACGATCCCGTCGGCCTGCATCTTCTTGGCGAGCGTGACCAGGTCGTCCCACTTGGTGGGCACCGCGTAGCCCTTCTCCTGCCACAGCGACTTCCGGTAGAAGTAGCCCCACGGGTAGTTGTAGTTCGGCACGAAGTACTGCTTGCCGTCGTCGCCGGTCGAGGCGGTCTTCATGGCGTCGCTGTAGTTGCCGCCGACCGTCTTCCAGACGTCGGAGACGTCGCCCAGCAGGTCGTTCTTGGCGAAGTACCGCATGCGGTAGCCGGCGAACCATGTGAAGGCGTCATCCGGGCTGCCCTGCAGGTAGTTGTTGATCTTCTCCTGGAACGAGTTGTGGTCGCTCGTGTTGACGGTGACCTTGTCGCCGGACTTCTTCTCGAAGGCGGCGACGAAGTCGGCGTACGCCTTCTTGGGCACGGGATCCGAGGCGTTCGAGCCGAACGTGAGCGACCCGGTGCCCGTGGAGCTGGGCGCCGACCCGCCCGTGCAGGAGGCGAGCGTCAGGGCAAGCGCGCCCGCCCCGGCGCCGGCGAACAGCTGACGTCGGTTGAGCGTGACGTGAGACAAGGATTGAGGCATTCGCGACTCCTTCGTCGTTGCTGTGATGGCGGTCTACGTGACCGGTCACGGAGAACCTACTCCTGGACCCCCGGCAAGGACAACGGTCCGTCACCGGAGTGTTATCCGTCCGAGGGATCCGGCGCCCGGCGCGTATCGTGTGGCGTGTGACGCGGAACCGCCTGACCGCCCTCGCTGTCGCGGCGGCCGCGCTCGCCGCGACGCTGTCGGCGTGCACGTCGGCGCCCGCTCCGGCGCCGACGGCCCCGGATGCGTCCCGCCCGCCGACCATGCTGCAGACCCCGCCGATGGGCTTCAACGACTGGAACGCGTTCGGCTGCGACGTGGACGAGGCCGATATCCGCGCCGCGGCCGATCTGCTGGTCAGCACCGGTCTGCGCGAGGCCGGCTACACGTATGTCGGCATGGACGACTGCTGGATGGCGGGGCGGGATGCCGCCCGCGGCAGCGCCGCGCGTGCCGCGGCGGGACGCGACCCGTCGACGCACCGGCTGGTGGCGGACCCGCAGCGGTTTCCGAGCGGCATCCCGAACCTCGTCGCCTACCTCCACGCCCGCGGCCTGAAGGCGGGGATCTACGAGAGCGCCGGCACCACGACGTGCGAGGGACTCGCCGGAAGCCTCGGCTACGAGGACGTCGATGCGCGCACCTTCGCGGAGTGGGGGATCGACTACCTCAAGTACGACAACTGCGGCCGCAAGACCGTGTCCGTGGGAGGTCGGCGGCTGCACTTCGCCGCGGACGAGGCCGGGTACCGGGCGCGTTACCAGCGCATGGCCGACGCGCTCGCCGGCGTCTCCCGCCCGATCGTGCTCAGCCTGTGCGAGTGGGGCATCCATGAGCCGTGGACGTGGGCGCCGGCCATGGCGTCGCTCTGGCGAACGACGCACGACATCAAGGACCACTACGCGAGCATGCTCGCGATCTTCGAGCAGAACGTCCGGCTCGCCGCCGCCGCCGGCCCCGGCCGCTGGAACGACCCCGACATGCTCGAGGTCGGCAACGGGGGCATGACGGATGCCGAGTACCGCAGCCACTTCGCGCTCTGGGCCATGATGGCGGCGCCGCTGCTCATCGGCACCGACCTGCGCACCGCGACCCCGCAGACCCTCGCGATCCTCGGCAACCGCGACCTCATCGCCGTCGACCAGGACATGCTCGGCGTGCAGGCGCGGGTGGTGGCGCACACGGGCACGACCTGGGTGCTCGCGAAGCCCCTCGCGAACGGGGACGTGGCGGTGGCGCTCTTCAACGCGGGCGAGACGCCGACGCGGATCGACACCTCGGCACGGGCGATCGGGGCGGGAGCGCACGCCCTCCGACTGCGCGACCTCTGGTCGGGCGCGGTCGCGAGCTCCGGCTCGTCGTTCGGTGCAACGGTCGCACCGCACTCGACCGTGGTCTATCGGGTGACGCCTGACGGGCTGCCGGCGCCGTCCGCGACTCCCGGTCAGGGCTGAGGCGGCGCCGTGCTCTCGCGCACGACGAATGTCGTCTGATCCGGCACCTCGTCGTCCGGTGCGGGGCGGCGCTCGACGACGGCGATGAGCCGGCGCATGGCCGTGTCGCCGAGGGCGGCGAACCCCTGCCGGACGGTCGTCAGCGGCGGTGCCGCATGCCGAGCCTCCGGGATGTCGTCGAAGCCGACGACGCTCAGTCCGCGCGGGACCTCGATGCCGGCCTCGCGAGCGGCGTGCAGCAGGCCGATCGCCATCTGGTCGTTCGATGCGAACACCGCGGTGAAGTCGCGGCCGGGGAGGATGCGTCGCCCGACCTCGTAGCCCGAATCCGCGGTCCAGTCGCCGCTCACCGGATCGAGCGGCTCGAGCCCCGCCTGGATGAGCGCGTCCCGGTACCCGGCGATGCGCTGGTCGACCTCTGCCCAGCCCTCGGGGCCGGCCAGATGGAGGATGCGGCGATGCCCGAGCCCGATGAGGTGCCGGGTGGCGGCCACCGCGCCCACGCGCTGGTCGATGGCCGCAGTATGGGTCGGGCCGTCGGACCACTGGAGCGTCAGCGATGGCATCGTGCCCAGGCGCTCCTTGATCAGCGGCCAGCTCGCCGCCTGGGGCGCGATGACGACGATGCCGTCCACGCCCCACCGCACGAGCTCGTCCAGCGCCTCGGCGATCTCGTCCTCGCCGTCCGAGACCACCGAGACGCTCGCCAGCGCATAGTCGTATTCGCGGGCGGCGCGCTCGATGGCCAGTGCGATGCTGGCGGGCCCGAATTCGCGCGGCGCGGTCGTGATGAGGCCGATGGTGCGATGCCGCGAGGTGGCGAGGGTGCGCGCCGCGCGGTTGGGGCGGTAGTCGAGCTCGGCGATGACCGCGCGCACCCGCGCGGCCGTCTCCTCCGACATCCCGGGGAGGTCGTTGAGCACACGGGAGACTGTCTGCCGCGACACTCCCGCCCGGGCGGCGACGTCCCGGATGGATGCTCGCGCCGGCGGCTCTGAAAGCACCAACGTCATCCCCTCCGCTCGCTGCGCCCGGGCCCCGACGCACCGGGACCGCTAGGCCGATCGTAGGGCCTGCGCATTCCCTGCGCGGCGGGTCGTGACGCAGAAGGTCTTCAGCCGCGCGCCAGGCGCTCCTGCAGTTCGCGGCGCACCGCGGGCCACTCGCCCGCGATGATCGAGAAGACGACGGTGTCGCGCAGGATGCCGTCTCTGCCGATGCGGTGGTTGCGCAGCACGCCGTCCTGCTTGGCGCCCAGGCGCGCGATCGCCGCGCGCGACTGCCGGTTGTGCCAGTGCGTGCGGAACTCCACGGCGATCGCATCGCATGCCTCGAACGCGTGGGTGAGCAGCACGAGCTTGGCCGCCGTGTTGACCTCGCTGCGCTGGGCGGAGGGACCGAGCCATGTGTAGCCGACCTCGACGTGACGGTTGGGCTGATCGATGTTGCAGAAGGTCGTCTGCCCCACGATCTCCCCGGTGGCGAGGCGGCGGACGGCGAAGGGGTTCATGGTCCCGGCATCCCGCAGGGCGAGTCTGGCCGCGATGTCGTCCCCGACGCCACCGGGCATCGGCACGCTTGTGTACCAGGCGTGCTCGAGGCCCACGGCGGCGCGCGCGAGGTCCGCCTCGTGGGCCGCCGCATCCAGCGGCTCGAGGCGGACGTGTTCGTTCTCGAGCGTGACGGGAGTCGCGAAATCCACCGACCCAGCCTAGGCGCCCTCCTCCTGGGCGACGACCGCGCGGAGGGCCGCCTGCCGTGCGGCGACGGCATCGCGGACGGGCCGGAACAGCGGGTGCCCGGGCTCGAGGCCGGTCACCGTCGCGGTGAGGGTGTCGGCATCCATGTCGCGCAGCATGACCTGGAGTTCCACGGCCTGCTCGTCCGCAGGGTCGTCGAATTCGAGCGCCGCGGCCATCGCCGCGACGAGCGCCCGTGTCGGCAGCCCGCGCTCGGCGGCCGCCGCGGCGGGCCCGACGAAGCGCTCGTGGCGCGAGAGTTTGCGCAGCGGCTGGCGGCCGACCCGCCACACGGTGTCCGGCAGGGCCGGATTGCGGAACCGTCGGAGGATGGTCGACCGGTACTCCGCGAGGTCGTCGGCGGAGAGCCCGTGGACGACCTCGAGCAGCGCCGAGGTCTCCTCGAGGGCCGCCTCGACGCCGGCCGCGACGGTCGGGTCGGCGAGCGCATCCGCGATCGTCTCCCGGCCGACGCGCGCGCCGAGGTAGGCGGTCGCCGCATGGCCCGTGTTGACCGTGAAGAGCTTCCGCTCGATGTACGGCGCGAGGTCGGGCACGAAGTGCGCCCCTGGGATGTGCGGCGGGTCGTCGCCGAACGGCGGCCGCTCGATGGCCCACTCGGAGAACGCCTCGACCGTGACATCCACGCCACCGCCGGCCGGCTGGGCCGGGACGATCCGGTCCACCGCGGTGTTCGCGAACACGGCGCGCGCCGCCAGGGCCTCCCACTCGTCGCCCGCCACGGCCTGCATCTCGCCGCGCAGCAGGTCGGTGGCGTTGATGGCGTTCTCGCACGCCATCACCTGCAGCGGGGGAAGGGATGCCGAGCGCCGCCGGAGCCCCTCCACGAGGAGGGGCGCGACGAAGCGCAGCACGGTCGGGCCGACCGCGGTCGTGGCGACCTCGGCCGTCGCGACCTCATCGGCCACGGCATCCGGATCCGTCGCGCTGTTGAGCGCCCGGAATCCGGTGACCACAGTGTCGCCACCGCCCTCGCCCACGGCGTGGACCGTGTACCGGGGCGCCGCGTCGATCGCATCGACGAGGGCGGCGGCGACATCCGAGAAGACCAGCTCGTAGCCGCCCTCGTGCAGCAGCAGACCGACGAAGCCGCGCCCGATGTTCCCGGCGCCGAACTGGACGGCCTTCATGTCTCGTTCACGCTCTCCAGGAGGTCGAACAGCTCGTCCGCGGTCGACGCAGACTTGAGCTGTGCGACGTCGTCGTCATCCGAGAAGAGGATGGCGATGCGAGAGAGGATCTCGAGGTGCTCGTCGCCCTTGCCGGCGATGCCGACCACGAAGCGGACAGGTTCGCCGCCCCAGTCGACACCGCCGTCGTATCGCACGAGTGAGAGCGCGGAGGAGAGGATCTCGTCCTTCGCCGCGTTGGTGCCGTGCGGGATCGCGAGCTCGTTGCCCATGTACGTCGACACGGTCTGCTCACGATCCTTCATCGCGCTGTAGTACGCGGCGGTGACCGCGCCGGCATCCTCCAGGATGCCGGCGGCCTCCCGCATCGCCTCGTCCTGTGTGGCAGCCTCCGAGTGGATGCGCACCCGGTCGCGGGTCAGAACATCGTCAGACATGTGAGATCCCCTCTGTCGCCTCTCTGCGGCTACTCGCCGTGCTTGTGCTGCTCGCGGACCGTGTCCACGACCTCGTCGTACCGCGGCGAGTTCATGAAGTTGTCGACGGTCACGTGGATCGCGTTCGGTGCCTTCGCCCGTGCGCGGTCGGTGAGCTGGTTCTGCGTGATGATCAGATCCTCCGAGCCGTCGAGATTGGCGATGGCCTTGTTGACGACCGTCACGTTCTCCACTCCGGCCTTCTTGACCTTGTTGCGCAGGACGCTCGCCCCCATCGCGGAGGAGCCCATTCCCGCATCGCACGCGAACACGATGTTGTGGATCGGCCTCTCCGAGACCACGGTGCCCGCGGCGATGGCGTCCGCCGCCTCGGAGGCGTAGGTGTCGAGCATCTCGCCCTCCGCCGCGGCGTTCGCGGTGGCGCGTGCGCGCAGGCCGGACAGCGCAGCCGACTCCTTGCCCTTGTTGGCCTCGGTCTGGGCGATCGCGTCCGTCAGGTCGCCGGCGCCCTCGGTCGCGAGGTCGCGACGGCGGGTGCGCAGCAGGAAGACCGACGACAGGATGAACGAGACCGTCGCCGCCAGCAGGACCGACAGGAGCACGACCAGGAGGTTCGGCACGCCCGGGGGCAGCGCCGCGACGGTCACCGCGATGATCGATCCTGGCGCCGCCGGGAATCGCAGCCCGCCGCCGAGGAACTGGTTCGTCGCGACGCCCGTCATACCGCCGGCGATGACCGAGATCAGCAGGATCGGCTTCATCAGCACGTACGGGAAGTAGATCTCGTGGATGCCGCCGAGGAACTGGATGATGATCGCGCCCGGTGCCGAGGCCCGCGCCATGCCGACGCCGAAGAAGCTGTACGCCAGGAGGACGCCGAGGCCGGGGCCGGGGTTCGCCTCGATGAGGAACAGGATCGACTTGCCGGTGTGGGCGGCCTGTTGGATGCCGAGTGGCGTGAACACGCCGTGGTTGATGGCGTTGTTGAGGAACAAGACCTTCGCGGGTTCGACGATGATCGACAGGAGCGGCAGGAGGCTCTGGTTGACCAGCCACTGCACGATCCCGCCGAGACCCTCGCTGACCCAGGTGATCACCGGTCCGAAGGCGAAGAAGCCCACGACGGCGAGGATCATGCCCAGGATGCCGGCGGAGAAGTTGTTGACCAGCATCTCGAAGCCGGGGCGGATCTTGCCTTCCCACAGCCTGTCCATCATCTTGCAGACCCAGGCCGCGAAGGGGCCCATGATCATCGCGCCGAGGAACATCGGGATCGTCGTGCCGACGATCACGCCCATCGTGGCGATGGATGCGACGACGCCGCCGCGCTCGCCGTAGACCATCCGGCCGCCCTGGTTGGCGATCAGCAGTGGCAGCAGGTAGGTGATCATCGAACCGACCAGACCCACGTACTGCGGGAAGGTCTTGCCGTCCGGTCCCGTCGCGAGGCTCGTCATGGCGTGGCTCCAGCCGATCTGGTCGGCGTTGCCGAAGCCGCCCAGCAGGTCGGCGACCGGGTGCCACCAGCCCAGCCATCCGGCTGAAATGAAGAGGCTGGTGATGAGGCCCCAGGCGATGAATGCCGCGATGTTCGGCATGATCATGCCGGAGAGGAACGTGCCGAAGCGCTGGATGTGGACCTGCGCCTTGCGGCCGCCGCTCTGGGCCTGTGGGGGTGACGTCGTTGTCATGGGAGTTGCCTCTCTCGGGGGATGGCGGCCGACATGGCCGCGTCTCGGGCGGACGCCGCATCCTCTGCGGCGAGTGCGGCCTCGGCGATGCGCGTCGCATCGTCGAGGGTGTGGGTCGCGAGCGACGCACGCACGTCGGCGAGCGCCGTGGGCGCCATCGACAGTGACGTGGCGCCGAGACCGACCAGGACGACGGCAAGCAGGGGGTCTGCCGCCGCCTCTCCGCAGATGCCGACCGGCTTGCCGGCGCGGCGCCCGGCATCCCCGACCTCGCGCACGAGGCGCAGGACCGCGGGATGCCAGGGGTCTTGGAAGCTCGCCACCGAGCCGAGCAGGCGGTCGGCGGCGAGGGTGTACTGGGTGAGGTCGTTGGTGCCGATGGACGCGAAGTCCGCATGGGCGAGGATGCGGTCCGCCAGGAGGGCCGAGGAGGGCACCTCCACCATGACGCCCGCGGTGCGGATGCCGTACTCCCGGGCGACGGCGACGAAGTACTCGGTCTCCTCGACCGTCGACACCATGGGCGCCATGACCCACAGGTCGGCCGCCTCGCCGGCGGCGCGCACGGCCGCATCGGCCTCCGCGAGCGCCGTCAGCTGTTCGCGCAGGATGTCCTCGCTGGCGCGCAGGGCGCGAAGCCCCCGGAGGCCGAGCGCCGGATTCTCTTCGTGCGCGTCGTTGAGGAATGCGAGCGGCTTGTCGGCGCCCGCATCCAGCACGCGCACGACGACCTTCTTGCCGGGGAACGCGCCGAGCAGCCGCTCGTAGGACTCCCGCTGCTGCGTTATCGTCGGCGCGGACTGGTTGCCGAGGAACAGGAACTCGGTGCGGAAGAGTCCCACACCCTCGGCGCCGAGGGCGACGGCGTTGGTCGCATCCGGGTTCCCGAGGTTCGCGAGCAGCGGCACCGGCGTCCCGTCGGCGAGTGCGCCGGGAGTGATCGGGGCGGATGCCGCCTGCAGTCGGGCGTCCGCGCGGCGGCGGGCCTGGTCGAGGTCGTCCGCCGAGGGCTCCGACGTGACGAGGCCGGCCGCGGCATCCACGATCACCATCTCGCCGTCCCGCAGCTGATCCGCGGTCGTGGCGCCCACGATCGCGACGATCGACTTCTCCCGCGCGAGGATCGCCGTGTGCGAGGTCGGGCCGCCCTGCGTCGTGACGAGCGCGAGCACCTGGTCGAGGTCGAGGAGCGCGGTGTCCGCGGGCGCGAGATCCTCGGCCACGAGCACGAACGGATGCCCCGGATCCGGGATGCCGGGTGCCGAGACGCCGCGCAGGTGCGCGACGATGCGCTGTGCGACGTCGTCGAGGTCGGCGGCGCGCTCGCCGAGGTAGCCCCCGAGAGCGGTGAGCTGGTCGCGGAACGAGGCGAAGGCGTCGAAGACCGCCCACTCGGCGTTCTTGCCCGCCGCGAGGCGGGAGTCGACCTCGGACTCGAGGGCCGGGTCCTCGGCCATCATCGCCTGGGCCTCGAGCACATCGCGGGCGGTCCCGCCGGCGCGCTCGCCGCGCTCCTCGAGGTCGCGGGCGACGACGCCCATCGCCTCGCGGACGCGGGCCGTCTCCTCCTCCACGCTGCCGGTCGCCGGCTCGTCGACGGGCGCGGCCAGCGGCGGGGTCATGCGGGCGATCGGGCCCTGCGCGACGCCCTGGCCGATACCCACTCCGCGGATCTGCGTCATGTCCTCACTCCGTTCATCGCGACGCTCGTCACTGCGCGTCGTGGTCGGTGGTCAGCAGCTCGCTGAGGGTGTCGAGCACCTGCTCGGCGCTGTCGCCGTCGGCGGTCAGCGTGACGTAGTCGCCCTGCTCCGCACCGAGCGCGATCACGCCGAGGATGCTGGCGGCGTTGACCGGCGCGCCCGCGCCCTTCGCGACGGTCACCGGAATGCCGGACTCCTTCGCCGCCTGGGCGAACAGCTTGGCGGGTCGTGCGTGCAGGCCGTGGGACGAGCCGATGCGCACCGTGCGCGCGATCTCAGTCATCGTGATCCTCTCGTTGGGGGGTCGGTGGTGCCGTGATGCGGCGGGATGCGAGGGCCTCCTGCACGAGCGCGAGGGTTCGCGACCCGTCCAGGTCGGAGAAGACGTCGTCGGGCAGGAGCACCGCGAGGGCACCGCGGGAGGCCGCACCCGTGCGGATCAGCTCCATGTGCGCGGCGAGATGAGGCCCCACGAGCACGACGTCGAGGGTCTCGACGTCCGCGCCGATGCTGCTCTCGCTGCCGGCGCGAGCCTCGCACGCAATGCCGCGGTCCTCCGCGGCGGAGCGCACCCGCTGTGCGACGAACGTGCTCGACGCTCCCGCACCGCAAACCACGAGGATCCTCATCGATCCGCCTCCTCACCCGACATTCTGTTCGGCTGGACGCACCGGGTGGCAGGCAGACAACTTTCCGCCCCTGCGGAACATGCCCTGCCCTCCGCCCCGCGGCGCGCGCGTCCGTGATTTACTGGCCGGGCGACCGCGACGATGACTGCGGGGCGACACGGAGGGCGAGTGACGAGAGCGCGACAGGACCGCCTGCTCGGCCTGCTCCTGCACGAGGACGACTGGGCGACGGCAGCCGTGCTGGCGGACGCCCTCGGGGTCACTCCGCGCAGCATCCGCTCGTATGTCACCGCTTTGAACACGCGCGACCAGGACGCGCTCGTCGTGGAGTCCGGACCGCTCGGCTACCGCGTCGGTCCGGCGGCGTCGTCCGCCGGGCGCGCGAACGCGGTCGAGCGCGGAACGCCCCGCGACCGGCTTCACCGGCTGGTGCGGGGCATGCTGGATTCCCCGGACGGCATCGACGTGTACGAGATCGCCGACGAGCTGCACGTGAGCAGCGCCACCGTCGACGGAGACCTCATGCGCGTGCGCGCGCTGCTGGGCGGCATGGACCTCGCACTCGAGCGCTCGTCGTCGCGCGCCAGGCTCCGCGGCGAGGAGCTCGCCCGTCGCCGGCTGCTGAGCCGGCTCGCGCACGACGAGATGGATGCAGGCTCCTTCGACCTCCAGGTGCTGCAGCGCTCGTTGGGCGGCTCCGTGCCGATGGATGCGTCGGCGAAGCTCAAGGCCGATCTGGTTGCCGGCCTCACCGAGCTCGGCTTCTTCGTGAACGAGTTCGCGATCGTCGACGTCATCGCGCACATCGTGATCGCCGCGGATCGCGCCGTGCGCGGCCATCCGCTCGGACTCGCGGAGGAGGGCCCGCGGGAGGCCGATGACATCGAGGCGCTGATCGCGCGGCTCGTGTCCGAGGAACTGGGCGTCGAGCTCGGCGCGGGCGACCGGCGCCACCTCGCGATGATCGTGCTCACTCGCGTTGTGGAGCCCGGGTCGGAGTCCCGTGCCGCGACCATCCGCGCGCAACTCGATCCGGCCGTCGTCGAGGCGGTCCGTGAGGTCGTGGAGCAGGCGGCATCCGAGTACCTCGTCGACATCGCGCACGACGACTTCATCCTGCGCCTCGCCCTGCACGTGCAGAATCTCCTGCACCGCGCGCGGGCCGGGGCCGTGCCCCGCAACCCGCTGACGCGCGAGCTGAAGTCGTCGCATCCCATGATCTTCGAGGTCGCGGTCTTCGTCGCGAGCGGCCTCCAGGAGCGGCTCGGGACACCCATCGTCGACGACGAGATCGGCTACATCGCGATGCACGTCGGCGGCCGCATCGAGCGGAATCGGCGCTCGGAGCGGCTCCTGACGGCCACGATCGTGTGCCCCGGCTACCAGGAGCTGCACGAGCTGCTGCGCTCGAGCATCGACCGCTCGCTCGGGCAGGCGATCGAGGTGGTCTGGGTCGAGACGCGCATGGATCCGGACTGGGCGAGCATCGACACCGACCTCGTGCTGACCACGATCGAGGCCCCCTACGCCTCCGACCGGGTCGTGCGCATCCAGCCGTTCCTCACCGATGCCGACGTCGCGCGCGTGCAGGCGGCGGCTGTCCGCATCCGTCGCGGCCGTCGCCTGGCGACGCTGCGCACCGACCTCGAGCGCTATCTCGCGCCCGACGCCTTCGTGCGCGGGCTCGACGGCGGCGGTGGCGAGGAGGGCGTCATCCGTCGCCTCGGGCAGCTGCTCGTCGCGCAGGGCGTCATCGACGAGGACTACGTCGAGCACACGATCGAGCGGGAGCGGCTGAGCTCCACCGCGTTCACCGACGCGTTGGCGGTGCCGCACGCACTGGCGATGACGGCATCTCGCACGTCCATCGCCGTCGGCATCGCCGATCCGTCGATCCCGTGGGGCGACGGACGTGTGAACGTCGTCGCCATGGTGGCCTTCTCCGAGACCGACCGCGAGGCCTTCCAGACCGTCTTCGAGCAGTTCGTGGAGGTGTTCTCCGAGCGCGACAGCGTGCTGCGGATCATCCGCAGCGGTGTGGATTTCCCATCGTTCGTCGAGGAGCTCGCCGCCGTCATCGACGGCTGACGAGCCCCGCCACGCCGATCAGGTGAGGTCGGCGAGCAGGTCGCCGACCGCGGCTCGGAGCGCGGCCAGGCGCGCGCGCGCATCGTCGGCCGTGTCGCCGCGCACGTCGAGGTACGCCTTCAGCTTCGGCTCGGTGCCCGACGGGCGCACGACGACGCGCGATCCACCGGCGAGGTGCAGGCGCACGACGTCTCCCGGTGGCAGGTCGTCGACGCCCTGGGCGAGATCGTCGAACCGCTCCACCTCGACGTCGCCGATGCGCTCCGGCCGGCGCTCGCGCAGTCCCGTCATGATCCGTCCGATGATCGAGAGATCCTCCACGCGCAGCGAGATCTGGTCGCTGGCGAAGTGTCCGAACGTGTCGCCGAGCTCCGCGAGCAGGTCGTCCACCGCGCGGCCCTCGCCGCGCGCCTCGGCGACGAGCCCGAGGAAGGCCACAGCCGCTGAGACGCCGTCCTTGTCGCGCACCGTCTCGGGGTTCACGAGGTAGCCGAGGGCCTCCTCGAAGCCGAAGACGATCCCGGGGGCTCGCGAGATCCACTTGAAGCCGGTGAGCGTCGCGTGGAAGTCCAGGCCGTAGTGGTCCGCGATCGCGGCGAGCCCGGGTGAGGACACGAGCGAGCAGGCGAGGGATGCGCCGTCCGCGCGGTCGCCCTCGGCTGCCAGGCGCGCGGCGCGCCAGCCCAGGAGCAGCCCGACCTCGTTGCCCGTGAGCCGGCGCCAGCCGCCCGCGGCGGAGGCATCCGGGATCGCGATCGCGAGGCGGTCGGCGTCCGGGTCGTTCGCCACGATCAGCTCCGCGTCGCTCGCGCGCGCGGTCTCATAGGCGAGGTCGAGGGCGCCGGGCTCCTCCGGGTTGGGGAACGCCACGGTCGGGAACGCGCCGTCGGGCTCGATCTGGGCGGTGACGGTGGTCGGCGCGGGATACCCGGCCTGGGACACGATGCGCTCGACGCTCTCCCAGCCGACGCCGTGCATCGCCGTGTAGACCCAGCGCAGGCCGTCCGCGCCCTCGGGCGCGGGAGCGACGGCGGCCGTGGCGTCCACGTACGCGTCCACGGTGGACTCGAGGGCGATCTCGTACCCGACCGATCGGGGGAGCGCATCCACCGTCGACTCGGTCGCGATGCGCTCGATGTGCGCGGCGATGTCCGCGTCGGCCGGCGGCACGATCTGCGAGCCGTCGTCGGCACCGCCGAGATACACCTTGTAGCCGTTGTCGTTCGGCGGGTTGTGGCTCGCGGTGACCATGACGCCGGCTGCGGCGCCGAGGTGGCGGACCGCGAAGGCGAGCACCGGCGTCGGCAGCATTCTCGGCATGAGGATCGCCCGGAATCCGGCGCCCGCGAAGATCTCGGCCGAGTCGACCGCGAACACGTGCGAGTTGCGTCGCCCGTCGTAGCCGATCACGACCGGGGGCGCCTCGGCATCCGCGCCCACCTGCTCGCGAAGATAGGCGGCGAGCCCGGCCGCCGCCTGTGCCACGAGCACGCGGTTCATGCGGGCGCTCCCCGCGCCGAGCTCTCCGCGCAGCCCCGCGGTGCCGAACGCGAGGCGCCCGTCGAACCGGCGTGCGAGGTCGGCCGCCGCATCCTCGTCGCCCGACTCGGCACGGCCGACGATGTCCTCGAGCTCCGCGCGGGTCTCGGGGTCGGGGTCCTGGGCGAGCCATGCCCGCGCCTGTTCGAGCAGGCCGTCCACGGCGCTCACAGCTGCCCGATCACCTGGGCCAGCAGCGACGAGATCACCGGCTCGGCGGCACGGCCGGCCTCGATCACCTCCTGATGGCTGAGGGGGGTCGTCTGGATGCCGGCGGCCATGTTGGTGATGAGCGAGAAGCCGAGGACCTCCATGCCCGCCTGCCGCGCCGCGATCGCCTCGAGCGCGGTCGACATGCCGACGATATGCCCGCCGATGGTCTTCGCCATGTGCACCTCGGCCGGCGTCTCGTACTGCGGTCCGCGGAACTGGCAGTAGACGCCCTCGTCGAGGGTCGGGTCGACGCGACGCGCCACATCGCGCAGGCGCACGGAGTACAGGTCGGTGAGGTCGATGAATGTCGCGCCCTCGAGGGGCGAGTCGCCGGTGAGGTTGATGTGGTCGCTGATGAGCACGGGGCGGCCCGGGGTCCACGTGTTCTTGATGCCGCCCGCTCCGTTGGTGAGCACCATCGTCCTGGCTCCCGTCGCGGCGGCGGTGCGCACACTGTGCACGACGCGCCGGACGCCGTGACCCTCGTAATAGTGGGTGCGAGCGCCGATGACGAGCACATTCCTGCCGCGGGGGGTGCGGACGCTGCGCAGGCTGCCGACGTGCCCCTCCAGGGCGGGCTCGCCGAAGCCGGTGACATCGGTTGCCGGGATGGTCGCGACGGTCTCGCCGATGAGATCCGCAGCCCTGCCCCATCCGCTGCCGAGGGTGAGCGCGATGTCGTGGTGCTCGACGCCCGTGAGTCGGGCGATGTCCTCGGCCGCGCGGCGCGCGACCTCGAACGGGTCGGCGGCGGAGTCGTCGAGCGGGTTGGCGCTGTTCGTTGACATGGACCCACTTTAGAGAAGGCCCAGGGCTCAGGCGAGGGAGGGTGCGGGCATCGGAGCGGGCGCTGCTGCGGGGGGTGCGCGCGCCGGGGGAGAATGGATGCCATGTCCCTGAGTTTCGAGAGCACCCAGAGCGTCGCCGTCCTCGGCGGCGGTCCCGGCGGATACGAGGCGGCGCTGGCCGCCGCCCAGCTGGGCGCGGCGGTGACCCTCGTCGAGCGCGCGGGTGTCGGCGGCGCCGCCATCCTGACCGACGTCGTCCCCTCCAAGTCGCTCATCGCGACTGCGGATGCGGCGGTCGCGATCGCCGGGGCGAGTGATCTGGGCGTCGAGTTCTACGCGAAGGGCGCCGAGGGCAAGCCGTTGAAGCCGATGGTGGCCATCAACCTCGCCGCGGTGAACAAGCGGCTCCTCTCCCTCGCGCGCCAGCAGTCGGACGACCTGCGCGCGACGCTCCTCGAGGAGGGTGTGCGGATCATCACCGGGCACGGGCGGCTCGAGGGGAACCGGGCGGTCGTGGTGTCCACGGGGCCTGGCGGCACCGACTTCGACCGCATCGAGGCCGACACGCTCGTCGTCTCGGTGGGCGCCTCGCCTCGTCAGCTCTCGTCGGCGAAGCCCGACGGCGAGCGCATCCTGACGTGGACGCAGCTCTACAGCATGCCGGCTCTGCCGGATCATCTCATCGTCGTCGGCTCCGGCGTCACCGGCGCCGAGTTCGCGGGCGCTTACATGAACCTCGGCGCGAAGGTCACGCTGATCTCGAGCCGCGACCGCGTTCTGCCGGGTGAGGACGAGGACGCCGCCGCCGTCCTGGAGAAGGTCTTCACGCGGGGCGGGATGCAGGTCCTCGCGAAGTCGCGCGCGGCGAAGGTGGAGCGCACGCCGGACGGCGTGATGGTCACCCTGAGCGACGGTCGCACCGTGGAGGGCAGCCACTGCCTCATGGCCGTCGGATCGATTCCCAACACGGCGGGCATCGGACTGGAGGAGGCCGGCGTGCAGCTCGCCGAGTCCGGCCACATCCAGGTCAACCGCGTCGCGCGCACCTCCGTCCCGAACATCTACGCGGCGGGCGACTGCACGACGTTCATGCCCCTGGCCTCGGTCGCCTCGATGCAGGGCCGCACGGCGATCTTCCACGCGCTCGGCGATGCCGTCATCCCGCTCGAGCGTCGGCGCATCGCGGCGAACATCTTCACGGCTCCCGAGATCGCGACCATCGGCTGGCAGGAGAAGGACATCGCCGACGGCCTCGTCGAGGGCGTGGCGCACAAGCTGCCCTTGGCCGCCAACGCGCGCGCCAAGATGATGGGCATCAAGGACGGCTTCGTCAAGATCATCGCCCATCGGGGCAGCGGCACCGTCATCGGCGGCGTGATCGTCGGGCCCCGCGCATCCGAGCTGATCTATCCGGTTGCGATCGCCGTGGAGCGCCGACTCACCGTCGACCAGGTGTCGCGCGTGTTCACGGTGTTCCCGTCGCTGTCGGGAAGCATCACCGACGCCGTGCGTGCGATGCACTCCGTGGAGGTCGTGCGCGAGGACGGATGAGGCTCAGCGTGCCGCGCGGGCGCGGCGCTGCTTCGTTGCGCCGCGCGGTCACGTCGCCTTCGATGAGCACGTGCGAGGTCGTGGGCGACTTGTCCCGCGGGGTCGCCGCCCGATCGGTGTGCATGAAGCGAACCTCCAGCGGTTCGCGGAGCACCTTCGTCAGCTGATGAGCAGCAGCTGGTGCCCGGCCGACACGGTCGTGCCCGGGTCGGCGTTGATCGTGCCCACGACGCCGTCCTTGTGCGCCTGGATCGGCTGCTCCATCTTCATCGCCTCGAGCACGATGACGAGGTCGCCCTTGACGACCACCTGGCCCTCCTCGACGGCGACCTTGACGATCGTCGCCTGCATCGGGGCCTTCACCGCGTCTCCGGATGCGCCGGCGACCACCGTGTGCTCGTGCGAGCGGCGCGACGGCGGCACCGCGGCGGGGCGGCCGGCGGTCTGCGCGACCGGCGCGACGATGCGGTCGGGAAGGCTCACCTCGAGGCGCTTGCCCGAGACCTCGACGACGACGGTGTGGCGGGCCTCGGTGGCCTGCGGGCCGTCCAGCTCCCCGTCCCATGCGGGGATGTCGTTGACGAACTCCGTCTCGATCCAGCGGGTGTAGACGCCGAACCGGCCGTCCTCCGCCGTGAAGGCGGGATCGCGCACGACCTTGCGGTGGAAGGGGATGACCGTCGGCAGACCGCCGACCTCGAACTCGTCGAGCGCGCGACGGGACCGCTCGAGCGCCTCGGCGCGGTCGCGGCCCGTGACGATGACCTTGCCGAGCAGTGAGTCGAACGCGCCGCTGACGGTGTCGCCGGCGGTGACGCCGGAGTCGAGCCGCACGCCCGGACCGCCGAACGTCTTGAAGACCTTGATGGGGCCGGGCTGCGGCAGGAATCCGCGTCCGGGGTCCTCGCCGTTGATGCGGAACTCGAACGAGTGGCCCTGGGGCTCCGGGTCGTCGTAGTCGAGCGTGCCGCCCTCTGCGATCCGGAACTGCTCGCGCACGAGGTCGATGCCGGTGACCTCCTCGGACACCGGGTGCTCGACCTGCAGGCGGGTGTTCACCTCGAGGAACGAGATGGTGCCGTCGGCGCCGATCAGGAACTCGCAGGTTCCCGCGCCGACGTAGCCGACCTCGCGCAGGATCGCCTTGGACGCCTCATAGAGGATCGTGTTCTGCTCCGTGGTGAGGAAAGGTGCCGGGGCCTCCTCGACGAGCTTCTGGTGGCGGCGCTGGAGCGAGCAGTCACGCGTCGAGACCACGACGACGTTGCCCTCGGCATCCGCGAGGCACTGCGTCTCGACGTGGCGCGGCTTGTCGAGGTACTTCTCGACGAAGCACTCGCCGCGGCCGAACGCGGCGATCGCCTCGCGCGTCGCCGACTCGAAGAGCTCGGGGATCTCGGCCAGCTCGCGGGCGACCTTCAGGCCGCGGCCGCCGCCGCCGTACGCGGCCTTGATCGCGATGGGAAGGCCCACCGTCTCGGCGAACGCGACGACGTCGTCGGCGCCCGAGACGGGACCGGGAGTGCCGGGGGCCAGGGGAGCGCCGACCTTCTCGGCGACGTGACGAGCGGTGACCTTGTCGCCCAGGGCCTCGATGGCCTCGGGGGTCGGGCCGATCCAGACGAGCCCCGCGGCGATGACGGCGCGGGCGAAGTCGGCGTTCTCGGCGAGGAAGCCGTAGCCGGGGTGCACGGCGTCCGCACCTGAGCGGCGGGCGACGCCCAGAATCTTGTCGATCGAGAGGTAGGTCTCGGCGCTCGTGGTGCCCTCGAGCGCGTACGCCTCGTCGGCCAGGCGCGCGTGCATCGCGTCGCGGTCCTGGTCGGCGTAGACGGCGACCGAGGCCTTTCCGGAATCGCGCGCGGCGCGGATGACGCGGACGGCGATCTCGCCGCGGTTGGCAACGAGAACCTTGGCGATGTCAGGCATGCATGCCAGCCTACCGAGGGGCGTCGGGGGTGTTTTGAGTGACCTCCACAAGAAACACCCGCTCGCGTGTGAGGGAACCTACGAGCTCGTCCACAGGCTCGGCCAGGCGACCCCGAGCTCCCTGACGAGCCGCCGCACCGTGGACAGCGACATCCCCACGACCGTCGACGGGTCGCCCTCAACGCGCTCGATGAACGGGCCGCCGAGGCTGTCGATCGTGAACGCTCCGGCCACGTGAAGCGGTTCGCCGGTCGCGACGTACGCGTCGATCTCGTCGTCCGTCATGTCGGCGGTGAAGGAGACGGATGCCTCGGCCACCGCGTGCGCCTCGATCGGCTCGGCGACCGCCGACAGCAGGTAGACGCTGTGCCCGGAGTGCAGCACCCCCGTGCGACCCCGCATCCCCTGCCATCGTCCCGCCGCGATGTCTGCGGTGTACGGCTTGCCGAGGATGTCGCCGTCGATCTCGAACATCGAGTCGCCGCCGATGACGATGCCGGTGAAGCCCTCGGCGGCCGCGCGCGCCGCGACGTCCGCGGCCTTGCGCCGGGCGAGCAGCAGCACGTGGTCGGCGGGTGGCAGCCGGCCCTCGACACGCTCGACCGCGGCGATGACCGCCTCTTCGTCGACGTCGGGCGCCAGCGTCTCCGGCTCGATGCCCGCCTGACGCAGCAGCATGAGTCGGGCGGGCGAGGTCGAGGCCAGGAGCACGCGCATCCCCTCACGCTAACGGGTGTGGGATGCTCGGACACATGGTTTCGACGGGTGCCGTGGGTGACGAGGTGGAGCTCGAGATCGAGAGCGTCGCGCACGGCGGGGTCTTCGTCGCCCGCCACGGCGGCGACGCTCACGGATCCGGAGAGGCGCCGTCGCGAGGGCGGGTCGTCTTCGTCCCCGACGTCGTGCCGGGCGAGCGCGTCCGCGCGCGCCTGACCCAGGCGGGGGCGAAGTCCTTCTGGCGTGCGGAGCCGATCGAGATCCTGGATGCCTCGCCCCATCGCCGCCCGCACGTGTGGCCGCAGGCCGACATCAACGTGCCGGCCGCCGAGCGACCCGGCGGCGCCGACTTCGGCCACATCGTGCTCGAGCACCAGCGGGAGCTCAAGGGGACCGTGATCTCGGACGCGCTGCGGCGCATGGCCGGGGTCGAGCCCGGAGACCTGACCGTCGTCCCCGCCGGAGTCGACGAGACCGCCGACGGCACCGGCTGGCGCACGCGCGTCAGCCTCCACGTCGACGATGCCGGCCGGATCGGCCCCTACGCCTCGCGCACGCACGAGGTCGTCGCCGTGGTGGACCTCCCGCTTGCCACGCGCGCCATCGCCCAGGCGGCGGATCGACTCACGAACGCCGAGCCGGGACGGGTGGACCTCGTCCAGCCTGCCGACGGGCGCGTGCGCATCCTGCGCCGTCCCGCGGCGAGGCGTGCGCACCACAAGCCGGAGCCGATCCTCGAGCGCGTCGGCGACCGCGAGTTCCGCGTGGATGCGAGCGGGTTCTGGCAGGTGCATCGCCTTGCGGCATCTGCGCTGACCACCGCCGTGCGCGGCGGCCTCGAGGCGGTCGGGGGAGTGGATCCGGATGCCGCGCACCTCGACCTCTACGGCGGGGTCGGCCTCTTCGCCGCCGCCCTGGCGGAGACCGGCGGTCCCCGCACGCGGGTGACCTCGGTGGAATCGGATGCCGGCGCCACCGAGCACGCCGGCCACAACCTCGCAGAGTGGGTCGGCGCCCGCGCCGTCACGGGCAGAGTGGATCGGTGGATCCGGCAGCTCGCCGAGACGGCGTCGGCCGCCGAGCGCTCCCGCCTCGCGGCGGGCGTCACGCTCCTCGACCCGCCGCGCGCCGGAGCGGGCCGCGAGGTCGTGGACGCGATCGCCGGGCTCGCCCCCGCATCCGTCGTCTACGTCGCCTGCGATCCCGTCGCGCTGGCGCGCGACCTCGCGACGTTCCGCGGTCACGGCTACGCGCCCGCCGTCCTCAGCGCGCTCGACCTCTTCCCCAACTCGCACCATGTCGAAACGGTGGCGATTCTGACGCGCACGTGACGTGCACTCGTTAGGCTGAGCGGCATGACGCAGGTGGCGCTGATCGACGACCATGAGTCCGTGAGACTCGGCCTGGAAGCGGCCTGCGATCGGAACCGCTCGCTCGACGTCGTGTTCTCCGGCAGCACAGTGACCGCCTATCTCGATTGGCGGCGCTTCAGCGCGTCGCCGCCCGCCGACGTCGTCGTCCTCGACCTCACGCTGGGAGACGGGACGACGATCCCCGAGAACGTGCGGGCGCTGACAGCCGACGGCTCGAGCGTCATCATCCATTCAGTGGCCGACCGGCCGGACGCCGTGCGCGAGGCGCTCGCCGCGGGTGCCGCCGGGGTCATCAGCAAGGCCTCGCCGACCGAGGACGTGCTCGACGCCATTCGCACCGTCGCGCGCGGCGAGCTGCTCGACAACGTCGAGTGGGCGAGCGCCGTCGAGGGCGACCGTCTGTTCGCCGACGCGCAGCTGTCGCTGCGCGAGCGCGACGTCCTGCGCCTGTACGCCGCGGGACTGCCGCTCAAGGCGGTCGCGGATCGCCTCGGCATCGCGTATTCCACGGCGAAGGAGAACATCACCCGCGTCCGGATGAAGTACATCGACGTGGGCCGGCCGGCCCCCACCAAGGTCGATCTCCTCCGCCGGGCCATGGAGGACGGCATCCTCAATGTCGAAGAAGGCGCCGGTGGCGGCTGAGGCTGCGGCATCGGGTCGTCGCACACGCGCCCTCGGCTCGTTCACGCGCACCCGCGTCGAACGCATCCTGCAGCTCGCCATCGCGATCGGATGCCTCGCCCTCGGTTCGCAGGCCTTCTTCGCGGCGATCGGTCCGGACGAGGAGGCGCCGGGATGGCACGTGCCGCTCGTCGTCGTCACATTCGCGAGCCTGGCCGCGGCGATCCTCGCATGTCTCGTCGGCCGCGCGGTGCGTCCGGCGAGCGCGCAGTTCCCGGTCGTCTACATCGCGGTGCTGCTCGTGTGGCCGCTGGCCACCCGCGGTGTGGCCACCGCGCCGACGGATCACCCGTGGATCTTCTACCTCATCAATGTCGCGACGGTGATGACGATCCTCTCGTTCCGTCTTCCGCTCCAGATCCTCGCGACGATCCTGATCCCGCTGCTCTACGGACTCGTGCGACTCATGCAGGGCGGATTCGGGCGGGAGTACTGGATGACGGTCAGCCTCGACGTGTCGTTCGCCCTGATCCTCGGCGGCATCCTGCTGTCGCTCGGCTGGGTCTTCCGGGCGGTCGCCGACGACGTCGACGGCGAGCGCGCCCGCGCGGTCGAGACCTACGCGGCGGCGGCCGCCGCAGAGGCTACCGAGCAGGAGCGCGTGTCGGTCGCGGCACTGATGCACGACAGCGTCCTGGCGGCATTGCTCGCCGTGGCGCGGTCGCACTCCGAGCGTGAGCGCGCCCTCGCGGTGTCGATGGCGCGCGAGGCGCTGACCCGGCTCGCCAACGCCGAGCGGGATGCGGAGATCGGGACCGATGCGCCGGTCTCGATGGCGGCGCTGGCGGATGCGGTGGAGAACGCGGGCGTCGAGTTCGGTATCGTGCCGCCGACGACGCGGCGTATCGACCGCCACGCGGGGACCCTCCCCGAGAGCGTCGCGCGCGCACTCGTCCTCGCCGCCACGCAGGCGATCGCCAACTCGATCCAGCACGCCGACGGGCGCGGGCTGCGTCTGGAGGTCGAAGGACTGACGGATCCGCCGATGGTGGTCGTCCGCATCATCGACTCCGGTCCGGGCTTCGATGCAGAGGCGGTGGGCGAGGACCGCCTCGGCATCCGGGCGTCGATCCTCGCCCGCGTCGCGGCGGTCGGCGGACGCGCGCGCGTGGAGACCGGGCCCCAGGGCACGCGGGTCGTGCTCGAGTGGGGCGCCCCGTCGCCCGAGGCCGAAGAGGAGGAGGAAGCATGACCTTCAGCGTCCGGCACGTCCTCATCGGTCTCGCCGTCGCGTTCACGGCCTACCTGTCTGCGCGCGGACTGTGGTGGACGGAGCCCGTCGCGCATCCGGTGGGGATGATCGCCTCCCTTGTCGTGTACCTCCTGATCACCTGGTTGTGCCTGCTCGTCGAGCCTGTCGGCGGCCGTCGCACGGCGCCTGCCGACCATGACGTGCCGCTCACCGCCGGCTCTCGCGGACCCGTTCCCCTCCCGACGTGGGCGGCCGCGCTCGCCGTCGCGCTGACGATCGCGCTGCCCACCGGTCTGACGATCTTCGCCGGCGAGGACTCCGCCGGGGCGCCATACGTGACCTGGTACATCGGCGGGCTCGGCGCCCTCATGACGATCGTCATGGTGCGACGGCGCAGCTGGTGGGCATGGGCCGGCATCGCGGCTCTCGGGGTCGTCTCGGCGATCTGGCTGGGCCCCCTGAACGCGCTCGCGATGGGTCTGGTCGGCTCGGTGCTCTGGGTCGGCGTCGCCCAGCTGCTCATGCGCTCGTTCGACCGCGCCGCGCGCGACACCTCGCAGCTGCAGGAGCTTCAGGCCGCGGCATCGTCGTGGCGCGCGGCGCAATCCGGCCGCCGGCGCGAGCGACGCGTCCAGGTGCAGCGCGCGCTCACCATCGCGGGCCCGGTGCTCACGCGCGCCATCGAGGTGGGCGGGGCCATCACACCGGCCGATCGGGCGGAGGCCACGATCGCCGAGGGGCGCCTGCGCGACGAGCTCCGTGGCGGGCGACTGCTCGACGACGAGGTCCGAGAGGCCCTCGACCGGGCGCGCAGACGGGGTGCCGTGATCACCGTCTACGACGAGGGCGGACTGGACGACGTGTCGGAGCCGGCCCTCGAGAGCATCCGCCGGGAGCTCGCCGATGCGGTCGGCTCCGCCCACTCCGACCGGCTGTTCGTCCGCACGTCCCCCGACGCCGATATCGCGGTGACCGTCGTGGGACGGTCGGCCGGTGGCCCGGGCCGAGGCGAGGACGAGACCGTCGACCTCTGGCGTGAGATCCCGCGTCGTCCGGCGTGAGCCGATGCCCTTGGGCAGACGGGCGAACTCTCACCGACCCGGAGGGGGAGATACCAGGGCGGTGAGGAGAGAAGGAGGCGAGGGGCGGCGAAGCCGCCCGCCCCTCGCCTAAGCGGACGGTTACCCGAAAACCGTCCGCAGAAGGCCGAATCCGGAGCTCGTCAAACCCTGTACGAGCCGGTCGGCCGAACGCGGAAGCGTTCCAGCTCCATAAGTCTGACAAACCCGCACCGCAGGTGTCTGTAGGTATTTTGGGGGACAAATATCCGCGGAATCACGCGGGAGACGCCGTCACGCGGTCCAGCGGCCCCAGCCGTACTCGCGCTGCAGCGGCTCGCGCAGTCCGCGGGCGGAGAGCTCCCACGCCGAGCGGCGCTCCTGATCCTCGGCGACCGCCTCGGCGGCCTCGTTCGTGTACGCCTCGCTGACGACGGCGAGGAGGGCGGCGAGCTCCTCCTCGGTGGGAGTGCCCCGCATGACCTCGATGGCGAGCTGTGCGTCATCCTCGCCGGTCATAGCGGGATGTTACCGTGCTTCTTCGCGGGCAAGCTGGCGCTCTTCCCGCGCAGCGCGCGGAGCGCCTTGGCGATCGAGACGCGGGTGTGCGCGGGCTCGATGATGCCGTCGAGCTCCCCACGCTCGGCCGCGAGGAACGGGGACGCGACGTTGTAGGTGTACTCGTTCGCCAGTCGCGTGCGCACGGCGGCGATGTCCTCGCCGGCGTCGGCGGCCCGCTTGAGCTCGCCGCGGTAGAGGATGTTGACGGCGCCCTGACCGCCCATCACCGCGATCTCCGCCGTCGGCCACGCGAGGTTCACGTCGGCGCCCAGCTGCTTCGAGCCCATGACGATGTAGGCGCCGCCGTACGCCTTGCGCAGGATGACCGTCACCAGCGGCACGGTGGCCTCGGCATAGGCGTAGAGCAGCTTGGCGCCGCGACGGATGACGCCGGTCCACTCCTGGTCGGTGCCGGGAAGGTAGCCCGGCACATCCACGAGCGTCACGATCGGAACCGAGAACGCGTCGCAGAAGCGCACGAAGCGGCTCGCCTTCTCTCCGGCCTCGATGTTGAGCGTGCCCGCCATCTGCGACGGCTGGTTCGCGATGATGCCGACGGTGCGGCCCTCGATGCGGCCGAAGCCGATCACGATGTTCGGCGCGAACAGCGGCTGCACCTCGAGGAAGTCGCCCGCGTCCACGATGTGGGCGATGACCTGGTGCATGTCGTACGGCTGATTGGGGGAGTCCGGGATGACCGTGTTCAGGAACTGGTCGGCATCCGTCGTCTCCCACTCGAAGCCCGACTCGTACCGGGGGAGCTCCGACATGTTGTTGTCGGGCAGGAAGCCGAGGAGCGTGCGGACGTAGTCGATCGCGTCGTCCTCGTCGTCGGCGAGGTAGTGCGCGACGCCCGAGCGGGTGTTGTGGGTGTAGCCGCCGCCGAGCTCCTCCATCCCGACGTCCTCGCCGGTGACCGTCTTGATGACGTCGGGGCCTGTCACGAACATCTGGCTGGTCTTGTCGACCATGACGACGAAGTCGGTGAGCGCGGGGGAGTACACGGCCCCACCCGCCGCGGGGCCCATGATGATCGAGATCTGCGGGATGACACCGGATGCGGCGGTGTTCAGGCGGAAGATCTCGCCGTACTTGCCGAGGGCGACGACGCCCTCCTGGATGCGGGCGCCGCCGGAGTCGAGCATGCCGATGCAGGGCATGCCGTTACGCAGAGCGAACTCCATGATCTTGATGATCTTGTCGCCCGCGGCCTCCCCGAGCGATCCGCCGAAGGTGGTGAAGTCCTGCGCGTAGACCGCGACGGTGCGGCCGTTGATCGTGCCGATGCCGGTGACGACCGAGTCGCCGTAGGGTCGAGACTTGTCCATGCCGAACGCGCTGGTGCGGTGGCGGACGTACTCGTCCAGCTCGACGAACGACCCCCGGTCGACGAGGAGCTCGATGCGCTCGCGCGCGGTCAGCTTGCCCTTGGCGTGCTGCTTCTCGAGCGAGATCTTCTCGGGATCGACGACGGCTTCCTGGAAGCGCTGGCGCAGGTCGGCGATCTTGCCGGCGGTCGTGGAGAGGTCGGGCTGATCGGTCACCGTTCCACCCTAGCGAGCGGCGCGTTTTCCGCGTTGGAGGGTGCGCACAAGTCATCGAGCCCTGTGCTGTGAGAATCATCGCGCAGGACCGGGTGACGGCAATAGGGTGACGGCATGCACGATCTCCCGCTCTCACGCACCGTCTCCCCCCACATCGAGATCGTCGAATCGACGGGCTCGACGAATGCGGATCTCGTAGCACTCGTCGCCACGCATCCGGGCGCGTGGCCGCATCTCTCCGTTCTCGTCACGGACGATCAGCGCGCCGGCCGGGGCCGGCTCGACCGCACGTGGGTCGCGCCCGCCGGCGCCGCCCTGGCCGTGTCGGTCGTACTCGATGTCACCGGCATCCCGCTCGCGGCCCGCGGGTGGGTGTCGCTCCTCGCCGGGGCCGCGATGACGCGTGCCGTCGCGGGCGCCCTGCAGGGGACGACGCACACCGCGGGGCTGAAGTGGCCCAACGACGTGCTGGTCGACGGCGCAAAGATCTGCGGCATCCTCGCCGAGGCGGTGCCCGGCCATCCGGGTCTCGTGGTCGTGGGGGCGGGCATCAACACACGCATGCCGGCCGAGCATCTGCCGGTCCGCACGGCCACCTCGTTCGCGGCGCTCGGTGTCGACGTCGACGAGGACGTCCTGCTCCACGCCTACCTCCGTGCCCTCGCCGAGCAGGTCGCCGCGCTCGTCGCGGCGAACGGCGATGTCGCGGCATCCGGTGTGCGCGGCGAGGTGGAGGCGCTCTGCGTCACGCTGCAACGCGACGTCCGCGCCCTCCTTCCCGACGGGTCGGAGGTCCTGGGGACCGCTCGCCGGCTCACGTCGGACGGCGCGCTCGTCATCGAGCCGCTCGTCGGCACCGAGTCCGTGGTCGCGGCAGGCGACATCGTCCATCTGCGCTGACCCGCGCAGCGGGGGCTCACGGGCCGCGGGCAGCCCCGGTGTCATGATGGAGGCGTGACGCAGCCGAGCATCGGGGGACGCCCGCTGACACCGGCGCCGGGCATCCCGACGCCGGAGCTGCGTGTGGCGCGCTTCCGTGGCCACGCTCGCCGACTGACCTGGTCCGCACTGGTGCTCATCGTCACCGCCGGCGCGGTGGGCTACTTGTACGGTCGCCTGCCGGCTCCGTTCACGAACTGGATGCTGCTCGGGGCCGCCGCGGCGATCGTCCTGCTGCTCGTGCTCATCCCGTTCCTCATCTGGTGGGGCCGCGTCTACACCATCACCACACGCCGTGTCCTCGCGCGCGGGGGAATCGGCGGCGGAGGCACGCGCGAGCTGTCGCACGTGCGCGGATACACGATCGACATGCGCCGCGGACCGATCCAGCGGATGTGGGGCACCGGCACGCTGACCCTTCGCAACGGCATCGACGAGCCGCTGCGGCTCGTCGACATTCCGAGCGCCGTGCTCGTGCACGAGGTGCTCGTCGATCAGGTCGAGGTGAACCAGATCCTCGCCCACCGGGAGCTGCCGCTGCCGGGGATGACCACCAGCTCGTCGGGCGTGCTGCCGCCGAATCCGCCGCCGCCCCTCCCGCCGCGCCCCGCCTGATCGCGCATCGCCGTACCTGTCGGGTGCGGGACAATGGTCCGGTCGAGAGGAGCGGGATGGCCCTGCGAGTCGGAGTGGTGGGCGGCGGACAGCTGGCGCGGATGATGATCGCGCCGGCGATCGAGCTGGGGGTCGAGATCCGCGTGCTCGCCGAGGAGGAGGGGATGTCGGCATCCCTCGCCGCGACCTCGGTCGGCGACTACCGCGACACCGACACCGTGCTGGCGTTCGCCCGCGATGTCGACGTCGTCACGTTCGACCACGAGCACGTGCCGCAGCCTGTGCTGCGCGCCCTCGTCGACGCCGGCGTCGCCGTGCACCCGGGGCCGGAGTCCCTGCAGTACGCGCAGGACAAGCTCGCCATGCGCGCGAAGCTCGCCGAGCTCGGGATGCCGCAGCCGGACTGGGCATCCGTCTCTGACGAGGCGTCGCTGCAGGCGTTCCTCGACGATCACGGCGGGCGCGCGGTCGTGAAGACCCCGCGCGGGGGATACGACGGGAAGGGCGTGCGCCTGGTGTCGCAGGCCTCCGACGCCGCGGACTGGTTGACCGCGGGAGGACCGCTCCTCGTCGAGGAGCTCGTGGACTTCACGCGAGAGCTCGCCCAGCAGGTCGCCCGCCGGCCGTCGGGTCAGGTCTTCGCGTATCCCGTCGTCGAGACCGTGCAGCGCGACGGTGTCTGCGCCGAGGTCGTCGCCCCGGCGCCGCATGCCGGCGACCGCCTCAAGGAGGAGGCGGCTCGCGTGGGCACGGCGATCGCCGAGGGGCTCGGCGTCACGGGCATGCTCGCGGTCGAGCTCTTCGAGACCACCGACGACCGGATCCTCGTCAACGAGCTCGCGATGCGCCCGCACAACTCCGGGCATTGGACGCAGGACGGCGCCGCCACCAGCCAGTTCGAGCAGCACCTGCGCGCCGTACTCGACCTCCCGCTGGGCGACCCGACGCCGCGCGCGGCATGGTCGGTGATGGTGAACATCCTCGGGGGACCGGCATCCGACTCCCTGGATGCCCGGTTCGCCGCCGCGATGGCCGACCATCCCGACGCCAAGGTCCACACGTACGGCAAGGCGCCCCGCCCCGGACGCAAGGTCGGCCACGTCAACGCGGTCGGCGACGATCTGGATGACGTGGCCTACGTCGCCCGCTCGGCGGCGGCCCGCTTCGTCGACTGACTGGCACGGAGTCGCCCAGGGTGGCCGTGCCGTTGCGGAGTTCTCGCAGGCGAGCGGCCTAGCCTGGAATGGTGACCGAGCCGCTGAATTCGTCCTCGTCCCCCCTCGTCGGAGTCGTCATGGGCTCCGACTCGGACTGGAGGGTGATGCGCGACGCGTCGGCCGTGCTGACAGAGTTCGGCATCCCGCACGAGGTGGAGGTCGTATCGGCGCACCGCACCCCCGACAAGCTCGTGCGCTACGGGCGGGACGCCCGCGCGAGGGGCCTCAAGGTCATCATCGCCGGTGCCGGTGGAGCCGCGCACCTGCCGGGGATGCTGGCATCCGTCACCGCGCTGCCTGTCGTCGGCGTGCCCGTCCCTCTCGCCTTGCTCGACGGCATGGACTCCCTCCTCAGCATCGTGCAGATGCCCGCCGGCATTCCGGTCGCCACCGTCTCGATCGGCGGTGCCAAGAACGCAGGACTCCTGGCCGCCCGCATCATCGGTGCGGGCGACGACGCGGTCGCCGAGCGGGTCGAGGCGTACGCGCGGGACCTCGAAGCCCAGGTGGAGGAGAAGAACCGCCGGCTGAAGGCGTCGCTGTGAGCGCGGTCGGCATGTCGCGGGGCGTGCTCGTGGAGGAGCGGCCGCTCCGGTATCCGGATGCGTCGTCCCCCCAGTTCATGGAGAACCGGGGCTGGTGGCTCGTGGGCATGAACTTCCTGCTGCCGGGGTCGGCGCAGCTGCTCGCCGGCAACCGCCGCCTCGGCCGGGTCGGCATCGCGGCAACGCTCTTCCTCTGGATCATCGCGATCGTCGGGGTCCTCGCCGCTCTGATGTGGCGCACGGCGCTCATCACCCTCGTGGCGAACACGTTCTTCCTGCTCGCCGTCGAGGTCGTCCTCGCCGCGTTCGTCGTGCTCTGGGTCGTGCTCACCGTCGACACGCTGCGGCTCGTGAGGTTCGTCAAGATCCGCGGATGGGCCCGGGTCGGCATCCCCATCCTCGCGGTCTCGCTGCTCGTCGCCAGCAGCACGGTCACGGCGAAGGCCGTGAGCTACGCAGACTCCGCGCGGGGGGCGATCGGCACGATCTTCGCGGCAAGCGGTCCGTCGCAGCCGCCGAGCGACGGCTACTACAACATCATGCTGCTCGGTGGCGACGACTCCGCCGGCCGCGACTCGATGCGGTTCGACAGCATCTCCGTGGTCTCGATCAACGCCGAGACGGGACAAGTGGCCCGCACCGGCATCCCGCGCGACCTCGCCGGGTTCCCGTTCGTGGAGGGCAGCCCGATGCGGCAGCTCTACCCGGATGTGCACACCGGCCATGCCAACGCCAAGTGCGGCTGGGGCGGTGGCATCAACCAGCTCAACACCGAGGTCGGCGTCTGCGGCCACGGCAAGAACCTGTACCCGGATGCCGCGAGCCACGGCTCGACCCCGTCGATTGAGGCGACGCGGGACGCGGTCGAGGGCATCCTCGGGGTCAAGATCCAGTACTACGTCCTGATGAACTTCGGCGGGTTCGCCCAGCTCGTCGACGCGCTGGGCGGCGTCGACATCACGGTCACCCAGCGCCTGCCGGAGGGCGGCCCCGCCTACGAGGGGCAGCCCGTGCAGAAGTGGGCGACCGGCTGGATCGAGCCAGGCAGGCAGCACATGGACGGCAACACCGCGCAGTGGTACGCACGGTCGCGTGAGACGACGAGCGACTTCGACCGCGTGAAGCGCCAGTCGGAGCTGCAGGATGCGATCCTCCATCAGGTCACCCCGGCCAACCTGCTGACCCACTTCCAGGAGGTCGCGACGGCCGGCACGCAGCTGTTCAAGACCGACATCCCGGAGTCGATGCTCGGCTACCTCGCCGACCTCGGCGTCAAGTCGAAGTCGCATCCGTCGCCGTCGATCGTCCTCGATCCGTCCGCCGACATCGATCAGTTCCACCCCGATGTCGCGTACATCCACGGTCTCGTCCAGAAGATGCTGCACCCGCCGTCGGCGTCGCCGAGCCCGAAGGGATGACCGGGTGACCGCCACCCTCAGGCTCGTGCTCGACACGGAGGCCGAGCCGGACATCGCGGCCGCCGCCGTCCAGCTCGGGCGCGCCCTCGTGCGCACGGCGCCGGCCGGATGCGAGGTCGCGGGCATCGTCCCGTCTGGTGCCGACATCGAGCGTGACGTCCCCGGGCTCGCGGACGTGCGGAGGCTCTCCTTCGCGCGCCGGGAGCTCATCGCCGCCTGGCAGCTCGGAGTCACCGCCGGCGTCGGCGGAGGGCTGATCCACGCGCCGTCGCTGCTCGCGCCACTCGCCCGACACGACCGCGTGCACGACAACGATCAGACGGTCGTCACGGTGTGGGACCTCGATGTCTGGGAGCGTCCGGACCTCCTCTCGAGGTCAACGGTCGCCTGGCAGAAGGCGATGTTCAAGCGCGCGCAGAAGCATGCCGACGCGGTCGTCGTGCCGACCCACGCCATGGCCGCCGCCCTCGCCGAACGCACGCGGCTGGGGGGTCGCATCCGGGTCGTCTCCGGCGCCGCTCCCGCCGGCTTCGCCGTGCCGGTGGATGGCGTCGGCCGACGACGCACGCTCGGCCTCCCCGAGGGCACCGTCGTCGTCGCGGGCGTCGACGGAGTCGGCCTCGCCTTCGCCGCGCTCGCCGGTCTCGACCTGCCCGTCGTCGTGATGGACGCGGACGACGCGTCCGCGGTGGCCGCGCTGGCGGCGGAGGCCGGCATCGCGGAGTCTCGCCTGCACGTCCGCGGCCACCTCGACGAGGCCGACCGAGCGGCGCTCCTGGACGGCGCGCTCGTGCTCGTCGCGCCCTCGCTGCGCACCGCGTTCCCTTGGCGGGTCGTGGATGCGCTGGCCCTCGGCGTGCCCGTCGTCGCCGCCGCATCCGACATGCATCGCGACGTGATCTCCGATGGTGGTGCGCTTGCAGAACCGGATGCCGACGCCCTGGGGTCGGCGGTGCGCGACGTCCTCGGCTCGAATGAGGCGATCGAGCGGATGTCGGTGATGTCCGGGGATCGTGGACGCGCGTTCGCGTGGCGGGATGCTGCCGATCGCGTGTGGCAGCTGCACGCCGAACTGTGATTGGCCAATTTCTCACAGTGGCGTACTTCCGCCACTTACGACACACTGTTCACATGCAGTCGGGTCGGGGGATATCTGCGCGCCGTGGGTTCAGAGCGCGTATCGGAGCGGTGCTCAGCGCCGTCATGGTCGTCATCGGCGCGCTACTGATGCCCATCGCGGCTTCGCCGGCGCAGGCCGCAGACCTGTCCCAGTTCGACCCAGGCAACATCATCAGCGACTCGGTGTTCTTCAACGCGGGCGCAATGTCGCAGTCCCAAGTCCAGGCTTTCCTCGAGTCCAAGGAGCCCACGTGCGCGGCGGCCGGCGCGTGCGTCAAGGACTACTACACAATGACGACATCCGTGGCCGCCGACCCGATGTGCAGTGCATATTCGGGCGGATCCAGCGAGCGCGCGTCGGTGATCATCTACAAGGTGGCCCAGGCGTGCGGCATCAATCCGCAAGTGCTTCTGGTGACGATGCAGAAGGAGCAGGGCCTGATCACCAGCGTGTGGCCATCCGACTACGCCTACGCGCATGCGATGGGGGCTGACTGTCCCGACACGACCGGCTGCAACAGCATCACGGCGGGCTTCTTCGCTCAGGTCTACAAGGCCGCATGGCAGTTCAAACGTTATGCGAACCCGCCGGGGACCAGCAACTACTTCACCTGGTACGCCCCCGGCCATACCTGGAATATCCTCTACAACCCCAATACCGCCTGCGGCACCAAGGCGGTTTACGTCAAGAACCAGGCCACTGCGGGCCTCTACTACTACACGCCGTACACGCCCAACGCTGCGGCCCTTGGCGCGGGCTACGGGACCGGTGACTCCTGCTCTGCCTACGGGAACCGCAACTTCTACAACTACTTCTCTGACTGGTTCGGATCGACTCAGGGTGGGCCAGGAAGCCCATTCGGCAACATCGAGTCGATTACGAGCGACGCGGGCTCGATCCGAGTGACAGGCTGGGCGGCAGATCCCGACACGTCGAATCCGATCAGCATCCGGGTGGCTGTCGGCACGGTGGGAACTGTATTCACCGCGTCGGTTCCGCGCCCCGATGTCGGGGCGGCGTACCCGACAGTTGGACCGAATCACGGCTTCGACGTGCGCGTTGCAGTCCCGGCCGCGGGTACGCAGGCCGTGTGCATTACAGCCGTCAACGTTGCTGGAGGAGTCGACAAATTCCTCGGCTGTGGCAATGTAACGGTCGTGGGCCCGGTGGACGGAGGGCACCCCCCGTTCGGTAATTACGAAGGGCTTTCGGTCGCGGGATCGACAGTCACCGCGAGCGGCTGGGCGATTGATCCGGATACCACCGCCTCCATCCACGTCAAGCTCACCGTCGGCGCGACCACGACCGATGCCGTGGCGAGCCTCGCCCGGCCTGATGTGGGCGCCGCCTACCCGGCGTCGGGTCCCAATCACGGGTTCTCGGGCCAGCTGACACTGCCGGCCGGGCAGTCGACGGTGTGCGCCACCGCGGTCAACACGGGGATCGGTGGTGACAGCTCGCTCGGGTGCCGGACCGTGACAGTCACTGCGACGCCGACGCCGACTCCGACGCCGACGCCGACGCCGACGCCGACGCCGACGCCGACGCCGACGCCCACCCCGACGCCGACCCCGACGCCTCCGGCCGTGACGCTGCCCACGGTGAACAAGGCTCCGATCGGCAACTTCGAGTCGGTCTCGGTCTCCTCGGGCGTTCTCACGGCGAACGGATGGGCATTGGACCCGAACGTCACGTCGTCGATCCAGGTGCATGTGTATGTCGATGGTGTCGGCCGCGCGTTCACTGCGGCCGTCTCGCGGCCGGATGTGGGGGCCGCATTCCCGGGGTACGGCGACAAGCACGGCTTCAGCGCTCAAGTGGCGCTGTCCGCCGGAACGCATCAAGTGTGCGTGTACGGCATCGACAACGCAGGCGGCACCAACACCACGTTGGGATGCCGGACGGCCACGGTCGCCGGCGTGATGCCGGCAGCGAACAGGGCTCCGATCGGGAACTTCGAGTCGGTCTCGATCTCGTCGGGCGTTCTCACTGCGAACGGATGGGCACTAGACCCGAACGTCACGTCATCGATCCAGGTGCATGTGTATGTCGATGGTGTCGGCCGCGCATTCACTGCCGCCGTCTCGCGACCGGATGTGGGGGCCGCATTCCCGGGGTACGGCGAAGAGCATGGCTTCAGCGCTCAAGTGGCGGTTTCCGCTGGCACGCATCAAGTGTGCGTGTACGGGATCGACAACGCCGGTGGCACCAACACCACGCTTGGATGCCGGACGGCCACGGTGGCCGGAGTGACGCCGGCGACGAACAGGGCTCCGATCGGGAACTTCGAGGGCGTGTCCGCGACGGCAGGACGAATCACCGCCTCCGGGTGGACACTCGACCCCGACTCTGCAGCGTCGATCGGCGTTCACATCTATGTCGACGGAGTCGGCACGGCATTCGTTGCGAACCTCTCCCGGCCCGATGTCGCCGCCGCCTTCCCGGGCTTGGGCGACGCACACGGTTTCGCTGCAATGGTGAGCGCCGCGGCGGGCGCGCATCAGGTCTGCGCGTACGGTATCGATTCCGCGGGCGGGCCGAATGTAACGCTGGGATGCCGAGTCGTCTCAGTTCCCTGAGCGACGCAGCTCCTGTGCCCATCCGGAACGGATGGGCACAGGAGCGCGTCAGCCAGCGAGATAGGCAACCAGCGCGGCGTGGACGTCCCGGATCGCGAATCCGGTGGCCTCGATCTTCGCGAGGTCCAGCACGCTGTTACGCGGACGCGGCGCCACGGGGCCCGCAGCCGTGGCGAAGTATTCCCCCGTCGATACGCCCGTGATGCGGGCCGGGTTGTGGCCGGTCAGTTCGAACACCGCTCGGGCGACGTCTGCCCACGACGTCGGCTCCCCGCCGCCGGTGAGGTTGTACACGCCGTACGGAGCACCTGACTGGAGGAGGTGGAGGATGCTTCGTGCGATGTCATCGGTGAAGGTCAGGCGTCCGATCTGATCGTCGACGACCTTCGGGTTGATGCCGCGTTCGGCGAGCGAGGCCATGGTGCGGACGAAGTTCTTCCCTTCGCCGATGACCCACGAGGTGCGGACGATGTAGTGCTTCGGCGCGGTCGCAGCCGCCGCATCGCCCGCAGCCTTCGTCTGGCCGTACACGCCGAGAGGGCATACGGCGTCGTCTTCGCGATAGGGCCGATCGAGTGCGCCGTCGAAGACGTAGTCGCTCGACACATGGACGAGCGTCACACGGTTCTCCGCCGCGACGCGGGCGAGAGCGGCCACGCCGGTGACGTTGGCGGACCAGGCATCCACTCGTCCCTCAGGCGTCTCAGCGAGATCGACCGCGGTGTACGCGCCCGCGTTGATGATCGTGTCGTAATCGCGCCAGCGGCGCGCCGTCGCGAGATCATCCGACCCGAGATCGAGGTCGCCGCGAGTCGCGTACTCGATATGCGCGGCATCCCCGAGCTCGGCGCGCAGCGCGCGCCCGAGCTGTCCGTTCGCGCCGATCACGAGCGTCTTGCGCGGCGGGATGGGCGTCACGTCCTCAAGTCGAGGGTGCGCCAGATCCTTCGCAGAGACCTCCACGTCGGCGAGCGGGATCGGCCATGCGATCGCTGCCGTCTCGTCGGCGAGGTTCAGGAACGTGTATGCGGCTTCGGGCGACCAGTGGTCGTTGACGAGGTAGGTGTAGGCGGTATCCGCGTCGAGCGTCTGGTAGGCGTTGCCGACACCCCGCGGGACGAAGATGGCTCGGGAGGGATCGATCTCCGCCGTGAACACCGCGCCGAACGTGGGGCCCTCGCGCAGGTCCACCCACGCCCCGAAGATACGGCCGGACGCGACCGACACCCACTTGTCCCACGGCTCCGCATGGATGCCGCGGGTCGTCCCGACCGCGTCATTGAAGGAGACGTTGTTCTGCACGGGGCCGAAGTCCTCGAGGCCGCGCGCAGTCATCTTCTCGCGCTGCCAGTTCTCCTTGAACCAGCCCCGGCTGTCGCCGTGGACGGGGAGTTCCCAGAGCACGAGACCGGGGATGCCCGTCTCGACGGGCGCGAGCTGCTTGCCGAACTCCGTCATCACTGGCCCTTCGCGGCGTAGAAGGCCTCCGTGGCGTCCTTCGCAGGCGCCCACCAGTCCTCGTTGGCGCGATACCAGTCGATCGTGGCCGACAGTCCTGCCTCGAAGTCCTGGTACACAGGACGCCACCCGAGCTCGCTGCGAAGCTTCGTGGAGTCGATCGCGTAGCGCAGGTCGTGGCCGGCGCGGTCCGTGACGTGGTCGTAGGCGTCGGCATCCTGTCCCATGAGAGTCAGGATGAGCTCGACGACCTCCTTGTTGTTCTTCTCGCCGTCCGCGCCGATCAGGTAGGTCTGCCCGATCTCGCCCTTGTCGAGGATCGTCAGGACGGCGGACGAATGGTCGTCGGCGTGGATCCAGTCGCGGACGTTCTCGCCCGCGCCGTAGAGCTTCGGACGGATGCCGCGGATGACATTCGTGATCTGCCGCGGGATGAACTTCTCGATGTGCTGGTACGGCCCGTAGTTGTTGGAGCAGTTCGAGATCGTCGCCTGGACGCCGAACGAGCGCACCCAGGCACGGACGAGGAGGTCGCTGCCGGCCTTGGTGGACGAGTACGGGGAGGACGGGTTGTAGGGCGTCGACTCGGTGAAGCGCTCGGGGTCGTCCAGCTCCAGGTCGCCGTAGACCTCGTCGGTGGAGATGTGGTGGAGGCGGGTCCCGTGACGTCGCGCCGCCTCCAGCAGCGTGTACGTGCCGATGATGTTCGTGTCGAGGAACGGCCGCGGGTCGTTCAGCGAGTTGTCGTTGTGGGATTCGGCGGCGTAGTGCACGACCGCATCCACGCCCGGAAACAAGTCGTCGACTAGGGCCGCGTCCGCGATGTCGCCCTGGACGAAGGTCACGCGGTCCTCGGGGAGCCCGGCGAGGGATGCGAGGTTCCCGGCGTAGGTGAGTTTGTCCAGGACCGTGACGTGGTGGTCCGTGTGGGCGACGACGTGGTGGACGAAGTTCGAGCCGATGAACCCGGCTCCGCCGGTCACGAGGAGTTTCCGCATCCCTCCAGGTTACCGGGCATGCTGGTGTGCACCTGGGTGTCCGGATTGGTGCGCGGCGCGTCGATCCGCGAAACTGGATCCTATGCGTGGCATCATCCTCGCCGGTGGCACCGGCTCGCGTCTTCACCCGATCACCCTCGGAATCTCGAAGCAGCTCGTGCCGGTCTACGACAAACCGATGATCTACTACCCACTGTCGACCCTGATCCTCGCCGGCATCCGCGACATCCTGATCATCACGACGCCGCAGGACGC
Source organism: Microbacterium sp. sgz311019 (assembly GCF_056135325.1). Taxonomy (NCBI): domain Bacteria; kingdom Bacillati; phylum Actinomycetota; class Actinomycetes; order Micrococcales; family Microbacteriaceae; genus Microbacterium; species Microbacterium sp. sgz311019. The sequence continues at coordinate 121,661 of NZ_JBWAXO010000003.1, read as the reverse complement.
CGACCAGTTCCAGCGACTCCTCGGTGACGGCTCCCGGTTCGGGGCCTCACTCACGTACAAGACGCAGCCGTCTCCGGACGGGCTCGCGCAGGCGTTCATCCTCGGTGAGGAGCACATCGGGTCTGACTCGGCTGCGCTCGTGCTCGGCGACAACATTTTCTACGGCCAGGGGATGGGCACACGCCTGCGTCAGTACAGCGGACTGACTGGCGGTGTGGTGTTCGGCTACTGGGTGGATGACCCAACTGCATACGGCGTCGTGGAATTCGATGCCGCGGGCAACGTCGTCTCGTTGGAGGAGAAGCCCGCGCGCCCGAGAAGCAATTACGCCGTTCCGGGCCTCTACTTCTACGACAACGATGTCGTCGGAATCGCGAAGGATCTGAGGCCGTCGCCGCGTGGTGAACTCGAGATCACCGATGTCAACAAGGCTTACCTCGAGCGGGGGAGCCTCAAAGTGGAGCTTCTTCCGCGCGGAACCGCGTGGCTCGACACAGGTACTTTCGACTCGCTGAGCGAGGCGACCGATTTCATCCGCACGGTCGAGAAGCGACAGGGCCTCTCGATCGGATGCCCCGAGGAGGTCGCCTGGCGCATGGGGTTCCTTTCGGATGAAGAACTTCGCGAGCGCGCGGAACCGCTCGTGAAGAGCGGTTACGGTGCGTACCTCCTCAAGGCGCTCGCGCAAGGCCGGCGGTGATCTGGGAGGAGCGGATGATGGTCGATGCACAGCCGGGCGACCTCTCCTCGGACCTGGATGTCGAGAACCGGCTGATCGTATACGCCGTCTCGCGGGCCGTTGGGCGCATCGACGACTTCGTGTATCACGCGCTCGAAGCCCTGCGCCCACATGCCGCGCGGATCGTGGTCGCTATGCCATCGACCGCGCCGGAAAGTGAACGGGAACGGCTGATCGCGGTCTGCGACAGCGTGGTGAAGGTTCCGTTCCCGGGCTTCGACGAGACGGCTTACGATTCGGTTCTCAAGGATGTGCCGGGCCTGGACCGATTCGCCGAAGTGGTCCTCACGGGGGATTCGTGGTTCGGACCGCTCAATGACTTCTCGCCTATCTTCCGGAGAATGGCGTTGGACCCCGCCCACGTTTGGGCGATGGTCGAGAATGCTGACGGCGAACCCGAGTCATTCCCGGTCGCTGGATTCCCCGCCCCGAACCTCCCCTGGACCTGGACCGTCGTCCGGCGGGCCGTACTGCAGTCGGATGCGTGGCGTCGCTACTGGCAGGAGAAGAGCAGCGCCACCTTCCGGCGAGGCGAGCGCGGCTTCCTCGAGTTCATGAAGCTGGCGCAGCAGTCCGTCTCGTTCGCGTTTCCCGCCGCCGAATACCCGAGCGTCGACCCCGCTCTCTTCACCCCGACTCTTCTGCTCAGCGACGGGTGTCCACTGCTCGTGCGGTCGACCTTCTTTCTCTATCCGCCCTACTTGGATCGGTTCGCCGTCATCTGCCGCGAGATCCTCCACGTCGTGAGAGACATGGGATTCCCACTCCCGCTTGTGTGGCAGAACCTGGCGCGCACGATTCAGCCGAAGGCTCTCTACGCGATCGGTGGGATGCTCGAAGTACTGCCGGACAGCGACGTCGGATACGACCCATCCCAGCCGTTCCGCATGGCGGCGATCGTCCACGTAAGCGACATGGAGTCCGTGGAGGACTTGTTCGCGCGACTCTCCCATCTCCCGTCGCCATATGACCTCTACGTCACGACGACCGACGGCAAGCGCGCGGCGAAGCTCCAGCGGCTACTCGAGCGCCTTGATGATCCGGCATTGCGATCGTTCGATGTGCGCGTGACTCCCGCAAACCGAGGCCGCGACATGAGCGACCTGTTCGTCGGTTGTCGCGATGTGCTGCTTGGCGGGGACTACGACATCGTCTTGAAGGTGCACGCGCGGCGCATGCGGAACAAGACGATGAACGTACGCAGGTATTTCCGCCGCTATCAGTACGACAATCTGCTGAACAGCCCCGGATATGTGGCGAACGTCTTGTCTCTGTTCCAGAGAGAGCCCGGTCTCGGGGCGGTCTTCCCCCCGATGATGCACATCGGGAACTCGATCATGGGTCATGGGTGGGGCGGCCTGCGCGATCCGGCGATCCGGCTCGCCGAGAGCCTTGGCATCGCGGTCCCGTTCGACGCAGTGTCCCCCCTCGCACCGTTCGGCGGGATGTGGATCGGGCGTCCTGAGGCCCTGCTTCTGCTCGTCCGCAGGCGCTGGGCGTTCCGGGACTATGGCAAGCGCGGCGGCCAGGAGTATCGCGACTTGGCACGGATCCAGGAGCGGCTGATCGCATACGCGGGAGCGGAGCTCGGCTACCACACCCGTACCGTCCTGACGCGAGAGCACGCCTCCATCAGCCACACCGCACTAGAGTCGAAGACCGACAACCTCTTCGCGACGACCCGCGGGTGGCCCGTGGAGCAGATCCAGCTGATGCAACGGGCAGGCGACGCCGGCCACCTCGGCGTCGTGGCGCTTGTGCGAATGTACATTCGTCTCAATCACCCACGCGTTGCACGGCTGACCATGCCGCTGTTCGAAATCGCGCTCCGCGCAGTGGTGGTGTTGAAAGTCGCTCGGCGTGGCGCCGGCATCCTGGCGACAGTCATGCGGGGGCGCACACCGGAGGGTTGGCGATGAAGACCGCGGAGCTGATCACCTTCCCCACTAAGCGCTCAATCGAGTTCCCCAGCGACGGCCGCCGGGTGCTGGTATATGTCGTCTACGACATCCGTGGCGACGTCGAGGAATATATCCCCTACGCGCTCTCCCATCTCCGCGGACACTGCGATCGCATCTTCGTCGTGGTCAATGGGAATCTGACGGACAGAGGGAGGTCCCGGCTCGCACCCGTCGCCGATGACATTCTCGTTCGAGAAAACCGCGGATTCGACATCTGGGGCTACAAGGCGGGACTGGATGCACTCGGCGAGGAGATCGCGGACTACGACGAAGTGCTGCTCGCGAACGACACCTGGTTCGGGCCGGTGCGTCCGTTCGGTCCGGTATTCGATCGAATGGAGCGCAGGCCGCTCCATTTCTGGGGTATGACTGATCACACGCGAGTGGAGCCCAACCCGTTCACCCATGCGGGGTACCTGCCCTACCACCTCCAGTCCTACTGGGTGGGCGTGCGACGGGACATGTTCCTCTCCGAAGAATGGCGCGACTACTGGCGCGATCTCCCTCAGATGGACTCCTACGCGGACGCGGTGGTGAAACACGAGGGTATCTTCACGGAGCACTTCACCCATCTCGGCTATGTGGGCGAAGTGGCCTTCCCCACGCTGACCGACAAGGTCGAGAATCACGCGGTGCTTTACGCCGAGCAGTTGATCCGCGCCGGGTGTCCTACGCTCAAGCGCCGACCGTTCTTCCAGTGGCCGGTGTATCTCGATCACTTGGCAGTCATCGGCAAATGGACGCTGGATGCTGTGCGGGAGTTCGGCTATCCCGTCGACGTGATCTACGCGGACCTCGCTCGCAACGTCGAACCCCGCACGCTGAACGCCGATGCTGCGATGCTCGAGGTCCTTCCAGATGTACCCGTCGATTACGACCCGACCTCAGCCCTCCGCATACTGGTCACCGCACACATTTTCTATCCGGACATGGCCGAAGAGATCCTCGAGCGCGCCGACAACCTCCCCGGCGCGTACGATCTGACGGTCACGACACCGGACGAGACCAAGGCGTCACAGATCCGCTCAATCATCGCCTCGCGAAAGAAGCGGGGCGCCTCCGAAGTCCGCGTCGTCGCTTCGAACGACGGTCGGGACCAGTCGGCCTTCCTGATCGGATGTCGGGATCTGTTGCTCAGCGACGAGTATGACCTCGTCGTCAAACTCCATTCCAAGAAGACTCCGCAGGATGCGTACAACGTGGGTAGGCACTTCCAGCGACAGCAGTTCACCAACCTGTTGAACAGCCCCGGCTATGCCGCGAATCTCATCGGCCTCTTCCAGCGCGAGGCCGGCCTTGGGCTCGTGTTCCCGCCGACCATCCATCTCGGTTACCCGAGCCTGGGTCACGGCTGGTGGGCGAACAAGCCTGCGTTCCGATCGCGGGCGGCCGAACTGGGCATACACGTGCCGGTGGATGAGATATCTCCGCTCGCGCCCTTCGGATCGATGTTCGTGGCGCGGCCCCGCGCGCTCCGGCTACTCGTCGAGAATGACTGGACCTACCCGCAGTTCGGGGGCGCGGAGGCGTACCAGGACGGGGGGCTCGCCCACGTGCTGGAGCGGATGCCTGCGTACGCAGCGGGTGAGCTGGGCTTCCACAGTCGTACTGTCGCGAACGCGGAGTATCTGGCGTCGAGCTACTCGGCCCTCGACTACAACCTGGACCAATTCTCGAGCACACTTCGTGACAGCACCATGCAACAGGTTCAGCTTCTGAAAGACGCGGGAGTGTTCGACTACGGGACGCTGTCGGATTTCGCGGCCATGTATGCGAGGCTTCACCGGCCAGATGCCGAGGCTGCCTTGGTCGCAGCGGCGGAGGGCGTACTGCGTGCCCGGGCGGCCCTGGGCCGCGCCCGCAGATCGATCGGACGGCGCCTGCGCTTCCGCTGAACGTTTCGGAGTTGACGCACGATTAGGATTGAGCACCTATGCCCGATAACACGCTCACCGCCGAACAGCGTTTCGCGCGCCTGGACGCCACGCCGATGCGCAGCGTCGGTTCGCTCGGCACTGGCCTCCAGGGGTACATACAGCCGGTGCGCGACATACTCGCCCACCGCGAGATGCTCGGGTTGCTCGTCCGGCGTGACCTCAAGGCCCGCTACAAGGACTCCGCCCTTGGCTTCCTGTGGGCACTCGCCCGCCCGCTTGTTCAGCTCGCCATCTATTACGTGGTTCTCGGTCACTTCCTCAGCGCGGCCAAGGGTATCCCGGACTTCGCCGTCTTCGTCTTCACCGGTCTCACGGCGATGGGTCTCTTCCAGGAGATCGCCATCGGAGGAACCGGCTCGATCATCGCGAATGCCGGTCTCGTCAAGAAGGTCTACATGCCGCGCGAGGTCTTTCCACTCGCAAGCGCCGGATCGGCCCTCTTCAACTTCGGCATTCAGCTGATCGTGCTTCTTCTTGCGACGCTGCTCGTGGGCAAGCCGCCTCTGAACGCTGAGGTCTTCTTCGTCGTACCCTCGCTCGCCGTGCTCTTGGCGTACGGCCTTGCTTTTGCGCTCCTCTGCTCGGCATGGAACGTCTACCTGCGAGATGTGCAGTACCTGGTGGAGGTCGCGACGATGCTGCTCTTCTGGATGTCGCCCGTCGTCTATTCATGGCAGATGGTCAGCAAGATCATCACGAACCCCGTGCTACTCGAGATCTACACGAACAACCCACTGACCCTCGCGGTTCTTGGGTTCCAACGAGCCTTCTGGGTGGCCGGCCAGAGTCAGCCGCAACCGTCCGACCTTCTTGTGCGCTTGCTGATTGCGCTGGGCATCGGGTTGGTGCTGATGCTCGTGAGCCACCGCGTCTTCCTGCGACTGCAGGGCGACTTCGCACAGGAACTGTGAGCACGTGACCGATCAATCCTCTGCCGTTTCTCTCACCGCTCCCAACCCTGAGGTCGTCCGCATCCGGAACGTCTCGAAGCGGTTCACAGTGAGGAAGGACTCCTCGCTGAAGGAGCGTGTCGTGACGCTCGGACGCGCGGGCCGTGCGCACAAGCAGGACTTCTGGGCTCTGAGCGATGTAAGTCTCGACATTCGCGCTGGAAACACGATCGGACTCATCGGCCACAACGGTTCGGGCAAGAGCACCCTGCTGAAGGTCATCGGCGGGATCATTCAGCCGACGTCCGGAAGCGTCGAGCAGCGAGGGCGGATTGCGGCGCTCCTGGAACTCGGTGCCGGCTTCCATCCTGACCTCACCGGGCGCGAGAACGTCTTTCTCAACGCCTCCGTCCTTGGTCTGTCGGCGGAGGAGACGGCTGCGCAGTTCGATGCAATCCTGGAGTTCTCCGGTGTGGGCGAGTTCATCGACACTCAGATCAAGTTCTACTCATCCGGCATGTACGTGAGGCTGGCTTTCGCCATCGCCGTGCATACGGATCCCGATATTCTGCTCGTCGACGAGGTGCTGGCTGTCGGTGACGAACAGTTCCAGCGCAAGTGCCTCGACAAGATCAAGGAGTTCCAGGCGCAGGGGCGGACGATCATCATCGTCAGCCACGCACTTGATCAGATCCAGTCTCTGTGCGATCGGGTTATCGTCATGAACCGCGGTCAGATGGTGTTCGACGGCATTCCAAGCACGGCGATCGAACGCTTCCGTGAATTGCTGGCGAACAACGCTGTCGGTCAGGCTCGTCCGGACGAGCTGGGCACGGCGATCGCCATCCTCGGGGTCGAGATTCTCTCCGAGGACGGAGAGAACCGCGAGACGTTCTCGATGGGCGAATCACTGGTCATGCGCGTGACGCTGAAGTCGTTCGTTCCGATGGAGAAGTGGGACATCGGATTCAGCATCGATACAGCGATGGGGCAGATTGCGCTCGCGTCGAACTCTGATCTGCTCCAGCTCGACCTACCGCCCGTCGACGGGGAACTGAGTGTGGACATCCTCGTGGATGGCGCTCAGTTCAGTCCGGGCCGTTACGTCGTCAACGCGAACGTCTCCGGGGTGAGTGTCGCCGCATCACACTCGCTGATGCAGGGAGCGCACTTCATCATCGATGGCGAGCCCACCACGATCGGGCCGGTGGCCGCGACCGTCCGCATCCAAGAAGGCCGCTGACAGATGCCGGCGGACCGGCCCGAGCGTTGTGTTCAGCGCATCCTGTTCCCCCTCGACGGGGATGAGGAAGCGCTGGGCTTGTATCTTCGGGCCGACCCTGGAGCGGCGACGTGGGAGCGGACTCGCGTCGTGATCGCGCCGGGCGCCGCCATCACGCTCGCCACATACTTCGCGGCATTCCCGGCCGGCACATGGCGCGAACATGCGGGGCTCGAACGCGTGCTGGTGGAAGGGGATCTGGACGGTCGCGCCAAGGTTCTCATCTGCGCCGCCGACGAGGCGGTCGACAGGCGAGTTCTCGCCCAGATTTCGGCCGAGGGTCCCTTCTCACAGGACATCGAGATCGGTTCCTGGACGTGGGTGTGGCTCGAGATCGAGGCCGCAGAGACCGGCGCGACGCTGAGCGATGCGCGGTGGATGGCGAACGATGCGCGGATGCAGACCGCGGCGGTGTGCATCACCACACACAATCGAGGCGCCGACTGTGTGGCGGTCCTGGAGCGACTCGCGTCCGACGAACGCGTCCTCGCGCAACTGGTGCGCGTCTTCGTGGTCGACCAAGGCGACCGCCCCGCGTCGGCGGCGCCCGGATTCGCTGAGGTATCGACTCGTCTGGGGGAGCGGCTCACGCTCATCGTCCAGCCAAACCTGGGGGGGTCAGGGGGATTCAGCCGGGGCATGTTCGAGGCGCTCGACACCGATGCCGACCATGCGCTCCTGTTGGATGACGACGTGGTGCTCGAACCGGAGTCGATCTGGAGGATGCTCGCCTTCGCATCACGTGTGACTCGATCGACCATCGTCGGCGCTCAGATGCTGAATCTCCTCGACCGGACGCTCCTGCATTCAGTCGGCGAGCGGATCGAGCAGCGCGGTTTCTGGTGGACGCCTGTCGCGCCCTCTCTTGCACCCGTCGATCTCGCCACTTCGACGATCGAGAGCACGCCTGCTCTTCGCCGCACATATGAGGTGGAGTTCAACGGCTGGTGGATGTGTCTTGTGCCGCTCGATGTCATTCGCCGTATTGGGGCCGCACTCCCGTTCTTCATCAAATGGGACGATGCCGAATTCGGTCTTCGCGCCGCCTCGAAGGGAGTGCCGACCGTCACCCTGCCGGGCGCGGCGCTGTGGCACATGCCGTGGACAGGTAAGGATGACGGTCTCGACTGGCAGGCGTACTTCCAGCTTCGCAATAGAGTGATCACCTGTCTCGTGCACTCACGTTCCCGGCACGGGGGAGGGGTGCTGTCGTCGTCTTTCGCTCAGGATGTGAACCACCTGCTGTGCCTCCAGTACGGCTCTGTTGCCGCGCGACGGATGGCGCTTAGAGACGTTCTGCGCGGACCTGGCCACCTCCCTGCCATGATTGCGCAGGTCGTGCCCGAGGTGCGCGCCCTGATGTTGGAAACCGGTCAGATTGTGCGGCCGTATGCTGAGCTGCCGCATGGCTCACGAGCAGTCCCCGAACCTCCGAGCGGGGCAGTCAGCTCGGTCGTGCGCCTTTTCCGTGTCATCGGACACCAGCTCCGGCCCTCTGGCGCCGCAGGCGCTGGCGAGGTCGACCTGGCGCTCGAGCGGGCGCAAGGCAAATGGTGGGTGCTCGGGCTGCTCAACAGTGCGTCGATCGCGAGCGCGACCGGGAGCGGGGCATTCGTCGTTCGGCGTGATCGACGCCGCGCAGTGGGACTCCTCCGGGATATGGTCGCCTTGCGTATGAAGTTGTGGCTGAGTTGGCCGCGGCTTGCGCGTGTGTATCGCCAGGCCGTTCCGTCATTGACCTCCGAATCCAGTTGGAGCGGGGTGTTCGCGATGCAACCGGAGGTGTCCGACCCGGCCAAGTAGCGTCGGGCTCGCGTCCGCCGCGGCCGGCGCCTATGCTTCTGAGAACCCGACCAGTGCAACGAGGCGGATGGACCAGTCCTTCGAAGTCAGCCAGGCCGAGCCCGCTCATTCAGCATCGTCATTCTGGCTGCGACCGACGTCATATTGGCTCCCTGCGCACCTGCCCCTCTCCGCGTGGGTGACGCACGGCCCCTTCGCTGCATGGCTCGTGGACGTGCTACGACCGCGGAGGGTTATCGAGCTCGGAAGCCATTTCGGCTACTCGTGCTTTGCCATCGCGGAGGCCGCGAAGCGGCTCGGTCTCGACACAACGATCGATGCTCTCGACAGCTGGGAGGGCGATGATCTCGCAGGCCATTACGGTGAAGACGTGTACGAATATGTTCGCGAGGTCGCTGCGACCGACTACCCCGAGTCCGTGAGGCTCGTTCGCGGCTGGTTCAGTCGATCAAGGCCGCTCTTCGAAGACTCGTCGGCTGATCTGCTTCATATTGATGGCCGGCACGGTTATGAGGACGCGCTCGAGGACTACACGCAGTGGCGATCGACCGTTCGGGATGGGGGAGTGATCCTCTTCCACGATATCGCCGAGCACAAGGGTGGGTTTGGAGTCTGGAAGCTGTGGGACGAGATCGCGGAACCGGGCCGCTCATTCACGTTCGACCACGGCCACGGGCTCGGCGTGCTGGCGGTCGGCACCTGCCGGACTCCCGAGCTTCAGTCGTTGTTCACTGCGGATGAGGAGACGTCGGCTCGGATCCGCGTCGACTACGAGCGCCTCGGTGAAAGAGTCGCCCGGCAATGGTGGCTCGAGACGCTTCCGGAGGACGCGGAGCGTGCATGGGCGGAGGTTCGGCAGCGCGCGGCTCATGAGGACGAACTCCAAGCCGAGATCGACGCGCTGAGGGGCAGTACAAGCTGGCGGGTGACGACTCCGCTGCGTGCTCTGGGCCGGATCGTCCGCGATCGGTGAGATCGGGTTTGCGAGTCGTCATTCCCGGCTGAGGCGCTCGCTGCGCGTCAGCAGCTTATCGCGCACCAAGGGGAGTCCACCCTGCCTCCAGTAGTAGCGGAAGAGTGCGAAGTCGCGGCGGCGTCCGCGCGGCATCGTGAGGATGCGTTCGAACACCGTCCCCGAGGCGCTGGAAAGACGTCTGATGACGATGTCTCGGTCTGCGGCGGGACGAGGCGCATTGCAGTACTCGACGAGGGGTGCCAGCGCCTGCGACCACGTGAACTCATCGCGAACCGCTCTTAAGTTCTCCGCGGCGAGGCGCCGCGCATCGTCGTCGCATGCCATCTCCACGATCGCTTCAGCGAGAGCCACAGCATCGCCGGGGGGTACGACCCTCCCGATCCCGCGATCCCGGATGAGGGAGGCGAAGCTGTCGCCGTCCGTCGCGACGATCGGCAGTTCGGCCCACAGATAGTCGAGGATGCGAGTGCGGAATGCGAATCGCGTCTCCGCGTGCAGCTGATGGGTACTGACGCCGACATCAGCGTCCAGAAGGAAGTCGGCGCGTTTCTCATAATCGACCCACGCGTCGTTGAAGAACACCGTGCGGCCGATCAGGCCGAGCCGCTCAGCAGTCTCGACGGTATCGGTGAGGGCCTGCATCTCGGGGATGTCGGGGTTGAAGTGACGCGCGCTGAGAAAGAAAAGCTTGACCTCGGGGCGCTCCGCCGAAAGCAGTCCCATCGCCTCCACGAGGGTGACAGGGTCGAACCAGTTGTAGATCCCGCCGCCCCAGATGAGCACTTTGTCGTCCGGACCGATACCGGGGACTGTGCCCTTGATTCCGTGACGCCGCTGCACCGGTGGGTCGTCCGGCAGCCCGAACGGCACGATTCGCAAGAGGGAATCGAATGTCGGGTCTGCGGCGTAGGTGAGCGGGTTCAGGCGGCCGGCGGATGACAGGCCGCCGAGCCACAGATCGCGCTGGGTCTCTGACGCGCACAGGAAACAGTCCGCGCGCGCGAGCTGCTCGTTTAGGAGCGAGACCGCTTTCGTGACCTCGTCGGCCCATTGGGCCGGAGGTGCGTACTTGTTCATCTCGAGCTGCTCGAGCTGGAACGGGTCGTACAGGTCCGCGACGATGATCTTGTGGCTGCGTGTGATGCTCGGGAAGACACGAAAGGACGTCCCCTGAACGACGATGACATCCGTCCACTGCTCGTGCGCAAGCATCTGACGGTCGTCGGATTCCCGGACGTGCACGGTCTCGAAGCGATCCGACGTGCGCTCGATCCGATTCCACGAAACGATCCGGACATCGCATCCGTCCGCCAGTGCTTCCGCCATGTTCCACACCCTGATCGCTGGGCCCGCCATTCTCTCGCCGATCAGGTCGCCGGTGATGATCAGAACCCGGGTTCGCGACCGCTCGGTGATGTCGCTCATCGGGTGGTCACCTGTTCTTCGGCCGTACTGGAGCGTACGAGATCGGGTTCCCTGCGCGGAGCGGGCTCGCTCGAGAGCGGCGGAGATGAAGGGTCGGCGCCGTCGAGTCTGGAACTCGAGACCGAGCTTCCGAGCGTCCGAGCGGGACGAGGAAGTACGAACGCGAGAAGTACGAGCATCGCGAGATATGCCAGCGAGCCTCCGACCCACGTGACCATGGTCGAGGGACCGACACTCCACCACCATTCGGCGTTGGTGCCCGGGTCGAGCGTCAGGTGCTTCGTACCGGTCGTGTATCGCTGCATATTCGTGTGCAATGCGACCACGTACGAGATCGTGAGCGCCGTCGTGGCAAGCCCGTAACGTAGACCACGCCACGCGGTCTCGGCATCGGGCCGGATGGAGGCGACGCCGAGCGCGATCACCATGAGCGGGAGGATGTAGCGCGGTTGCACGAGCGCGCCGACCAGGACGTGCGATTGGTAGAGCAGGACGAAGGGAACGACCCACATCGCGGCGAGCGCGAGCGCGATCGCGATCGCTCGACGAGGGCCGGCGTTACGGATGCCGACGAAGAGCGCTCCGCTGAACACCAGCACGGCGCCCGTCTGCACGACTGCGGGCAGTCCCGTGTCGAGCCATCCGAGCGCCCATCCGCCCAGCGCCCCGAACCAGAGCGTCGGAACGCCGAGGAGATTCGCGATGTTCTGGCCGGTGGTGAGCGGGGGTATGCCCTTCGACATGCCCGTTATGACCGCGCCGCCCTGGCCAGCGCTCAGGTAGAAAGCGGTTCCGATGACCACGACGGCGACAACGGCAATGATCGGGACGAGCAGATCCCGCCGCTTGCGGAAGCCGAGGATCACGGCGAGGATGGCGGCGAAGACGGCGTACACGCCAGCGTCTGCGCGTGCGCCGGCGCCGACGAATGCGCAGAACGCTGCGAGCGCCGCGAGCACCCAGCGCTGCCTGCCTACCGTCTGCGTAGCGCCGTAGAGGGTGATCCATACCGTGGCGCCCGAGAGAATCGCCCACGATGAAGGATTCACCGAGGCCAGCACGAAGATTCCGAGCGGGATGCTCGTCGCGATCACCGATATCAGGAGCGCCGGTCTCATCCGCCGCGGAAGGGCGTAGAAGACGAGAGTCAACAATCCGACGGCGAATGCGGAGTTGAACAGGCGCATCGCCAGGACAGATGTCGGTATGTCGCGACTCGCGAACGCGGCCATGGTCGCGTAAAAGACGGGGGGATAGAGTCCGTCGACATTGGCCCGGGTGACCGTCGTCATCCCGGATTGGTCGGGATTCCAGCAATCGCCGCTCTGCTCGGGGTGGAACACGTAGCAGGTCGTGGTGACGAGTGCGGTCGGGATGCTGCGCACGTTCGAGTGCTCTGGCGTCGCCTCGCACAGGCCTCCGCGCTCGCCGAGGCCGCACCAGATCGATGCGAGATGGAAGTCGTCGTCAGGGCTCGATCCCACGGGCGAACTGTACGCCCATGCAGCGAGCGACAGGAATGCGAGGACGGGAATCGCTATCGCGAGTACGAGCCGGACGGCGGCCGAGCGGGTTCGGTTCACCGACGTATCCTACCCGGCGAGCCTGTCCGGACCCCGATCTGCTCGGGCAGCCCGTGCCTTGGGCGGTGCGAGCGCGTTCGAAACTGCCAGGGACAGCGTTTATCCTTCGATTGGGTCGGCATAGCGCATGGCCGAAACGTACAAGAGGTCGTGAACGATGCCCCGAGGAGAAATGGGACGATTGTCGCGCCGCGCTGCGCTGATCGGCTACTTCGCCGTCCTGGTCGGCGCCGCCGTCTGGACCCTGTTGGGTGGCCCGATGACGGCGTTGCTCGTGGCCGTCACCGTTCCGGCGTTCGGAGCACTTCGAACGCGCTGGGGACTCGCGCGCACAGTGGTGGTGCTCCTCTGCGCGGCCTGCTGGTCGACCCTCGTTCTCTTCGTGCTTTCGAAGGCGGTCCGGGTGCCGGCCATCGCGCTGGTGATCGCGCTCGCATTGATCGTCGGCGTGATTGCAGCATCCGTCCTGTATCGCCGGGGCTGGGCCGGGTCGAGGGGAGACCTCACGGCGCTCGGGTTCGCCTCCGTCGGCGGTCTCTTGTGGTGCACGGTCATCGGTGTCGCGGAACTGCTGCCCGGAGGATCCCCCGTCTCCTGGTCGATGATGGGTGATGCGGCCAACAACGTCCTCTTCGCACGAGCTGTCGTGGAGAATGGCGGATTGACGGTCGGCCCGGGTCAGAACCCCGTGCCGCTCACCTCAGCCCTGATCGCGCTGTTCATGCTTCCCGGCCGAGCTCTCGTAACTCCCACGGTCAGTGCGGACATCCTCGCGCTCACCCAGATGTGGTCTTGGACGATCGTCGCCGCATGCATCATGTCCGGCCTGCTCGTCGTTGCTCTCGTGCGCCGCCATGACGCCCTCGGATATGTCGCCGTCGCAGCCGGCTCCGTCCTCCCGCTGTCGTGGTTCATACTCGCCGGCGCCATCGGCCTGGGTTTTGTGAACTTCCATCTGACTCTGGCTCTACTGCTGGGCTGCCTCATCGTGGTCGTACGCGCACGCGAGCGGCCCCTCGCAACGCTCGTCATCCTCTCCGTGGCCCTGACCTCGGTTCTCGCCGTCTGGGCTCCCCTCGCAGGGGTGCCGGCGTTGGCCCTCTCGCTCGCGATCGTCGGTCAGTGGCGTGCATATCTCGGACTTCGCGGATGGCGGCTGGGGGTCGCCATCGTCGCCCTCGCCCAGGTTGTCCTGTTCTTGGTGGCGGTCTCTCTGCCCAGCTACCTCGAGCAGGGGTCTGCCCTTTCCGAGGCTGCGGGAGCCGTCTTCATGGTCAGTCGCCGCATGCTCTTGCTGGCGGGACTCGCGACCCTGATCGCAGGAGTCTGGTATGCCTGGAGGTTTCGCAGCAAGGCGGCGCCCATCATCCTGATCGCGGGATTGGGGGGCGGATCCCTGGGACTGGCGCTCTTGCTCTGGATGCGGCGCGATCAGAAGGACCTCTGGGCCTACTATCAGCTCAAGTACGCATGGCTGCTGCTCGCGCTCTTGGTGATTCTGGCGGTGGCATTCGCCATAGCTCTCGCTACGTCATTCTCGACATCGGCTGTCGCCACGGCGACGGCCGTCGTCGCGGTCGTGGTGACTGCGATCGGATTCGGAGCCGTCGTGCAGGCGACCATCCCCGCCTATGGGCGGGATGCGCAACTGCTTCGCGACCCGATGGCGCGCATCCTCACTGGCGACTACTTCACCGATGGAGAGGCCGACAGGGTGTTCCATGAGGTCGCCGCCCTGTCAGATTCGCATGCGACGACCGTCCTGTGGAGGAGCGGCGACGTCGACGAGGACAGCATCATGTTCTGGGTGATCCAGATGGCCTCGCGAGGCATCGACGACACCGCGTTGCGAACCTTCGCCTACTACCGGGATACCCGCTCGACGGCTCAGCTCTGCAAGATCGGAAGGCTCATGGGACGTCCGATCGACGTCATCACGTCAGACACCGGGCTGAATGGGGAGGTTGCGAAAGCGTGTCCGGATCTCGGGACCGTCATCGTGCGTTGATATGATGAGGGACCATGCTTGAGGACCCGGGGCGCACGCTCATCATCATGCCGGCGTGGAACGAGTCCAAGAATGTCGGAAACACGGTGCGCGAGATTCTCGATCAGAACGCCCCCTACGACATCGTCGTGGTCGATGATGGATCCACTGATGACACAGCGCAGGTGGCGCGGGCGGCAGGCGCGCGGGTTCTGGTTCTGCCGTTCAACATGGGCGTCGGTGGGGCGATGCGCACAGGGTTCACTTACGCACAGCGCCACGGCTACCGCCGCGCGATCCAAGTCGATGCGGACGGACAGCATGATCCGCGGGAGATCCCGATCGTACTCGCGGGACTGGAGCACGCTGACATCTCGATCGGGGCTCGATTCGCAGACAAGGGCGACTATGAGGCGCGGGGCCCCCGTCGCTGGGCGATGATCTTCCTCGCATCTGTCGTGTCCAGAGTGGCGAAGACTAGGTTGACGGACGTCACAAGCGGCTTTCGCGCCGCGAATGAACGAGCGATCGATCAATACGTCCGCTATTACCCGGCTGAGTACCTGGGGGACACGGTCGACTCGCTCGTCAGTGCAATCCATTCCGGACTGACCGTGACGCAGATTCCGGTCGCGATGCGTGCGCGCATGCATGGCAAGCCGAGCCAAAACCCGATCGGATCGACGATCTACCTCCTGCGATCCGTCTTTGCGCTCTCACTCGCGCTGATGCGTGGCCGTCGTCGACCGACGGAGGCGAGCGCGTGATCGTCCTCGCCGGCATCGGCCTTGCCCTCCTCGTCCTCGCCATCATCATCTCGTTGCTGCTTCGTCGTCAGCTACGCGAGAAGTACGCGACGCTGTGGCTGATTATCGGCATCGTCATTCTGGTTCTCGCCGTCTTCCCGCAGCTGCTGCTCGGGCTGTCGCGCGCGCTCGGCGTCGCAGTCCCGTCGAACCTCATCTTCGCGCTCGCGCTGGTGCTTCTGATCGGCGTCGCTCTGCATTTGTCGTGGGAGCTGTCGCAGGCCGAGGAAGAGATACGTCGTTCCGCTGAGGAACTGGCCATTCTCCGGGCGCAGTACGACGATGTCGAGCAAAGGCTCCAGCGTCTCGAGGCATCCGGGCACGGTACTGCGCAATCCTGCGTTCCCGGTCTCGATGAGTGATCGGACCGGCCGGTCCGCGCTGCTCGTCGGTGGGGGAGCCGCGGTCGCTGCGCTCTCCGGGATCGTCTTTCTCGCGATCTCTGCGCGGTCGCTGACGACCGGACAGAACACCGCCTTCCTCACCTATTGGGCGGCGCTGTTCGCCGTGTTCGCAGTGCTCTCAGGGATTCAGAACGAGATGACGCGCGCTGTGCGCGCAGACCGAGGCGCACCCGATGGCGCTCCCGGGACGACCTCCCCGATTGCCGCAGCGCTGATCGTCGGAGCCGCCGCGTCGGCAATCGTTCTCTTGTCGTTCCCTCTGTGGCAGTCGGTCTTCGCAGCGCTCGACGGCGTGATAGCCCCAATGCTTCTTATCGCAGGCGCCGCATTCCTCTATGCAGGGCATGTCGCAACAGTGGGAATGCTCGCGGGACTCGGGCGGTGGAGGGGCTTCGCCGCGCTCAGCGCCGGTGAATCGCTCGTGCGGCTCGCGCTCGCGCTCGCCGCCGCGTTCCTCGGATGGGGCTTCCTGGGCTTCGAGATGGCGGCAACAGCAGGCACACTGACGTGGCTCGTGGCCACCCTCCTCCTACCTGGCTGGCGGCAGCTGTGGGGCCTTCGCATCCGACTCGGTTTGGCTGCGCTGCTGAAGCGCGTCGCGAACTCGATGGCGGCGTCCGGCGCAACCGCGCTGCTCGTCACCGGCTTTCCTCTCCTCATGAGTCTGACGACGGCACCCGCGGAATACGCCGGCGCAGCTCCGTTGATCGTGGCGGTGTCCGTGACCAGGGCGCCGCTGCTGATCCCCGTCAACGCGTTCCAATCCATGGTGATCGCCTCCTTCGTCGGGCGCCCGGAGCGGGCTCGATCCTCGCTGATGCGACTGATGGGCGTGGTTCTGGCCGTCGCAGTACTCGGAGGCCTCCTCGCAGCCCTGATCGGACCATGGATCATGCAGCTTGTCTTCGGGCCTGGCTATGGCAATTCGCCAGTGGTGCTCGCCATGCTGGTCGTCGCTGCATCGCTGTTGGCTCTCCTGGTTCTCGGTGGTTCGGTGGCACTGGCCCTCGACGAGCACACGGTGAACACCCTGGGGTGGTACCTCGCGCTCATCATCTCTACAGCGATCATGTTGTCGCCGGCGGACCTCACAACGCGGACCATCCTCGCGCTCACGATTGGGCCGTTGGCGGGTGCTGTCTTCCATTTCGTGTTCGTGATGCGCGCACTTCGCAGGCGCGCGACGGAAGGTGTCTGATGCCCCGCACGACGGTCGTCGTCCCTCTCTTCAACGCCGCCTCGACTGCGGAACGAGCGGTTCGATCGATTCTCGTTCAGGGTGATGCCGACTTCGAGGTCATCGCCGTCGATGACGGCTCGACGGACAGCACGCTGGCCCTGCTCCAGACGATCACGGATGACCGGCTTCGTATTCTGACCCACGGGGAGAACCGGGGGATCTCCGCTGCACGCAACACCGCCCTCGACGCAGCGGTCGGCGACTTCATCGCCTTCCTGGACGCGGATGATGCGTGGGAGCACGACTATCTCGAGAGGATGCACGCGGCGCGCGGGGACGGGGATGCGGCCATCTGCGGCCGGACGGTGGTCCTTCCCGACGGCGGGGAGCGGATCGCACATTCTGCCCGGCTGGGGCGCATGAGCGGTGACACTGCGGCAGAACGGATGATGACGGGTGAGATCACGCCGTTTCCCTGGGACAAGATCATCCGTCGGTCGGCGTTCGCCGGACTCTTGTATCCAGAAGACATTCGGAGATTCGAGGATCAGGTCGTCGGAGCGGTCGCGCTCTCACGCGTCGCATCCGTGGTATCCATCCCCGATGCCCTCACGCGATACCACGTCGCGCCAGGGAGCCTCACGTGGGGGCGGATGCCGGACATCGCCGAGACCGAGCGAGCACTTCAGTATCTGGAGCGCTCGCTCGACGGCTGGTTGGCCGTACCCCATCGGCGCAGGGCGCTGAACGTGTGCAGAACGCTCTTCTTCATGCTGACCGCGCAGTCCGCCATGCGTTCGCATGACAGCGCTGCAGCGTCGCCAGTGTTAGCGGGGTGCCGATCCCGCATCTCGATGCGGATGCTCGGGGAGACTCTGGGTCGGCGCCCGATCGTGGGCTTGGGGGCGCTTCTCCTCAAGATCGCGCCTGGACTGTACCGATCGCTCTTCGTCGCTTACGTCAAGCGGCAATACGCGATGACCTGAGCGCCCGGTCAGCGCGCTTCGGCTCGGATATCGCCGAATGCGCGGGCTTTTCCGCGCGACCAGCGGATCGTGGGACGTTCGATCAGGAACCATGACAGCACGGCCATCGCCGCCGTTATGACCACCAGCACCGCGAAGAACACGGGAAGCGGTGCGCCAGCCCACCCGAACAGACAGAGCATCTGCGTCAGCGGGAAGCCCCACACGTAGACGCCGTATGAGAAGTCGTGCACCTGGAACAGCTGCGGCGACGGAAGCCGGGCGCCGATGCAGATCAAGATGTAAGTCAGGAACGGCGCTGCGATCTGCCCACCGAACGCGGGGAACGCGAGCACGAGGGTCACCGTGGCGACGGCGCTTGCGATCGCGCCCCACCAAACGAGGGGGAACCGGTCGCCGAGGCGGTCCCTGAGCATGAACACCAGAGCTCCACCGAAGAAGAACGGCAGCAGTCGACCGAACTGGACGACGTCGAACGACATTCCGCTGAGAAGGACCGTAAACTCCTGGTTCCACACCTTCAGCACGCACGTCCCAACGAATGCGAGCAGCATCGGCCAGATGCTCCGGCGAACAACCGGCAGCACGCAGAACAGCCCGACCAGGAGGTAGGCGCAGAACTCGTAGTAGAGGCTCCACAGTGAGCCGTTCCACACGTGCTGGTACGGCACGTCGGCGAGTGTGCCGGCGACGGAGTAGTCGTTCATGCGCAACCAGGCGTTCGCCAAGACGTAGCTGCCGGGCGTGTTCGCGGTTGAGAGGAAGTGGGACAGCGTGCCGTTCTGAACAAGGAAGGCGATCGGCGCCAGCAGGAACGCCGTGAGGATGTTGACGAAGAAGAAGGCCGGAAAGAGACGCGCGATCCGGTTGATGAGGTATCTGCCGCCGTCCGATCGCAGTCGGGCGCCCGTGATGAGGTAGCCCGAGATCATGAAGAATCCGAACACGGCCCAGCCGCCGATGGACTCGCCGGGGGTCAGTTCGATGCCGTCGCCCCGACCAGTCACGGGGAACACATGGTGGAAGAGCACCATGGCCGCCATCACCAGCCGCAGAAGGTTCAGGGAGTTGTTTCGGGGATCGATCCAGCTGCGATCGGCATGCCTCATTTGAGGAGGCTCCGCTCAGCCATCTCCTTCAGCGACCGTTCGTAGCCGCTCTCCTCGATTGGCTCGGACAGCACCCACTCGGCGAAGCGAGCGACGCCCGAGCGGAAGTCCGTCCGAGGCTCGTACGACAGCACCTCGCGCATGTTGGCGAGATCGGCGACGTTGTGACGGATGTCTCCCAGCCGGTAGTTGCCGGTCACCGTCACCGGGACCTCTGTGCCGAACGCCGCGAACAGGGCGGCGACAACCTCGCTGACGGTGGTTGCGTCGCCGCTGCCGACGTTGAGGGTCTGACCCGCGGCGGAGGGGATGGTGGATGCGAGGAATGTCGATTCGACCACATCATCGATGTAGACGAAGTCCCGGCTCTCTAGCCCGTCCTCGAAGATGTTAATCGCCTTCCCCTGGCGGATCAGCGTCGAGAAGATCGACAGAATCCCCGTGTACGGGTTCTTCAGCGACTGTCCTGGTCCGTACACGTTCTGATAGCGGAGCGCGACCGCATCAATCCCGATCGTGGGCGCGACCGTCATCACGAGCGACTCTTGCATCTGCTTCGTGATCCCGTACACCGATGACGGATGCAGCTTCGCCTGCTCGGCGGTGGGGATCATCGTCAGCGGGCCTTCGCCCTCGTGGTACACGTCGAAATCACCGGCGGCCATGTCCGCATCGGCACGGTGCGGTGGATAGACAGTTCGTCCGTCCTCGGTCCGGTACGCGCCCTCGCCATAGATCGAGCGCGAGGACGCGATGACCAGGCGCTTCACGGAGTGCGATGTGTTCGTTAGGAGGTCGAGGAGCTTCGCGGTCCCGCCCACGTTCGTCTCGACGTACCGGTCGATCTCGTACATGGACTGGCCGGTGCCTGTCTCGGCGGCCAAGTGGACCACAATGTCGGCGCCCTCGATCGCGGTGCGGAGATCGTCTGAAGAAGTCACCGTGCCGTGGATCACGCTCGCGACACCATCGAGGGAGCGCAGCAGCGGCGAGGTGTTCCGCGGGTCGTCCCCGTGCACCTGAGGCAGCAGGCAGTCGAGAACGCTCACGGTATGCCCGGCCTCGACGAACCGTCGAGCGAGGTGGGTTCCTATGAAGCCAGCGCCGCCGGTGATGAGCACATGGTCGGGCATGCAGGAACTCCTGAAAGCGGGGAGGCGCTCGCGCGAACGCACGAGTACGGTTAGACGGCGAAGATGTGCGCCAGCGTCGATTGTAGCCCAGGACGGGTTCCGTACCGGAGTACACGAGGGAGCTCCGCGAGGCCGTGGAGCCTCGACATCACGCGCCACCTGGCCGTCGATGCCGTCCTGCGCCAGCCCTTCGCGCGCGCCAGCTTGCGCGCCTGCCCGTAGTACGTACGCTCGTCGGTGAATCGCCGCCCGTCGAGCAGCGTCTTCTGCGATGCGCTGCCGCCGTGGCGCCGATAGGAGAAGGCGAGGGCGGGGTTGTAGGCGAGGCATCCACCGTCGAATGCGATATCCATGAGAAGCGCGAGGTCTTGAATGATCGGCAGGCCCTCGCGGAAGTCGACCCGTCGCATCGTCTCGGTGCGGAAAGTGAGAGAAGGCCAGTAGAGCCAGTCGCCTCGAATGAGGCTCGTTGCCATGACCTCCCCCTTGAGGACCGCGATCCCTCGCCCGCCCCGAGGAGCGAGGAGTCCGGTCTTCACCTTGTCTACGAGCGGATGGACGACGGCGCCACGCTCGTCGATCACGTCCACGCCCGGCTGCACGACATCGGCGTCCGGAACGGCGGCGATGGTGGCATGCACCACGTCGAGATAGTTGGGATGCAGCAGATCATCGCAGCCGAGGATCATGACGTAGTCCGTCGTGGCCCGACGAATGGCCTGGCGATAGTTCTCGGTGATGCCGAGGTTCACTTCATTCCGGATGTACTCGACGCGTTCATCGCCGAGCTCCGCGAACCAGGCGGGGACGCTCTCATCGGGGTAGCAGTCATCGATGACGATCAGGCGCCAGTCGGTCCGATGCTGCGCACGCACGGATGCGACGGTCTCATAGAGGAGCTCGGGGGCGCCCCAGAAGGGCACGAAGATTTCGAGTGTCATGGCGGAATCAGCCTATGAGATCCGGCTGTGAGCACCGTGCGGGCCGTGATTCTCGGCTGCCGGTCTTACGCCTGCGTAGACTTCAAGGTCGGCGGACCCTCCGCCGACCGCGCATGCAAGCGGCCTGTTCGACAAAGGGCAAATAGCCGTATGGACCTCCTCATCGTCGGCTCCGGCTTCTTCGGTCTCACGATCGCCGAGCGCGCCGCCGCATCCGGCCGCAAAGTCACCGTGATCGACCGTCGTCCTCACATCGGTGGCAATGCCTACAGCGAGGACGAGCCGACGACAGGCATCGAGGTCCACAAGTACGGGGCCCATCTGTTCCACACCTCCAACCCCGGAGTGTGGGAGTACGTCAACCGCTTCACCACGTTCACGAACTACGTGCACCGCGTCTACACGAACCACAAGGGCGTCGTGTTCCCGCTGCCGATCAACCTCGGCACGATCAACCAGTTCTTCAATGCTGCCTACACCCCCGACGAGGCGCGTGCTCTGATCCACGAGCAGGCTGGCGAGTTCGACGCGAAGGATGCCGCGAACCTCGAGGAGCGCGGCATCGGGCTCATCGGCCGGCCGCTCTACGAAGCGTTCATCCGTGACTACACCGGTAAGCAGTGGCAGACCGACCCCAAAGACCTGCCCGCCGAGGTCATCAGCCGGCTGCCTGTCCGCTACACGTACGACAACCGCTACTTCAACGACACATGGGAGGGTCTGCCCACCGACGGCTACACCGCGTGGCTCGAGCGGATGGCCGACCATCCCAACATCGACGTGAAGCTCGACACCGACTACTTCGACGAGTCGCAGCCGCTCAGCAAGAGGGCGACCGTCGGACAGTTGCCCGTCGTGTACACCGGCCCTGTCGACCGCTACTTCGACTACGCCGAGGGCGCGCTCTCATGGCGCACGATCGACCTCGAGCAGGAGGTGCTGGATGTCGGGGACTTCCAGGGCACGTCGGTCATGAATTACGCGGATGCGGACGTCCCTTACACCCGCATCCACGAGTTCCGCCACTTCCACCCCGAGCGCGCCGACCGATACCCCGCGGACAAGACCGTCATCATGCGGGAGTTCTCGCGCTTCGCGTCCCGTGAGGACGAGCCCTACTATCCGGTGAACACTGCTGAGGACCGTGCCGGCCTGCTCGCGTACCGCGAGCTGGCCAAGGGGGAGAAGGACGTCCTCTTCGGCGGCCGCCTCGGCACGTACCAGTACCTCGACATGCACATGGCGATCGGATCGGCGCTGTCGATGTGGAGCAACCAGCTCGCGGGCGCAGAAGCATCCTGAGCCTCCACCTAGACTCGTCTGCGTGACTTCAGCCACAGCCGTCGGCGCGCCCGGCTCGCCCCGGCGCTACCTCTACTCTCTGTGGCTGCTCTCGGCGCGCGACCTCCGCGTCCGCTACGCGACGAGTGCGCTCGGATACCTGTGGTCGGTGCTCGACCCGCTTGTGATGAGCGTCATCTACTGGTTCGTGTTCACACAGGTGTTCCACAAGGGCCACGTGGGCGACCAGCCGTACATCGTGTTCCTCCTGTCCGCGCTGCTGCCTTGGGTGTGGTTCAACGCGGCGGTGAGTGACTTCACGACAGCCTTCAACAAGGACGGGCGCCTGGTGCGCTCAACAGCGATCCCTCGGTCGATCTGGATGAACCGGATCGTGCTCAGCAAGGGAATCGAGTTCATCTACTCGCTTCCCGTACTCGTCGTCTTCGCGATATTCACCGGAGCGCATCTGACGTGGCAGGTGGTGTGGTTCCCGGTCGCCGTCATCCTTCAGGCCGTCCTCCTGGTGGGGCTCGGCCTGATCGTCGCGCCGCTGTGCGTCCTATGGAAGGACCTCGAGCGGACGACGCGCCTCGTGCTCCGTGCCCTCTTCTATGTGTCGCCGATCATCTACGGCATGCACGACCTTCCTCCGATCTTCAAATCGATCGCGATCTTCAATCCGCTCTCGGGCATCTTCACGATGTACCGGGTCGCGTTCTTCCCCGCCCAGTGGGATGCTGCGGCCGTCGTCGCGAGCTTCATCGTGTCGTTCGCCTTCCTGATCGCCGGAGTCTTCGTGTTCCGGTCCCTTGAGCGACCCGTGTTGAAGGAGCTGTGATGGAGCGTCCCGCCATCGAGGTGCGCGACCTCGGCATCCGTTTCCGGCGCAACCGGCGCGGCCGCCGCAGCATCAAGGATCTGTTCGGCGGTTCATCGCGTCGGGTCGCACCCGACGAGTTCTGGGCTCTCCGCGAGGTCACGTTCGACGTCCACCAGGGCGAGTCGATCGGTGTGGTCGGCCGCAACGGGCAGGGCAAGTCCACCCTCCTGAAGCTCGTCGCCGGAGTGCTCCTGTCCGACGAGGGTCGTGTCCAGGTGAACGGCGGCGTGGCGCCGCTGATCGAGATCACCGGCGGGTTCGTCGGCGACCTCACCGTGCGCGAGAACATCAGGCTCACGTCCGGCCTCCACGGGATGGGCCGGGACGAGATCGCGCGTCGCTTCGATGGCATCATCGATTTCGCGGAGCTCGGCGACTTCATCGACACGCCGTACAAGCACCTGTCGAACGGGATGAAGGTGCGACTCGCCTTCTCGGTCGTGTCGCAGCTCGAGGAGCCGATCCTGCTGGTCGACGAGGTGCTGGCCGTCGGCGACAAGGCCTTCCGCGAGAAGTGCTACCGCCGCATCGACGAGCTGCTAGCCGACGGACGCACCCTCTTCTTCGTCAGCCACAACGAGAGCGACCTGCGCCGGTTCTGCACGCGCGGCCTCTACCTCGACAAGGGCCGGCTGGCGATGGATGCGCCGCTCGCCGAGGTCCTCGACCGCTACAACACCGACTACAACTGAGTCCGGCGGCCGTCAGGCCGCGAGGGGCGGCATGGGCTGCCACGCCGCGTCTCGCGCGATCTTCCCGCCGTCGCGCAGGCCCCTCCACAGGTTCGAGGTACCGCGGAACTTGCGCTCGACGGCGACGAGCCGGATGAGCTCCTTGCCGAACGTGAGCGCCGTACCCGCCGCGAACAGCGCGGGGCGGTAGACGCCGGCTGAGCGGTAGTACTGCTTGATGATCGCGCGGTTGCGCATGATGTAGTACCGGTACGCATCGCTCGAGGCGTTCAGGTGCCGGATGCCCATGTCCCACTGGCGGATCTCTCGCGTGCGACGAAGGACGAAGTCGTCGACGATCACGGAGGTGGTCCGGCGGGACGCGAGCCAGCCGTAGGTCTGGTCGTCCCAATAGATGAAGAAGCGCGGGTCAGGCAGGCCGATCTGCTGGACGATGTCGCGGTGGATGAACATGCCCTCGAAGCATCCACTGTTCATGACCTTGTAGCGCGTCTCGTCGAAGCCCGACGGCGCATAGGGGATCGGAATGGCGAGTGGTTCCGCGATGCGGTACTGCCAGTAGAACGGGCTGCCGTCGTAGTCGTAGCGGCGTCCCTGGATGCTCTTGAATCGCGGCGCCCAGGCGCCCATCTTGGCGAGGCCGTCGGGGATGACCTCGACGTCGTCGTCCATGAGCCAGATCCAGGTCGATCCGAGCTCGTAGGCGACCCGCATCCCCTCGCTGAATCCGCCCGAGCCGCCGGTGTTCTCCTCAAGACGGCGGTAGACGATCTCGGTCCCGACGCGGTCGCGGAACGAGTCCACGACCTCGGTCGTGTCGTCGATCGAGGCGTTGTCGACGATGACGACGTGGCCCGGCTTCGGGTCCATCACCGTCAGGCTCTCGAGCAGGCGCGTCAGCAGGCCCGAGCGGTTGTACGTGACGACGACGATCGTCGCGGATGCCGGGTCGAACGGGGTGGATTCGGTCACGCGGGGAGTTTCGGAGACGAGAGGCATGGCGGAGCACATCCTATCCTGGCCGCCTGTGGCGGACCGGCGAGGGCATACGCGCTACTCGGTGGGGAGATTCGCCGAGGGCTGGTCGATCTCGATGCGGTCGCGCCAGGAGCGGGACTGGCCGGCGCGTGCGGCGCAGAGCACGAGCATGACCCAGCCGGCGCTCATGAGGGTGAAGCTCTCGAAGAGCGAGTCGATGAGGAGGGTGACGAGGATGAGAGGCGTCCACGCGTAGACGACCGACCGCCGCTCGCTCGCCACGAGCCACGACCGGACCAGCGCGATGCCGGCGAGGGTGAGGAAGAGCAGGAGTCCCACCCAGCCGAGCTGGAGCAGCACGTCGATGTACGCGTTGAGCGCCGATGCGTTCTTGTCGCCCAGCACGAGGTTGATGACGTTGAAGGGGAAGTGCTCGGGGTCCCACGGGCCGAACCATCCCCAGCCCTGCACGGGGTAGAAGCCGGAGTAGGTGATCGCCGTGCGCCAGAGGTTGGTGCGGAGGGAGAAGTCCGTGCCGGCGCCCATGATCTGCACGATCGGCTGTCGCATGAAGTACGCCGCGATGAGGCCGATGACGACGACCGCCCCCAACCCCCACTGGAGGGGGGCTCGCCGCGACGGCACCGTGTGCCGCACGAGCACGAGGACGCCCGCGGCCGCGGCCACCGACACCCCGAGCACCACCACGGTCGGCGAATCCGAGAGCACGGCCAGCACGCCGCCCAGGACGACCGAGTAGATGGAGACGCCCGCGGACACGGACGACGTCCGCCACTCGATGAGGAACGTGATGAGCGCGATGACGGCGTAGAAGCCGAGCAGGTTGCGCGTTCCGAAGATGCCCTGAATCGGCCCGAGGGAGGCGATGTTCCCCTGGATGCCGAGGAACGTGAACGGGATGTCGAGCAGGATCCCCGACATGATCTCCAGCACGAGCGAGATAGACAGCAGCACGCGCATGACATCCCCGAGCGCCCGTGCCGTCTGGAGCGTGTCGCGCACATGGGCGATGACGATCGCCATCACCGCGAGCGCGCTGATGGAGAACCAGCGGATGACGGTGGCCTGGGTGTCCGAGCTCCAGAACGCGCTGGCGAGCGCCCACCCGAGGAATGCGATGACGGAGAGCGGGGCGAACCTCGCGATCGAGAGCTCGCGGCGGCGGGCGACGAGCATCCCGATGCCGATCGCGACGAGCCCGACGATGATCGTGACGTACGTGACGGTGCTGGTCGTGTGCTCGATCGCGTAGCCGCCGAACACGGCGGCGAGGGCGCTCAGGGTGTAGGCGCGGGCGAGATCGGCGGAGCGCAGCACCTCCGCGAGGTAGTGCATCGGCCGATGGCCGTGCGCAGGTGTGCTCACGGCGTGCAGGCCCTCATGAGCCCGCTCCCGCGGCGGGCGCGGGCGGCTCGGATCCGGGAGACGGATCGGCGGGGGCGGATGCGGGGTCCCCTGGGCCCTCCGCCGGCGCAGCGGCATCGGCGGGCACGGCCTCTCCGCGCTCGATCGCCGCGCCGACCTCCGCCGGCCCCTGGCCCATCACGGGGGCCTGCTTGATCTTGAAGCCGAACATCACGACGAACATCCAGCCCCACAGGATGAGGGGGCCGGACTCGGCGAGGCCCTGCACGATGAGCACGGCGCCGACGAGCGAGGGGAGCAGCGTGAGAGGGGAGTAGGGGCGATCGGCGTCGAGGTCCCAGCGCGGCCGGTCGACCGCGAAGAACCAGGCCCGCCAGATGTAGGCGAGGTAGACGCCCGCCATGAGGAGGACTCCGACGACGCCGAGCTGGAGGAACAGGTCGATCCACATGTTGTGCGCCTGCATGACGGTCTGGCCGTGGTCGATGATCCAGCGGTCGAAGTGCGGGTCGCCGGCGATCCACGGCGAGGCGTATCCCCACCCGGCGAACGGACGCTCGGATGCGCGCGAGAGCACGGCCGCCCAGATGGTCTCGCGACCGGTGAGATCGGAGTTGCGGCCGAGGAGGGTGAAGAGCTCCGTGCGCCAGAGGATGACCGCGAGAAGGCCGCCGATCCCGACGACCGCGTACGCGATGTAGTAGCGCGTGCGCTCGCCAGGGCGCTTCGTGGTGCGCATGAGGAGGATCGTGACCAGGACGACCGCGACGACGACGGCCGAGAGATACGTCGTCGCGGATCCCGCGCGGACGAAGAAGAACGCGGAGATCGCGATCCAGACGATCAGCATCGGCCGGCGGGGGGAGCGGGCGGCGTAGAGGATCGCGAACACGATGATCGCGAGGAGCGCCACGACGCCGAGGAGGTTCGCGTTGCCCCAGATGCCCTGCATCCGTCCGGAGTTGAAGATGTTGCCGCGCGACCAGTAGACGATGGGGTCGTGGTGCTCGGTCGGACGCTCGAATCCGGGGAGCACCGGGCCGCGGACGAAGATGCCGACGACGAGTTCGAACAGCAGGGACAGGCCGAGCGCCCACTTGAGCGCGGAGCTGATGGCGCGCACGAGCTCCCGCCACGTCAGCGCGGCCCCGACGAACAGCGCCTGCAGCGTCGTGATCGCGAGCATGAGCCAGGTGAGCGCGGACACGCCCGGCCACGCCGACCAGGCGATGGACAGGGTCGCCCACGCGACGTAGGCGAACACCACCCATGGCAGCCGCCGCCACTGGATGAACGGGCGGAGCGTCGCCCACAGCACGATCGTGACGACGCCGCTCGCGATGGCGACCGCTCCCGCCACGACGGCGCCGAAGGCGTTGACCCACGCGACCCCGCTCACCGCGAGGAACAGGACGAAGATGCACCATGCACGCAGCATGAGGTGGCCGGTCGTCTCGCGGACCGGCGGTGTCGGCGGAGCCGACACGGGGTGCTTCGTGAAGACCGCCATCGTGCACACAGGCTATCGCGAGGGGATGGGCGGAGCCCGATGCGGCGTGCCCGGATCGTGACACGCCGACGGCGCGTCATGAAGGTTCAACTCCGAGATGAGGCTTTAGTATCCGCGACTTGACCTCGGCGAATCACAACGGTGTAATTATCCGTATCGGCGCATCTGCCGGTAGGTGTCGGGGTCCGGGGGACACGGCACGGGGAGTCGTACAGAGGGGGAAGCGAGATGGGGGTCTCACAATATCGCTCCGGTGCACCTGAGGACTGGTTCGTCGATCCAGTCGATCTCGGCGTTCCCGGGGTGCGGCGCCTGGATGCGGTGCGCAAACCGCATCTCGAAGACGACGATGCGCTCGCCTGGCAGACCGACGCGCTCTGCGCGCAGACCGATCCGGAGGCGTTCTTCCCGGAGAAGGGCGGCTCCACGCGTGACGCGAAGCGCGTCTGCACCTCGTGCGACGTGCGATCGGAATGCCTCGAGTACGCGCTGCGCAACGACGAGCGCTTCGGCATCTGGGGAGGACTCAGCGAGCGCGAACGGCGCAAGCTCAAGCGTCGCGCGTGATTGACGCTCCGCGGCGCGTGCGCCCGGGGCGGCGCGCGGCCGCGCATAGTCTGGCGGGGCCATGCCCGCCCGAGTTCATGCCCTCATCGTCGTTCGTCCCGATGGTCGCGCGCCTGCGGCGTTCCATCTGAAGCGCACGCTGCGCGCCGTGGATGCGCAGACCCGTCGCCCCGATGCGGTCACGGTCGTGCTCTGCGGATCGGACGAAACGCTGGCGACCGCCGCAGCATCCGGGTCGGCGTCCATCGTCACCGCGCCGGCCGGTACGAGCTTCGCCGCCGCTCTCGACATCGGCCGCCGCGGCGACGGCGATGCGCCCGACGAGGGCCGCGATGACGACGTCCGCGACGGCGCGGCCGTCTGGCTTCTGGCGCAGGACACCGCCCCGGAGTCCGAGACCCTTGCGCGACTCCTCGGGGTCCTCGAGCTCGCCCCCTCGGTCGCCATCGCCGCGCCCAAGCTCGTGCGCTGGGATGACCGGACGGAGATCGCGTCGCTGGGCGTGAGCATGACCCGTTACGGGCGTGCTGTCGGCCTCTCCGACGGCGAGCTCGATCAGGGCCAGCGCGACGCCGACGAGGACGTGCTCGGCGCGGACGTGCGAGGGATGCTCGTGCGCTCCGGTGCCTGGAGACGTCTGCGCGGCCTCGACCGCGGGCTCGCGGGCGCCGATGAGGGTCTGGACCTCTCGGTACGCGCGCGGCTCCTCGGCTCCCGCGTGAGCCTGGTGCCGAGTGCGATCGTGGCCGTGGCAGGAGACGGCGCCGCCGGACTGCCGATGCCGTCGGACGGCACACGCCGCCGCCACAACGTCTACGCACAGCGCCGTGCGCAGCTTCAGCGACGGCTCGCCTACGCGCCGGTCGTGGCTGTTCCCGTGCACTGGCTCTCGCTGCTGCCGCTCGCGCTCTGGCGCACGATGGTCGCGCTCGTCGCGAAGACCCCCGCGCGTGTGCTTCCCGAGTGGGGCGCCGCGTTCGTGGCGCTCGTCCGCGTGGATCAGATCGCACGGGCGCGCGCCCGCATCCGTCGCACGCGCGAGATCCCGTGGACGCGGCTCGCGCCGTTGCGCGTCACCCGCGCGCAGCTGCGCGAGCGCTTCGACGCGGATGCCGACGACGGGTCCGCCGACGACGGGGTCGTACGCAGCGACCTGCGCTTCTTCACCGGGGGAGGCGCCTGGATCGTGCTGGGAGCGCTGGTGCTGTCGATCGCCGCCTTCCCCGCGCTCCTGGCGTGGCCGGTGCTCGGCGGCGGCGCGCTGCAGCCGCTGGCCGCGACGGTCGCCAGGCTGTGGGCGGATGCCGCCTACGGGCTGCGCAGCACCGGCCTTGACGGCGCGATGCCTGCCGACCCGTTCGCCGGCGTCATCGCGCTCATCGGATCGCTCTCACCCGTCGACCCCTCGCGCGCCATGGTGCTCTTGTGGATCCTGGCGCTGCCTCTCGCGGTGCTCGGCGGCTGGTTCGCCGCGACCCGGATCACCGAGCGGTCGATCCTGCGCATTCTCGCCGGCGTCGCGTGGGCGCTGGCTCCGACCTTCCTCGCGGCGCTGATCGACGGGCGGCCCACGGGCGTCCTCGTGCATCTGCTGCTGCCGTGGGCGCTGTTCGCCGGCTCCGTGGCGCACCGGTCGTGGGCGGCCGCGGGGGCGGCATCCATCGTCGTCGCGGCGGTCGTCGCGTGCTCGCCGTCGCTCGCGCCCGCCGTCATCGTCATCTGGCTCGGGATGATCGTGCTGACCGCGGTCGTCCGCTCGGGTCGCGGGCTCGCTCGCGTGCTGTGGCTCGTCGCCCCGACGGTGCTCGTCGTGCTGCCGCTGGTGTGGCACCAGCTGCGGGCCGGGAACCCGTGGGGGCTGCTCGCCGATCCCGGTCTCACGTGGCCGGGACCCCAGGTGGCGGCAACCGTCCACGGCCGCGCGCTGCTGGCCGCGGGCTTCCCGACCGCCGACCCGGGCGGATGGGGCGCGCTCCTTCATGAATGGGGCTGGGGCACGGTGACCTGGTGGGTGCCGCTGCTCATCGCGCCGATCGCCATCCTCGCGCTGCTCGCACCGTTCACATCGCGCTGGGCGGCCGGCATCGTCCTCCTCGTCATCAGCGCGCTCGGCATCGGCACCGCCTTCGCCGCCGCCGCCATCGCCGTCGCCGCGTCGGCCGACATCGCCGTGGCGGTCTGGCCGGGCGCCGGTTTGAGTCTCGCCTGGATCGGAGCGCTCGGCGCCGCCCTCGTCTTCCTCGACGCGGGCCTCGCCGCGCGCGTGCGGCTCGTGCGCACCGCGGTCGCCGTGCTCGTCATGGCGGCCCTGGCCGTGGTGGCGTTCCCCGCCCTGACCTCCGCCACGCGTGGCACGGCGCTCCTGACCAACGGTCCCGCCTCGACGCTTCCCGCATACGTGGCCGCGGAGGGGCGGCAGGATGCACAGGTCGGCACGTTCACGATCACGCCCCTCGAGAGCGGTGCCGCCGCATCCGATGTGATCTGGGGCGGCAGCGAGACCCTCGCCGGCCACTCCACCATCCAGGCGTCCACACCATCGGCCACACCGGCGGACCGGGAGATCGCCGCGCTGACGGCGGATCTCGTGACCAGCACCTCGCCCGACGTCGTCGCGCGACTTGCCGCGCGGGGCATCGGCTTCATCGTGCTCGCACCGCCCCCGAGCGACGAGTCCGACCAGGCGCGCGCGCTGAGCATGCAGGTGAAGACGTCGCTCGATCAGCGCGACGGACTCGAGCAGGTGGGAACCACCGAGAAGGGCACGCTGTGGCGCGTCGGGCGCACCGTCGCAGCCCGGGCCGAGCCGGCCGACGACCCGCAGCGCACCGCTGTCGTCATCGCCGCGCTGCAGCTCGGGGTGCTGCTGGTTGCGCTGCTCCTCGCCATCCCGACGCGCGCCTCGCGTCGCGCCGCCCGCCGCGCCCCGCGCGTCGTCGGGCCCCACGGGCAGGAGGCGCGATGAGCGACCGTCGCATGCTTCGGCTCGCCACCACGGGCGCCCGCGTCCTGGCCGGGGTGCTCGCCTCCGCCGTCTTCGTGATCGCCGTCGCCGCGGCCGTCGCGATCCCGTGGCCCACGCACACGCAGAAGCCGGTGAGCGTCACCGCGACCCCTGCGCCGACCGACACCGTCCTCGTCTGCGGGGGCCCGCTCCTCGCCCTCGGCCGCAACGCGCAGAACGCCGCTGCGCTCGCGGTGGCTGCGCCCGAGAGGCTCACGACCGCCGCCCCGGCCGGGCTGCCGGCGCCCCGGCAGAGCGCGGTCAGCCTACCGGGCCTCACGAACGGCGGCGCGCCCGTCCTGACGGCGCCGCCCGTGGGCAGCGCTCGCTCGATCATCTCCGGCGCAGGCTCTGCGACGGTGCAGTCGGACGACCTCACCGGCTTCGCCGCCTCCTCGTGCCAGGAGCCGCGTCTCGAGTCGTGGCTGGTCGGGGGCGCGAGCACCACCGGTGCATCCGACCTCGTCCGGCTGGCGAACCCCGGTGCCGTTCCCGCCACCGTCCAGCTCACCGTGTACGGAGCGTCGGGTGGCCAGGTGCCCCCGGGGGGCACCCTCGTCATCCCTCCGGGGACGGAGCGGGTCGTGCCGCTCGCCGGCCTCATCCTCGGCGAGGAGGCGCCCGTCGTGCACGTCTCGGCCTCCGGGGCGCCGGTGCGGGCAGCCCTCCAGGCGAGCATCACCCGGACGCTGGTCCCGGGGGGTGTCGACCAGGTGACCGCCGTCCAGACCGCGGAGCGCACGCAGGTCATCCCCGGTGTCACCGTCGCGGCCTCGCCGACGACGGGATCGAACGACAACCCGACCACGGTGCTGCGGCTGCTGTCCACGACGTCCACGTCGACTGCGACCGTGACAGTGCTGAGCATGTCGGGCGTCAGCGAGTCGCGCCAGAGCGTGCCGCTGCAGGCGGGGGTCCCCGCCGAGGTCGCGCTGTCCAACCTCGCGCCGGGTCGGCACACCGTGCGCGTCGATTCGGACGCCCGCGTCGTCGCGGCGGTGTGGTCCACCACCGGCTTCGCCGCGGGATCGGACTTCGCGTGGTACCCGGCGGTGCCGGAGGTGTCGGCATCCACTCTCGTCACGGTCCCGGACGGTCCGTCGACCGTGGTGTCGATCGCGAACCCGGGGACGAAGGCCGCGGTTGTGAAGCTGACGCCCGTGGACGGGTCATCGGCGCGCTCGCTCACGGTCCCTGCCGGTCAGACGATCGATGTCTCGGTCGCGGCGCGGTCGTCGTTCACCCTCGACCCCCAGAACGGCGCGCGCATCCGGGCGGCGGTCACCCTCACCGGCGCCGGTGCGCTCGCCGACATCCCGGTCTGGCCGGGCGCCGCCGCCGCGGCGAGCATCGACGTGTACTCGGGCTGACGGCTCGTCTCAGAAGTGGAAGCGCTCGGGGCCGAGGTCCCAGGGGTCGCGGTCGAGGTACTCGGCCGCCGCACGGAAGACGCTCGCCTCGATCACCATGCGCCGGTGCAGGTCGTCGTTGCGATGCAGGTGCGACAGGCGCTCGATCGGGATGCGGTAGAGGATGATGCGCTTCTCCGCGGACGACACCGTCCAGCGCGGGATGCCGTCGCCCTCGACGGCGGGAGGCAGATCGCCGATCTCGAAACGCACATCGCGCAGCTCCGGCCACGCCGAGCGGAGGAATTCCGCGGCGGTGCCGACGGCGAGGTCGAAGCGGTCGATCCGCGTCTCGAGGGGCGGCAGCGGCGGTCGCACGACCGGGCTGCGGCCCTCGCGTCCGTGCCGCCCGTGGCGGGATGGACGCGCAGCAGGCGCCGCCGTGGTTCGGCTCGTCCGGCGTCGCAGCATGCGACCATCCTAGGCCGAGGCGCCGTCGGAGGCGGCGGCCGCGTGGCACTCGGACGGAGCGGACGGCGCGGCTCGCCGCCGGTGTCGGACAGGCCCGCTAGCGTGGTGCCGATGCGCGAGAGACAGTGTTCCAAGGTCGGATGCTCCAAGGAGGCCGTGGCGACCCTGACGTACGACTACGCCGACCAGATGGCCGCCATCGGACCGCTCGGACGCGAGGCCGACCCGCACGCGCACGACCTGTGCGCACTGCACACCGATCGGCTGTCCGTACCCCGGGGGTGGGTCGTCATCCGCCACGAGACGATGCGCCTGTAGCCGCGGCATCCCCTGCACTCCGGCGCGACGCGCCCGCGTGGGAGAATGGCGGGATGCCTCAGACCGACGTTTCCTCCCGCATCGACTACGCCGTGCGCGACCTCTCCCTCGCCGAGGCGGGCCGCCATCAGCTGCGCCTGGCCGAGAACGAGATGCCCGGGCTCATGGCTCTGCGCGCCGAGTTCGGCCAGAGCAAGCCGCTGAAGGGCGCGCGCATCGCCGGCTCCCTGCACATGACCGTGCAGACCGCGGTGCTCATCGAGACGCTCGTCGCCCTGGGCGCGCAGGTGCGCTGGGCGAGCTGCAACATCTTCTCCACACAGGATGAGGCTGCCGCGGCGGTCGTGATCGGGCCGACGGGCACCGTCGATGAGCCGCAGGGCGTTCCGGTGTTCGCGTGGAAGGGCGAGACGCTCGAGGAGTACTGGCAGCTCGCCGACCGCATCTTCGACTGGACGGCGGAGGGCTTCGACGGTCCCAACATGATCCTCGACGACGGCGGAGACGCCACCCTGCTCGTGCACAAGGGCGTCGAGTTCGAGAAGGCCGGGGCCGTCCCCGAGCCGGCAGACGGTGCGTCCGAGGAGTACCGCATCGTTCTCGAGACGCTCCGCGCCTCGCTTGCGCGCGACCCGCAGCGGTTCACGCGGATGGCCGACGGCCTCCTCGGCGTGACGGAGGAGACGACGACCGGCGTGCACCGCCTCTACGAGCTCGCGGCATCCGGTGACCTGCTGTTCCCCGCGATCAACGTCAACGACTCGGTGACGAAGTCGAAGTTCGACAACGTGTACGGCATCCGTCACTCGCTTCCGGACGGGATCAACCGCGCGACCGACGTGCTGATCGGCGGCAAGACGGTGTTCGTCGTCGGCTATGGCGACGTGGGGAAGGGCGCGGCCGAGGCGCTGCGCGGCCAGGGCGCGCGTGTCATCGTCGGCGAGATCGACCCGATCTGCG
This sequence comes from Microbacterium sp. sgz311019, assembly GCF_056135325.1. Taxonomy (NCBI): domain Bacteria; kingdom Bacillati; phylum Actinomycetota; class Actinomycetes; order Micrococcales; family Microbacteriaceae; genus Microbacterium; species Microbacterium sp. sgz311019. The sequence continues at coordinate 87,120 of NZ_JBWAXO010000003.1, read as the reverse complement.
CGCTGCAGGCCGCGATGGACGGCTACCAGGTGGCGCGCCTGGACGATGTGATCGGCGATGTCGACATCGTCATCACGGGGACCGGCAACACGCGTGTGGTCACCGTCGACCACATGCTCTCCATGAAGCATCTCGCCATCGTCGGCAACGTCGGCCACTTCGACGACGAGATCGACATGGCGGGCCTTGCCGCCGTCCCCGGCGTCGAGCGCATCGAGATCAAGCCGCAGGTGCACGAGTGGCGACTGCCGACGGGGCGCAGCATCCTGGTCCTCAGCGAGGGCCGCCTGTTGAACCTCGGCAACGCGACCGGTCATCCGTCGTTCGTGATGAGCGCGTCCTTCGCCAACCAGGTGCTCGCCCAGATCGAGCTCTACGCCCACCGCGACGCCTACGCGCTCGGGGTGCACGTCTTGCCGAAGGCGCTCGACGAGAAGGTGGCGCGTCTGCACCTCGATGCGCTCGGCGTCCAGCTGACCGCGCTCACCGAGGAGCAGGCGTCGTACATCGGCGTGCCGATCGATGGGCCGTACAAGCTCGACCACTACCGGTACTGAGAGCGCCTACCGCACGCCCTTCAGCAGCTCCTGGACGCGCACGCCCTCGAGCTCGAGCGCACGCTGCTCGCGGGCGCGTCGCACGGCCACGACGGCGCGGACGAATGTCTCCGCATCGACCGGCGGCACGGGAGAGGTGAAGCGGACGGCCTCGGCGGCGAGGGATGCCGAGAGCCGCGCGCGTGCGGCCGGCTCCATGCGATCGGCCTGACGGACGAACTGCGCGCAGCGGCGCGCCAGTGCATCGGGCAGTCGGGCGACGTCCGCCGTCACGGCCCACGGCTCGAGTCCGGCCGGAAGACCCGATCCCGCGGCCGGCAGCTTCGGGGTGCGGGTGCGCTCGCTGTAGGTGCCGGCGGTCAGGTCGCCCAGCCGCTGCGAGCGCGGGGTGAACGCGCCGGTGACCGCGGCGACGACGCCGAGCGTCATCCAGATCTCGAAGACGCCGACGAGCGCCCGGATGAAGGCATGCCGGAAACCGGCGGCGCCGCCGTCGGAGCGCACGATCCGGCCGCCCACCGCGAGCTTGCCGAGGCTGCGGCCGTGCGACAGGGTCTCCACCGTCGTCGGGACGACGACGGTGACCAGGACGACCACCACGAGCATCAGGATGCGGCCGGTGGACGCGTCCAGGACGCCGAGGCTCTGCATCCAGCCCGTCGCCCACACGAACAGGAGCAGCACGGCGATGCTCACCACCATGTCGATCGCCAGCCCGAGCGCGCGCAGGAAGAAGCCGATGGGCTGAACGTCGAGGGCGACGGCCTCGCCGGTCAGGATCTCGTCCTGGGCGATCGCGACCGGTGCGGGCATGGCTACAGTAAACCGCATGGACCTCGACGCCCTGGTCGCCGTGCGCCGCGACGAGTGGGCGCGCCTGGACGAGCTCGGTCGCAAGCGCAGCCTCAGCGGGGCGGAGGTCGACGAGCTGGTCACCCGGTACCGGGCGGCCTCGGCCGATCTCGCCGACATCAAGACGTCGGCAGGCCGGACCGTCGAGGGCGACCACGTCTCGACGCTCCTCGCGCGGGCGCGCCTGCGCCTCACGGGCTCGCCCGACAACGTCCTGCGGCAGGTGCCGCGGTTCTTCGCCCACCAGCTTCCGGCGGCGCTCTACCGCGTGCGCTGGACGACGCTGGCCATCGCGGTCGGCTTCGGGATCGTCGCGTGCCTCACGGCGTTCTGGATCTCACAGGATGCGGCCGCCCTCGCCTCCCTCGGCTCGAAGGCGCAGCTGCAGAAGCTCGCCGAGCAGGACTTCGTCGACTACTACCGCGAGAACCCGAACGGCGTGTTCGCCGCGACGGTGTGGACGAAGAACGCGTGGATCGCCGCGCAGTGCGTGCTGTTCGGGATCACCGGCATCTGGCCGATCTACGTCGTGATGCAGAACGCCGTCGGGGTGGGCTCGGTCTCCGCCGTGATGATCGCGTACGGCAAGGGCGACATCCTGCTGCAGTTCATCGCACCGCACGGGCTGCTGGAGCTCACGAGCATCTTCGTGGCGGCGGCTGCGGGACTCCACGTGTTCTGGGCGTGGGTCGCGCCGGGCCGGCGCTCGAGGGGCGAGGCGCTGGCGGCCGCCGGGCGGTCGCTCGCGACCATCGCCGTGGGCGTCATCGGCACCCTCGCCGTCTCAGGCTGCATCGAGGGCTTCGTCACTCCCCGGGAGTGGCCGTGGCAGGTCAAGCTCGCGATCGGCGCGACCGCGCTCGCCGCGTTCCTCGTCTACATGCTCGTGATCGGGCGGCTCGCCTACCGAGCAGGCGAGTCGGGCGACCTCACGGAGTACGAGCGCGGGACGGAGCGCCTCGTCGCGGGCTGATCCGCCTCAGTCGGCCTGCGTGATGCCGCCGTCGGCGGCCACGTCGAACAGCCCCTTGTAGGCGAAGCCGGCGACGAGCGCGCCGACGATCGGGAAGACGATGAACACCCAGAGCTGCGCGAGCGCCTCGCTTCCGCCGTAGATCGCCGTGGCGATGGATCGCGCCGGATTGACTGAGGTGAAGTCGATCGGGATCGTCGCCAGGTGGATGGCGGTCAGGGTGAGCCCGATCGCGACACCCGCGAGCCGTGTGCCGCGGGCGGGGTGGGTGACCCCGAGGAAGACGATGACGAGCAGCGCCGTGAACAGGAGCTCGACGATCACCGCCCCGCCGAAGCCGAAACCCGCCGGGGAGTGGTCGCCCCAGCCGTTGGAGGCGAAGCCGGCGTCCTGCACCGTCTTCAGCCAGCCGGCGGGCCCGGTGAGCGCGATGAGCACGATGACCGTGGTGGCGATCGCCGCGCCCACCACCTGGGCGATGACATAGCCGGGCACCCGGCGCCACGGGAAGCGGCCGCCTGCGGCGAGACCCAGGGTGATCGCGGGGTTGAAGTGGCCTCCCGAGATCGGGCCGAACGCGTAGTACCCGCCGATCATGGCGAGCCCGACGGCGAACGACATGCCGAGGAAGCCCACGCCCTTGTCCGCGGCCGGCGTCCCCTCGCCGAACCCTGCGGCGAAGAGGGCGGTGGACACGAGCGCGAGGACCAGCAGGAACGATCCGAACGCCTCGGCGATGAGAGCGCTGCCAGTGCCGCTGCCCGACGCCGAAGGCGAGGCCGGCGCCGTGCGGGGGGAATCGCTCATGCAAGCTCCTTCGGGGGACGGCGGGGAGAGGACCCCGCATCGACGGTAGTGGATCAATCCATGAGCCGCAGGCCCGACATGGCCGAAACGCGGGCAGGCGCCGCATCCCCGAACTCACCCGTACGCGGCGAGCGTCCCTGGGAGAGCGCTGACAGTCGGCTACTCTCTTTGGGTACCCTGTGACGCGCCCTTCCGCGTCTCGTTCTGACAAGAGGAGAAACCTCATGACGGGCACGCTTCGCAGCGCTGTCGCCGAGTTCGTCGGCACATTCATCTTCGTCTTCGCCATCATCGGCGCCGTCAACAGCGGGAGCGCCCTGACGCCCCTCGCGATCGGCTTCGTCCTGATGGTCCTCGTCTTCGCCACGGGACACGTCTCGGGCGCGCACTTCAACCCGGCCGTCTCGGTGGGCGTGTGGCTGCGCGGCGCGATCACCGTCGCGACGCTCATCGTCTACGTGATCGCTCAGCTGGTCGGCGCGGCGCTCGGCGCGTCTCTGAGCCTCGTGCTCTGGCCCGTCGCCAAGGCTCCGATGAACATCTCGGTCGGCCCGGCGTTCCTCGTCGAGGCGCTCTGGACCCTCGTGCTCGTCTACGTGGTGCTGAACGTCGCGACGTCGAAGGACAACGCGAACAACTCGTTCTACGGCCTGGCGATCGGCTCGACGGTCTTCGTCGGCGCCGTCGCGGTCGGCGGGATCTCCGGCGGCGGGTTCAACCCGGCCGTCGCGCTCGCGCTCTCGATCACGGGCCACTTCGCGTGGGGCTCGTACTGGCTGTACTTCCTCGCCCCGATCGTCGGCGGCATCGTGGCGGCGCTCATCTTCCGCCTGCTGAACACGCACGACAAGCTCCCGGTGACGGTGGACGAGGCGCTCTCCGAGCACCCCTGATCCGATCCTGCACGAACCGGCCCGAACGCCTGCGTCCGGGCCGGTTCTGCGTTCGCCCTGCCCGCGTCAGAGACGCCCGAGCGCCTTGAGCGCGAGATAGCGGTCGGCGATACGGGGCGGCAGATCCTCTGCCGATGCCGTGATCGCCTCGGCTCCCGCGCGGCGGATCGCGGCTGCCACGCGGTCGGCGTCGTGCTGCGACCGCTCTCGGGCGGCTGCCCGGTAGACATCCTCGATGGATGCCGCGCCCGGCGCGTCGGCGGAGTCGTCGTCGGAGGCCGTTCCCACGAGCACGTGCGACCCGGCCAGCGTCGGAAGGCTCGCGAGGAACCCGCGGGCGGCCTCGGGCTCGTCCTGCGCCGTCAGAAGCACGACGAGCGCGGGGCGGGAGTGGAGGGAGCGGACCGCGGCGAACGCTGCATCCCAGTCCGTGTCGATGAGCTGCGGTTCGACGGGCGCCATGGCATCCACGAGCGCCGGGAGCAGTGCCGGGCCGTCCACGCGGCTGACCCGCGCGCGTGTCACGCGATCGAACAGGACGACGTGCACGTGGTCTCCGGCGCGCTGGGCGAGCGCGGCGAGGAGCAGCGTCGCCTCGAAGGCCGCGTCCAGCCGGACGCCGTCGCCGACGCGGGCTGCCGCCGTGCGCCCGGTGTCGACGACCACGACGATGTGCCGGTCACGCTCCGGACGCCACGTGCGGAGCATCGTCGTGCCCGCGCGGGCGGTCGCCCGCCAGTCGATCGACCGGACATCGTCGCCGCGGACGTACTCCCGGAGGGAGTCGAACTCGGTTCCGGCGCCGCGCACGAGCACGCTCGTGGATCCGTCGAGCTCGCGCAGCCGGGCGAGCCTTGACGGCAGATGCCGCCTGGCGGTGAAGGGCGGCAGCACTCGCAGGGCGCCGGGCGCGCCAATGACCGTCTGACGCCCGGCGAGCCCGAGCGGACCGCTCGACCGCACGACGACGAATTCGCTCCGCAGCTCGCCGCGGCGGCGGGGCAGGAGGGGCACGGTGCACGTCTCGTGCTCGCCGGCAGACACGTCGATGCGGATGCGCCGAAGCGGTGCACCCGCGGTGGGCTGCCAGGCATCCCGCAGCAGGCCGTGGATGCGTCGCGATCCGCCGTTGCGCACGTGCAGGCGGGCGGCGACGGGCTCGCCGAGCCGCGTGCGCGCAGGCAGCTTGCGCGAGAGCTCGAGCGCGCGGGGCGACGGAGCGGCCAGCGCATCCACCCCCGCGAAGATCGCGCACAGCGCGAGCCAGCCCGATGCCGCGAGCCACGCCGGGGCACCCGCGAGCGAGAGCAGCACGACGGGCACGACGCCGAGGGCGACGAGGAGCGGGAGGCGGCCGGTGAGGAACATCAGAGGGGCACGGGCGTCTGCTGCACCACGGCGGAGAGGATCGCGTCGACAGACACGCCTTCGAGCTCGGCCTCGGGCTGCAGGCGGATGCGGTGGCGCCACGTGGGCACGAGCATCGTCTGCACGTGGTCGGGCGTGATGCCGGGGGATCCGTTCAGCCACGCCCAGGCCTTGGCGGTCGCCAGCAGCGAGGTCGCGGCGCGAGGGCTCACCCCGAGCTGCACCGACGGACTCTGCCGCGTCGCACGCGCGAGGTCGACGATGTACGCGATCACGTCGTCGGACGCGTCCACGGATGCCGCCGCCTGCTGCGCCGCGGACAGCTCCGCCGTCGAGACCACCGTGGCGATGCCGTCGAGCTCGCGCGGCCGGAAGCCCTGGGCGTGCCGGCGCAGGACGTCGATCTCGGCGTCGCGCGCCGGGACGTCGATGAGGAGCTTCAACAGGAACCGGTCGAGCTGGGCCTCGGGCAGCGTGTAGGTGCCTTCGTGCTCGATCGGGTTCTGCGTCGCCGCGACGAGGAACGGGTCGGGCAGCGCGCGCGTCACGCCGTCAGTGGAGACCTGGCGCTCCTCCATCGCCTCGAGCAGCGCCGCCTGCGTCTTCGGCGGCGTCCGGTTGATCTCGTCGGCGAGCACGATGTGCGTGAAGACCGGTCCGGGGCGGAATTCGAACTCCGCCGTCCGGGCGTCGTACACGAGCGATCCCGACACGTCGCCCGGCATGAGGTCGGGCGTGAACTGGATGCGCTTCGTGTCGAGGCCGAGGGCTCGGCTGAAGGCGCGCACGAGCAGCGTCTTCGCGACGCCCGGCACACCCTCGAGCAGCACGTGGCCGCGCGCGAGGAGGGCGATGAGCAGGCCGGTGACGGCGCCGTCCTGCCCGACGACGGCCTTTCCGACCTCGAGGCGGACACGGTTCATCGCCTCGCGGAGCGACGAGTCGCCGGCCGCCGGTGCCTCGGCGGTGGTGGATGCGGGTGCGGGATCGGTCATCAGGAGCCTCCGGGACGGACGGCCGCGTGGAGTGCGGCCTCGAGATCGTTGAGGTCGGCGGCGAGGCGCGCGAGGTCGCGGTCGCCGTGAGGGACGGTGTCGTGCAGGATGCCGTGGACGGTGGCGCGGTCCGATCCGAGACGTGCGGCGACCGCGTCGGCGAGGTCGTCCTCCGAGGCGACCGGCCCGAGGCCGAGCAGGCGCGCCATCCGCAGCCGCGCGCCGTGGCGCAGCTGGTCGAGGGCGTGCGCGGCGTCGTGGGTGCGCGCATACAGCCGCGCGCGCCCCTCCGCGGTCTCGCCCACGCGGACCGTGACGGGCAGATTCTCAGCCACGAGCGGGCCGAACCGGCGCCCGCGCCAGATGCCGGCGGCGATGCCCGCGACGATCAGCAGGACGATGACGGGCGACACCCACGGCGGGGTGAGCGATCCGAGGGTCGGCGCTGCGCTGAGGTCGCTGTCATCGATGGTCGGCGTGTACCAGACGAGCGTCGTGCGGGATCCGAGGAGTCCGATGCCGAGGGCCGCGTTGCCGTTCTCGGCCAGGTGCGCGTTGGACAGGAGCGACTCGCCGTCCAGGGACGACACCGTGCCCCCACTCCTGCGGACCTGGAGCAGCACCGCGCCGCCGTCCTTCGGATAGCACCCCGTGACGCCGGTGCCCGCGTGAGCGGTCGCCGCGGGGGACACCGTGCCGGCGCGCTGCGCCACGGGCAGCTCGCACTCGGGGGAGAGGGGGCGGTTTGCGAAGCCCTCCGGCCTGGATCCGTTCAAGAGCAGCCGCAGCGAGCGGGCACGGGGTTCGATGACGACGGTGTCGGCCGCGGCATCCACCAGCGTCGTCAGCGCCTTGTCGGAGAGATACGGGCTGTCGGGCAGCGCGAGCGTGGCGGCGGTGCGATCGAGCGCGTCGAGGGCGCTCTGCCGGTCGCGCACCACCTCGACCCGCACGCCGTGCTGCTCGAGGATCTGCACCAGCGCCCGCGCGCCATCGGGGCCGGCGGAGTCGGCATCCATCGGCGCCTTGCGCGCCCACGGCTGGGCGCCGAACAGGGCGGCGCCGAGGAGCGCGGCGAGGACGAGGAAGGCGCCGATCGCCGTCCATGCGAGGGCGCGGCGTCCCCGCCCGCGCGGCGGGGTCGTCGCGGGACGTGCGGTCGCGGACAGGCTCATTCCGTCGCCCCCGCCAGGGCAGGGGCCGTGGTCGCCGTCTCCGCGTCGAGCACCCGCGCGTAGAGCGCGGGCGAGCCGGGGCGACGCAGATAGCGGACGTCGTCGAAGGCGCCGGCCGCCGATTCGAGGGCCGCGGCTGCGTCAGGGATGCGCCGCCCCGCCGCCCGCGCGAAGCTGTGGGCCGTGGCGCCCGGCCCGGTCGTCACGACGTCGCGCTCGTCGAGTGCGCGCGCGAGAGCGCGGAAGCGGAGGATGACCGCCTCGTCCCAGGCGCCCCGCCCGGCGGCGGCATCCGCGGCTCGGCGCAGCTGAGCGGCGGTGCGGCCCTCGGCGTCGCCGAAGAGTTCGCCGGCCCCCCGCCGCGTGCGTAGGGCGGCGCGCGGCCTGCCCCAGATGAAGAACGCGGCGACCATCACCAGGACGACGATCACGGCGGCGACGATTCCCACCCACCACGCCCAGGCGCCGGTGGGCGCCGAGGTGAAGAGGTTCCCGAAGAAGTCGGCCACCGCCTTCGCGATGCGATCGGCGAGCGTCGGCTTCGCGGTGGCGTAGAGCGGATTCGCGAGTTCCTCCTGCGCCCATCGGCGTGCCTGGTCGCCGTCCGGCGTCAGCGGCGGGACGTCGTCGGCCAGGAGGACGAGCATCGGGATCACGAGCGCGGCAAGGTCACGACGCCCGAGGCTCGTCGGGGTGCTGTCCGGGGGCGGCCCATTGCGTGGGGGATGCGGGCGGCCCGTCCTGTGCGGGAGGAGCCGTGTACGGCTGCGGGGGTGCCGCGTACGCCGCAGAGCCCGGCACGGGAGGCCCTGCGTACCCCGGGACGGGCGGCGCTGCGTAGACGTACCGGACAGGCGCGCCGCGGCCGATCCCGACCAGGTAGGGATCGGGCAGGTTCGGCGCGCCGGCATCCCGCTGTTCGACGTACGCGAGCAGATCGAGGTCGAGACCCTCGTGACGCATGCGGCAGTCGACGTACAGCAGCGCCGAGGCCGTGGACTGGACCACCGCCGAGATCGCGGAGATGAGAAGCGTCAGCATCTGCACCGCCAGCAGGGTGACGACGAACGCGATGATCGAACTCGGATCGTCCGCCCCGGTAGGCGCGATGATGGTGGTCAGGGCGGACCCGATCAGGCTGAACGGGATCGACACCAGCTGACCGAGCGCCTGGAAGATCACCGTGATCACGACGACCACGCCGAGCACGGGCCAGAAGCGGGTGCGGGTGAGCCGCCAGGACCGCGCGATCGCGCCCCGGATCGTGGCATGCTCGAGGATGATCGCCGACGGCACCAGCAGCAGCTTCGTCGAGAGCCACAGCACGAGCACGATCCCGCCGATGACGAGCAGGATCGCGAACAGGACGGCCGCGACGGGTGTCGCCAGCGCGAGCAGTCCCACGAGGAGTGCGCCGACGAGGAAGGCCGCGACGAGCGCGGCGGCGAGCAGCACCGCGTAGCCGATGAGGCGCCACGCGACGGGACGGACCTGCCGCCACAGTGCGCGCAGGGTGAGCTTCTCGGCGAGGACCTCGTGGGCGACCTCCGTCACCACGACCGCCTGCACGATGACGCCCAGCGCGCCCGCGGCCAGAGCGAGCAGCCCCCCGATCACCGCGGTGATCGCGACCGAGCCCGCCATGATCGCGTTGTAGTCCGCGCTTCCCTGGCGGACGGTGTCGAGCCGTGAGAACAGGCCGACGGCGACGCCCGCCGTGACGACCCCGACGACGAGGTAGGCGACGAGCTGAACGACGAGCGCGAAGCCGAGGAGCACGCGCGGGTTCTGCCGAAGAGCGGTGAACGAGCGTCCCAGCACGGTGCCGAAGGAGAGGGGATGCAGCGGCACTATGCCGCGCCGCGGGGGCGGCGTCCACGCGGCGCTCGCCTGCGGCGACTGGCCCCATGCCGGGTTCGCGGTCACTGTGCTGTCTCCATCCGATGCTGTCTGCGGTCGACGGCTCGGCGCGCCGTGTGCCCATGCTGTCACAACAGCGGGTTTCCTCCCACGCTCATACGATCCCGCGCATCCCATGCGAAGGCCAGACGGAGCGCTCAGCCCGGTCATAGGATCATCACAGCTCAGCGGCGTCGCTTCTCGGCGCCGCCCCAGCGTCCCTCCATCACCCTCCGAGTGCTGTCCGTTAGTCTTGGGAAACGCCTGGGGTTTGATTTTCCGCCGTTCCCGGGCGCCCTCCACGTCTCAGAAGGACACACGCCGATGGCATCCCGCATCCTGGTGATCGACGACGACACAGCTCTCGCCGAGATGATCGGCATCGTCCTGCGCACCGAAGGCTTCGAGACGTCGTTCTGCGCCGACGGCGCACAGGCCGTGGAGGCCTTCCGCACGCAGCGGCCCGACCTCATCCTGCTTGATCTGATGCTGCCCGGCATGGACGGCATCGAGATCTGCACCCGCGTGCGCGCGGAGTCCGGCATCCCGATCATCATGCTCACCGCCCGCACCGACACCGCCGACGTGGTGCGCGGGCTGGAGTCCGGCGCCGACGACTACATCGTCAAGCCCTTCAACCCCAAGGAGCTGGTGGCCCGCATCCGCACGCGCCTGCGCCCGACAGTGGCGACCGCGCGCGAGGACCTGCGCATCGGCGACCTCATGGTCGACGTCGCCGGGCACGAGGTGCGCCGCGGGGAGAGCTCCATCGCGCTGACGCCGCTGGAGTTCGAGCTGCTCGTCGCGCTCGCATCCAAACCGCAGCAGGTGTTCTCCCGAGAGATGCTGCTCGAGCAGGTGTGGGGCTACCACTACAAGGCCGACACGCGACTCGTCAACGTGCACGTCCAGCGCCTGCGCGCGAAGGTCGAGAGGGATCCCGACAACCCCAGGATCGTCACCACCGTGCGCGGAGTCGGCTACCGCGCCGGTGCCGTCGTGTGAGGCCCTGATGTCTCCCGCGAGCGGGCCCGCCGCGGCGACGCGTCCCACTGTCACGGCGTGGCGGGACTGGCGGGCATGGCCGGAGAGCCTGACCAGCCTGTGGCGACGGTCGCTGCGCTTCCGCACGGTCCTCGTCACGCTGGCGCTGACGGCGCTCGCGATCCTCATCGCGTGCGTGTGGATGGCGCTCGCCATCCAGAACGACCTGTTCCAGTCGCGACTGCAGCAGGTGGAGTCGGATTCCCGCCGGGCGACCGACGTCGCGCAGGCGACGCTGGATTCCGCCGCCGCGCAGGGCGACGCCGTGCAGATCCAGAACCTCATGGACAGCGTGCGCGACAAGCTCGTGCAGCAGTCCTCGACGAACATGATCGCGGCGTTCCGCATCGGCAAGTCGACGCCCCTCGCGCCCATCGACTTCACGCAGGGGCTCGACAAGGACGTCATCTCGTCCGAGCTGCGCGCGAAGGTGCGCGCCGGCACGCAGCCGCAGTGGTGGCAGTCCGTGGCCCTGCCGGCGGATGACGGCCAGCGCGTGCCCGGCATCGTCGTCGGCCAGCAGATCATCGTGCCCGAGGTCGGCCCCTACGAGCTGTATCTGGCCTACGACCTCGGGGGAGCATCGCAGACGCTGACGTTCGTCCAGGGCACCCTGTGGGTCGTCGGTATCGCTCTCATCGTGCTCATCGGCGCGATCGCGTGGTTCGTCCTGCGCTCGCTGACCGCGCCGATCGGCGCCGCGGCGGAGACGAGCGCGAAACTCGCGGCGGGCGACTTCAGCGAGCGGCTCCCTGTGCGCGGCGAGGACGAGCTCGCGACCCTCGGCCGCTCCTTCAACGCAATGGCCGACAGCATCGAGTCGCAGATCAAGGAGCTGGCCGATCTGTCGCTCGTGCAGCAGCGATTCGTGTCCGACGTGTCGCATGAGCTGCGCACGCCGCTGACGACGATCCGGCTCGCATCCGACATGCTGAACGACCGGCGGGACGACTTCGACCCGGCGACGGCGCGAGCGGCCGAGCTGCTGCAGGCGCAGGTCCAGCGGTTCGAGACCCTCCTGACGGACCTGCTCGAGATCAGCCGGTACGACGCCGGCTCCGTGCAGCTCGAGCTCGAGCCGACGAGCCTCGCCCACCTCGCCGAGGACGTGATCGGCTCGATGAGCCAGCTCGCCGAGCAGCACGGCACGACCGTGCGCCTCGTCGCGCCCGGAGGCTATTCGCCGGTGGACATGGACCCGCGCCGCATCCGCCGCATCGTCCGGAACCTGCTCGGCAACGCGATCGAGCACGGCGAGGGGCACCCGATCGTCGTCACGGTCGACAGCAATCAGCAGGCCGTCGCGCTGTCGGTGCGTGACTTCGGGCTGGGGATGACGCCCGAGCAGGCCGAGCGCGCGTTCGACCGGTTCTGGCGCGCGGATCCGTCGCGCACCCGCACGATCGGCGGCACGGGCCTGGGCCTGTCGATCTCGCTGGGTGACGCCCGTCTGCACGGCGGCACGCTCGCCGTGTGGAGCGCGCCGGGCAAGGGATCGAACTTCGTCCTCACCCTTCCGCGCGCGGGCCAGCGTCTGGACGACGCGATGCCGATCCCGGTCGACCCCGGCTCCGATGCGCTCTCCTCGCTCGGTGCGACGCAGCCCATCGTCGTGACGTCGGGAGGCACCCCATGAGGCGCCGGCTCGCCGTCGCCGCGGTGGTCGCGGCGCTCGCCGTCGCCCTCACCGCGTGCACGGGTCTGCCCACGAGCGGCCCCGTCGTCCAGGGGCTGCCGGCGGGCGCGGCCGCCGGCCCGCCCGCGGTCTCCTTTCTGCCCGACCGACCGCAGCCGGGCGCGACCCCGCAGCAGATCGTCGACGGCTTCATCCGCGCCGGCCAGGGGTCGTCGGGCGGCTGGGAGACGGCACGACTGTTCCTCGCGCCGTCCTTCCGCGACACGTGGAAGCCGACCGCCGGTGTGACGGTCGACGTCTTCAATGACCGCTCCTACGCCCCCGACAAGACGGATGCGCCCGACAAGACCGACACGATCGGCCTGACCGTGACACCGGTCGCCAGCGTCGATGAGAACGGCACATACTCGGTGACGCCGACCGGCGCTTCGACCCTTCCTCTGTCGTTCTCGCTCGCGCGCCAGCGCGACGGCCAGTGGCGCATCACGAAGGCGCCAGACGGCATCATCCTCGACGAGAGCGCGTTCGCCAGTGTCTTCCATCCCTACTCGCTCGTGTACTACGACCCGACGTGGACCGACCTCGTGCCGGACGTGCGCTGGTTCCCGACGACCAATGCGGCGTCGCGGATCGTGCAGGCGCTCATCCGGCAGAAGCCGAGCGCATGGCTCGCGGGAAGCGTCGCGACGGCGTTCCCGGACAACGTCGGCGTGCAGCCGTCGGTCACGAACAGCGCGGGCACGGCGCAGGTCGAGCTCACCGGCTCGCCGCTGTCGGCCGAGCAGACGACCCTCGACCGCATGCTGACGCAGCTCACGCAGAGCCTGGCGACGGCGGGCTTCTCCGACGTGCGCATGTCGTTCGGATCGACCCCGATCAACGCCTCGGTCATCCTTCCCACGACGACCCCTCCGGCGCAGCCGGTGGTGCTCACGGCGAAGGGCTTCGGGTCCTACCAGTCCGCGAGCCTGCTCGATCCACTCCCCGGACTCGACGCGACCGTCGCCCAGCAGCAGCCGAACGCGATCGCGCTCGCGCCGGATCGGCAGAGCGCGGCCCTGCGGATCCCCGGCGGGACCGTGGGCGTCGTGTCGGCCGGACGCGCCTTCACGCCCCTGGACACCCGCCCGGGCCTCGTCGCGCCGACGATCGACGCGCGCGGGTTCGTGTGGACGGTGCCCGGCGGCGATCCCCCCGCCGTGCGTGCCGTGAGCGCGGGGGGCAAGGGCGGCGCGGTCGCAGGGGCCTGGCCCGGCGTGACCCGGATCAGCGCCATGCAGGTGTCGGGAGACGGCACCCGTCTCGTCGCGACCGTCGTCGCGGGCGGCCATCCCGCGCTGGCGGTCGCCGGCGTCGTGCGCGACCCCACCTCCGGCGTCCCCGTCAAGCTCAGCGATCCCGTGATCGTCGGAACCCTGCCGGGCGACGGGCTGGACCTCGCGTGGCTCGACGATTCCACCGTCGGCGCGCTCGCGCACGACGGCGTCGGCGTCAGCCTGGTCGAGCAGCAGGTGGGCGGCACGGCTGTGCAGCTGGATGCGCCGCCGAACGCGGTCTCGCTCAGCGGAGCCTCGACGATTGCCGCAGTGCGTCTGCGCGGCGATGACGGAGCGATATACATACGCCGCGGGTCGAACTGGCAACAGGTCGGGACGGGCGTGCAGGTGCTCGCGCACGTCCAGTAGTCCTCCCCATCCGCGCGCGCACGCTGCGGCATCCACCGTTCCTGCGCGCGCAGGGTCGGGCCGCAGCGCGTATCGCACGCTGAACGGATGGATGCCGTCCGCACCGCGCTCGCCGAGGCGCTCTCGCTCTTCTTCCCTGTCGAGTGCGCGGGATGCGGCGCACCCGACATCGCCCTCTGCGCCGCGTGCCGTGCGGCGCTTCATCCGCGACCGCACGCACGGACCCTGCCGTCCGGCCTCGAGGTGCACGCCGGACTCGCATTCGAGGGGGTCCCCGCTCGGGTCGTGCGGGCGCTCAAGGAGGAGGGGCGGACGAGCCTCTCGCGCGCTCTCGGCCCGGCTCTGGCCGCCGCCGGGGCGGCCGCGTATGGCGGATCGGCGATCGCGGTGCCCGTCCCGACGTCGCGCGCCGCGATGCGCCGACGAGGGTACCGCGTCGTCGATCTGGTCGCCCGCAGAGCCGGTCTGCGCGTCGAGCGCCTTCTCGTCCCGTCGCGCGCCTCGGCCGATCAGCGAGCGCTCGGACGGGACGCGCGACGCCGAAATGTGGCGGGAACGATGCGGGCGAGGGATGCCGCCGGCCGCCGCATCCTCGTCGTCGACGACGTCGTCACAACGGGCGCCACGCTCGACGAGGCGATCCGTGTCCTGCGCGCCGCGGGAGCAGAAGTCATCGGCGCAGCGGCCGTCGCCGCCGTTCCGCTGCGCTATCAACCCCGGGTGAACACATTCTGAATTCGTGCGTGACAGTCCGGGAATCGATGTCTAGGGTGGGGGGCACAAGGCGACGAGGGTCCGCCCTTGGCCGGGGGGACCGGAACAAGGAGGTCACGGATGGAAACCAGCATCGTCGGCGTGGGAGTGAGCGTTTCGGAGCGCTTCCGCGGAGTCGTCGAGGAGAAGGTGGCCCGAATCGAGCACCTCGCGCCGCGCGCGCAGGGCATCGAGGTGAAAGTCACGCACCGCGCCTACCACAACGGTCGCATGGAGGATTCGACCGTGGAGCTCACGCTCACGAGCAAGGGTCCGGTCGTGCGCGCCGAGGCCGTCGACAATGACAAATTCACCGCACTCGACATCGCCGTCGATAAGCTCGCCGAGCAGCTGAGGCGCGCCAAAGAGAAGCGCGTCGACGGCCGCAAGCACCCGCGCGGCGCCAAGCTCGACAAGGAGAGCGGCGCGATCCACGGGGTCGACGTGCAGCCGGTGTCCGCAGACATCCTTCGCGCGGTGGCGACCGGGGAGATCCCGATCATCACCGGCAACGAGGAGGAGGCGGATTACACGCCGGTCGTCATCCGCACCAAGCGGTTCGACGCGGAGTGGATGACCGTCGAAGATGCGGTCGACCGCATGGAGCTGGTCGGCCACGACTTCTTCCTCTTCATCGACGCCCGCACCGACCACCCCAGCGTCGTCTACCGGCGCAAGGGCTGGGACTACGGTGTCATCTCGCTGACGACGCTGGCTCCTCCGGAGGAGGCGCTGGTCTCCTGATCTCGATCAGAACGGATGCCCCGGGCCGCAGGGCCCGGGGCATCCGTCGTTCTGCGTGGATCAGTTGAAGATGTCGTCGATGAGCCCGCCGATGACCAGGCCGCCGAGCACTCCGCCCATGACATCGCCCATGCCGCCGCGCGGGCGGCCGCCCCAGCCCTGCTGCGGATAGGCTCCGGGCTGCCCCCAGCCGCCGTACGGGCGGGCTTGGTCGATGTCGCGCTGCGCGTACTGCAGCGCCTCGCTCGCGAGGTAGGCCACGCGGCGTGCGGCATCGATCGCGGCGGGCCGATCTTCCTCGGCGAGCGACCTGGCGCCCGGCAGCTCGGCGCGCAGGCGCTCCGCCTCGGCGAGGCGTGTACGGGCGTCGGCGCCGATCCAGCCGCGCTGGCCCGCGATGACGTCGCGGGCGACGGAGAGCTGCCGGTCGGCGTCGTCGAGCGCGTGCTCGACCTGCGCGACGGCCGGGAGCGGGTTCGCCGCGCGCTCGAGCGCGGCCGCGACCGCCGCATCGAGCGCGGTGTTCGCCTCGCGCAGCTGCGTGAGCTCGGACAGCGGGTCGGTCTTCTCGCCGGACGCCGGAAGGCCCGCCAGCGTCGCGGTCAGTGCCCGCGCCGCTGCGACGACGGCGGGCGACTGCGGGGCGGAGCGGGCGGCCACGAGGTCGCCCCGCGAGTCGTCGATGACTGCGGCGAGGGTGGATTCGGCGCGCAGCGCCTCCACCTCATACGTCTCGAGCGCGTCGAGCATCGCGGTGGCTCGTCGCATCGACTCGGTCGCCGCCTCGAGCGCCATGTTGCCCTGCTCGCGCTGACCCGCGGCGCGGCGCCGCTCGGCGATGTCTGCCCCGTGGACGGCGAAGTCGAGGAGGCGCGCGGCCTCATCCGGCGTCTGGGCGACCTGGCGCAGGGCGTCGGGGGAGTAGCGCTCGGACAGGCGGGCGAGCGTGTCGCGCGCCGGGTCGATGCGCTCGCGGAGGGCGACGGCATCCGTCCGCACATTCGCGAGGATCTGCGGGGCGTTGCGGGCCAGGGCGATCGGCTGCGCGAGAGCGGCCGTCTTCTCGTCGAGAAGACCCTCCGCCCACTCGCACAGCTGAACGATGCGTGCGTTGCGCGTGCGCAGCTCCTCGGGCGTGTCCGGGATCTCATCGTGGTTCAGCTGGTGGAGCTGGAACGCCTCGCCCATGTGCACGCGCACCGAGTCCAGCGCGGCGCGAAGATCCGCGGTCGCGTTGTCGCCGAGCTCGGCGATCGCGAAGTCGAGCTCGTCCGATGTCAGCCGCATCCGCTCGTCGGCCTCGACGAGGGCCTTCTGCGCGCGGGTCGCCAGATCGGCGTCCGCCGCATCCTGTTCACGATTGCGCTTGCCCCAGAAACCGGCCATCCTCCGATCCTACGGGCGGTGTCCGAGTACGCCCTCAGTGCTCGCTGAGGGCGTACTGCGGATCAGTCGTCGCTCTGCGAATGCCGCGGCTTGCGCGCCGGGCGGTCGTCGCGATCGTACGGCCGGCGGTCGTCCCGTGGGCTCCGGTCGTCTCGGCCGCCCTGGTACGGCCGGCGCTCGCCGTCCGCCCGGCGCGCCGGGCGCCCGCTGTCCAGGCGCAGCTCGATCGGGCGCCCGGAGATCTGCGTGTCGGAGAGCCGGTCGAGCGTGTCCCGCGACAGATCGGAGGGCAGCTCGACGAGCGAGAAGTCGGGCATGATCTTGATCGCGCCGAAGTCGTCGCGCCGCAGACCGCCCTCGTTGGCGAGCGCGCCGACGATCTGGCGCGGCTCGACGCGCTGACGCTTGCCGAGCGCGATGCGATAGGTCGCGAAGCCCTCGCGGGGCGTGCGGCGCTCCGGGCGATCGGGGCGCTCGAAGCGCTCGACCCGATCGCGCGAGGGACGATCCCTCGCCTGACTCGGCTCGGGGTCGGGCTCGAGCAGGAGCGGCGTGTCGCCCTGGGCGACGATGGCCAGCGCGGCAGCGACATCCGCCTCGGGCACGTCGTGGTGACGGACGTAGTGGCCGATGATGTCGCGGAAGCCGCCGATGCGGTCGGTGTCGCCGAGCGCCGCCGTGATGCGGTCGTCGAACCGCGAGAGACGCGTCTCGTTGACGTCGTCGGCGCTCGGCAGCGGGATCTCGGTGAGCTCCTGGCGCGTCGCGCGCTCGATCATCTTGACGAGCCCGCGCTCGCGCGGGGTGACGAAGCTGATGGCGTCACCCGTCCGCCCGGCGCGACCGGTGCGGCCGATGCGGTGGACGTAGGACTCGGCATCCGTCGGGATGTCGTAGTTGACGACGTGCGAGATGCGCTCCACGTCGAGCCCGCGCGCGGCCACGTCGGTCGCGACGAGGATGTCGAGCTTGCCGGACTTGAGCTGGTTGACGGTGCGCTCGCGTTGCGCCTGCGCGACGTCGCCGTTGATCGCGGCGGCGGAGTATCCGCGGGCACGGAGCTTCTCGGCGATCTCCTCGGTGACGCTCTTGGTGCGGCCGAACACGATCATCCCGTCGAAGTTCTCGACCTCGAGGAAGCGCGTGAGGGCGTCCATCTTCTGCTGCCACTGCACGACGAGGTAGCGCTGCGTGATGTTGGCGGCGGTCGCGGTCTTGGCCTTGACCGTGATCTCCTCGGGGTCGTGCAGGTACTGCTTCGACATGCGGCGGATGGTCGCCGGCATCGTCGCCGAGAAGAGCGCCACCTGCTTCGTGTCGGGCGTCTCGGCGAGGATCGTCTCGACGTCCTCGGCGAAGCCCATCTTGAGCATCTCGTCGGCCTCGTCGAGGACGAGGTACTTCAGCTCGGAGAGATCGAGCGTGCCCTTCTCGAGGTGGTCGATGATGCGGCCCGGCGTGCCGACGACGATGTGCACGCCGCGGCGCAGCGCCGACAGCTGCACGCCGTAGCCCTGGCCGCCGTAGACGGGCAGGACGTGCACGCCCTTGAGGTGTCCCGAGTACTTCTCGAACGCCTCGCAGACCTGCAGGGCGAGCTCGCGGGTGGGAGCGAGCACGAGCGCCTGCGGGTTCTTCTGCGACACGTCGAGCCGGTCGATGATCGGCAGCGCGAACGCCGCCGTCTTGCCGGTGCCGGTCTGGGCCATGCCGACGACGTCGCGGCCGGCAAGCAGGGGCGGGATCGTCGCGGCCTGGATCGCCGAGGGCGCCTCGTACCCGATCTCGCGGAGCGCCTTCAGGACCGGCTCGCTGAGGGCGAGGTCCGAGAATGTCATCGCAGCGGGCTCGGCGGAAGCCTCGGTCTCGATCTGGTCGGTGTCAGCGTGCACAGTTCAGCGTAGCGAGGGCGGGCTGGGAAGCGACAGGATGAACGGTGCTTCAGACGGATGCGGCCGCCGCCGGCCGCCCTCGTCGGGGACGCTCGGCGGACAGGTCGAGCGCCATCGCGTGGCGGGGATGTCGCGCCAGTCGCTGTTCGGCGTGATCGAGCCAGCGGATCTCCGCCTCCGCCGCGAAGATCATCGAGTCGACGACGAGCGCCCGGGCGAGCTCCTGCGGCCCCTCGGCACCGTCGTCCGCCGATCGACGGAGCGTCTGCAGCTGCGCGAGCGAGGCCCGGCGCTGGGTGCGGATCACCTGGGTGACGTCCACCCCGGGCAAGGTCGCGGCGACCGCGAGCTTGATCGCGAGCTCGTCGCGCGTTCCGCCGCTGCGCTCCACCGGGGACTCCAGCCAGCCGCGCACCTCGAGGCGCCCCGCATCCGTGATCGCGACGTTGACGTGCCCCTGGTCATCGGCGTCGCCCCTGACGACCAGCCCGTCCCGCTCCAACCGCTCCAGGGTGTTGTAGATCTGCCCGACGTTCAGCGGCCACGTCGATCCGGTGCGACGGTCGAACTCCGCGCGCAGCTGATAGCCGTAGCACGGCCCCTGGTCGAGGATCGCGAGGAGGCTCTGGCGCACCGACATCTCGGCTCCCGTCTGTGCATGCTCAGTATCTGATTTCCGAGTATATGGATACCGGGAAATCTCGCGATCGCTCGCGAGGGAGTACTTTGTGCCCCATGATGGATGACGGTTCCCGCAGCGAAGGTGCTCGCCGGGTTCATCGCCCGACCTGGTTGTGGGCGGGCGTCCTCCTCGCGGCGAGCGTGGTGCCGGCGCTGCTCGGCCCCGTGGGCGCCGGACAGCCCTGGGCGGTCTGGGCACGCGACATCCTGTTCCTGGCCGGCGTGCTGCTGCTCGCCCTCGGGCGCGACAGCGTCACGGCCGGGCGCCCGCTCGGCACGATCGCGCTCGTCGTCTTCGGAGCATGGCAGCTCGCCTACGACGTGCTGTGGCTGTTCGTGGCGCCGGGCGGCCCGGACGGGCCGGTCGCCCGGGCAGTCCTTCCCTACCTGGCGGCGTGGCCGTACGTGTATCTCGCCGCAGGGATCCTCGCAACCGTGCAGATCGCGCGCGCCGGCGTTCTGCAGGGGCGCTGGCGGTGGGTTCCGCTCGCCGGCCTCTGCGTGGCCGTGGGATGGCAGATCGTCCTGATGGGGATGCTGTCGCTCGAGCCGGCATCGGTGCAGATCGTGGTCGCGCTGGGGAGTCTCGGCAACACGATCGCCTGCGTCGGAGTCGGTGTGGCCGCCATCGTGCTCAGCACCGTGCCGCGCGAGCGCGTCGAGACTCCCACCGCGCCGGTGCTCCCCGCGGAGGGATGACACTCAGCTGGTCGTGACGCGGTAGTCGCCGGCGGTGCAGCCGGTGAACCGCCAGCCGCCGGGCTGCTGGTCCAGACGCGCGCTGTCGACGCCCATGGTGTGCACGGCCGGCCTGGTCGTGCCGGGGATCCAGACGTCGAGGCCGCAGGTGCGCTCCGCCGACGAGCCGGTGAGCAGGAGGCCCGCTCCGTCGCCGTGCAGGGTGTCGATGCGCCCGGGTGCCGACCGCGGGTAGGCGCGGCCGAGGACGCCGAGGAGGTGCGCGTTGCCGGGAGCATCGGCTCCGGTGGCGCAGTCCTCGGGGACGAGACCGAGCCCGACCTGGCCGATGCCGTTCTGCGGGTCTCCGCAGGCCTGCTTCCACACCCAGTACGCGCTGCCGAGGGCATGCGCATCCTCTGCGGTCGCGTACCGGTCGATGCGCGAGGCGATCGACGCGTCGTCGCCCCAGTAGCCGTACTCGCCCGACCAGAGGGGCACGCCGTATTCCGCGGCGACGCGCTCGGCGAGCTCGAACTGTCGCTCGATGCCGACGATCGCCGGCAGGCCGAGCGAGGTGTCCATCGTGATCGACTCGGCGTACAGGTGGGGGGAGAACACGATGTTGCGGTCCGACGTGAAGCCGGGGCGCGGACCGCTGTCGAATCCGAGGCCCGACCATAGGATGCTGGGCTCCACGAACACGATCTGCCCGGCGCCGGCCGCCCGAATCCGGCGGATCGCCGCGTCGTAGTACCTGCCGAGCTGCTGCGCGGTCGTGACCGGGGCGGTCTCGCCGAAACCGGGCTCGTTCATGAGGTCGTAGCCGGCCACGGCCGGCTCGTCCTTGAACTCGGCGCCGAGCATCCCCCACGTCCGGGCGAGCGCTGTCTGGACGCCGTCGGTGTCGAACCAGAAGTTCTCGAAGGCACGGTCGCCGGCGGGGGAGATGTCACGACCGGTGAACGCGCAGCGCGGAGCGCCGTCCGAGATCGTCGCCCACGCGGGCGCCCCGTCGTAGCCCCACATCGGGTCGGTCCCGGGCCGGCACACGGTGCCGTCGGCGGTGGCCGCCTTCGACCAGCCGTCCTGATGCATGTCGAGCACGACGCGGATGCCGTTCTCCTTCGCCCAGGCCACCGCATCCCTCACATGCCCGAGGTAGGTCGCATCGAAGGCGCCGCGTGTGGGCTCCAGCGCCGACCATGACAGGTCCAGTCGGACGACGTCGAAACCGTGGGCGGCCATGTCCGCGAAGTCCTGCTCGCTGAGCGGGCGGGTCGCGGGCACGTCCTTGCGCGGCTGGTAGAAGTCGACCAGCTGGTTCACGTTGACGCCGCGCAGCAGCACCTCGTTGCCGCTGCCGTCGGTGATGCGGCCGTCGTCTGCGCGCAGGAAGCCCGTCGGGATGCGCGGCTGCGGGTCGGCGGCCTGCGCGGGAGCGACCGCCGCGAGCGTGCCGGCGGCGACCGCGGCCACCACGGCGAACGCGACGAGGGATGCGGCGACGGATGCGGAGACCGACGACGGCCGGGCGCCCGCAACGGCCCCGTCCTGCGCGCGCGACGCGCGGATGCGGTCGACCACGACGGCGGCCACCGCCGGGATCCAGCCGATGGCAGCGCCGTACGAGAGGCCGTCGGCGACGTGGATGTACGCGGCCATGAGGGGCCACATGTCACCGCGGAGGCCGTCGTCGGCGAAGAGACCGAAGAGCGCCTGGAGGATGCCGAGCATCCCCCCGGCGACGAGCGCGCCGAGCCAGGTGCCGAGCAGGCCGCCGACGCGGCGACGCATCCATCTCATCGAGAGCAGAGCGACCGCGGCGAGCAGGACGACCCCCGAGATGACCGCGAACGGTCCCTGGTCCACGCGCGGCGCCGGGATCCCCGGCGTGGAGGTCGCGCCGGTCCACCACGATCCGGCGACGAGGGGAGCGAGAGCCGCGAGAAGGATCGCGTAGGGCCAGACGGTGCCCGGCGACCGGAGTTCCACCGCGCCGCGGGGGCCGCCGGCGAGGCGTGTCACGGCGGCGACGACGAGCGCGGCGGGGATGGCCTTCGCCGTGACGTAGCCGCCCGCCCATCCCGAGAAGAGCACGTCGCCGGTCATGGCGAGCGCGGTCGCGGCCTGTGCGAGCAGGACGGCCAGGGTGGTGCCGGCCGCCATCGTCCAGAACCGCGTGCCTGCGCGCGCGGCGCTCCACCACACCGCGGACACGAGGACCGGCAGGAAGACGACGTACCGCGCGAGCGGCCAGCCGAGCTGAGCCTGGGGCGTGCCGCCCGGCCAGCCGACGAGCGCGAGCAGTCCGGTGGGGTCGGCGACGGCCTCGATGAGGACGACGACGAGGACGGCGCCCACGGCGACCAGCGGCCGGCGGACCTTCTTCATGGCACTCCCATGTGCGATCTGGGGGCACGTCTTCGTGCCGGATTTCCCTCGGGGGAGGCCCGCCGCATTCGGGTATGCGGCGGGCCTCGATGCTGTGGCCTTCCGGGGTGCCCAGGGCGCTCACCGCGGACTGCTACTGACAGCATGCGCAATAAGGGTCATATGACCAAATCCGAGCGACCCTCAGGTTCCATATGGAGAGACTGGATGCCTCATCCCGCGGCACCCGGTGCCGGCAGGGTTCGTCCGAATCCTGTGCTTTGTCCCAGCGCCCCTGTACTTTGTCTCAGGCACTGTCAAGTCACAGCCGGGTAACATGACGGGGTGTGCCCGTGATGCCCGGGCGCCGCCGGCGCGCCGTTCGCGTCGAACACCCGACAGATGGAGATACTCCGTGGCGAACCCTCTCGAGAAACTGCTCCGTGCCGGTGAGGGGCGGATCCTCCGGCGGCTCGAGCAGGTCGTGAAGGCCGTCAACGCCCTCGAGGACGAGTACGGCAAGCTCACCGACGACGAGCTCCGTGGCGAGACCGAGGTGCTGCGCGCGCGCCACGAGAAGGGCGAGGATCTCGACCGCCTCATGCCGGAGGCGTTCGCCGCCGTCCGCGAGGCCGCCAAGCGCACGCTGGGCCAGCGCCCGTACGACGTCCAGATCATGGGTGGAGCAGCCCTGCACCTCGGCAACATCGCGGAGATGAAGACCGGTGAAGGCAAGACCCTCACGGCGACCTTCGCCGTGTACCTCAACGCGATCGCGGGCAAGGGTGTCCACGTCGTCACCGTCAACGACTTCCTCGCGAGCTACCAGTCCGAGCTCATGGGCCGCGTCTACCGGGCGCTCGGCATGACGACCGGCACGATCGTCGCCGGCCAGACGCCTGACGTCCGCCGCGAGCAGTACAACGCCGACATCACCTACGGCACGAACAACGAGTTCGGCTTCGACTACCTGCGCGACAACATGGCCTGGACGAAGGACGACCTCGTCCAGCGCGGCCACTTCTTCGCGATCGTCGACGAGGTCGACTCCATCCTCATCGACGAGGCCCGGACCCCGCTCATCATCTCCGGCCCGTCGTCGGGCGAGGCGAACCGCTGGTTCACGGAGTTCGCGAAGATCGCGAAATCCCTCGAGGCCGGCGTGGACTACGAGGTCGACGAGAAGAAGCGCACCATCGGCGTGCTCGAGCCCGGCATCGAGAAGGTCGAGGACTACCTCGGCATCGACAACCTGTACGAGTCGGCGAACACCCCCCTCATCTCGTTCCTCAACAACTCGATCAAGGCGCTCGCCCTCTTCAAGCGCGACACCGACTACGTCGTCATGAACGACGAGGTCATGATCGTCGACGAGCACACCGGCCGCATCCTGGTCGGGCGCCGCTACAACGAGGGCATCCACCAGGCCATCGAGGCCAAGGAGAACGTCCCGGTCAAGGCCGAGAACCAGACCCTCGCGACGGTCACGCTGCAGAACTACTTCCGCCTCTACGACAAGCTCGCCGGTATGACCGGCACCGCCGAGACCGAGGCGGCCGAGTTCATGTCGACCTACAAGCTCGGCGTGGTCAGCATCCCGACCAACAAGCCGATGATCCGCAAGGACCAGGCCGACCTCGTCTACAAGAACGAGGCGGCCAAGTTCGCGCAGGTCGTCGAGGACATCGCTGCCCGGCACGCCGCGGGGCAGCCGGTGCTCGTCGGCACGGTCAGCGTCGAGAAGAGCGAGTACCTCTCTCGCCTGCTCGCGAAGAAGGGCGTCAAGCACGAGGTCCTGAACGCGAAGAACCACGCTCGCGAGGCCGAGATCGTCGCGCGGGCGGGCCGCCTCGGCGCCGTCACGGTCGCGACGAACATGGCAGGTCGAGGCACGGACATCATGCTGGGCGGCAACACCGAGTTCCTCGCCGTCCAGGAGATGAAGGCCAAGGGTCTCGACCCGGTCGAGACCCCCGAGGCGTACGAGGCGGAGTGGGATGCCGTATACGACGGCGTCCGCGAGCGCGTGTCGGTGGAGGCGGAGAAGGTCGTCGCGGCCGGCGGCCTGTACGTGCTCGGCACCGAGCGTCACGAGTCGCGCCGCATCGACAACCAGCTGCGCGGTCGCTCGGGGCGTCAGGGCGACCCGGGCGAGAGTCGCTTCTACCTGTCGCTCACCGACGACCTCATGCGCCTGTTCCAGTCCGGCGCCGCCGAGGCGATCCTGCAGCGCACGAACTTCCCCGACGACGTCGCGATCGAGTCCGGCATGGTCTCGCGCGCCATCAAGAGCGCCCAGACCCAGGTCGAGGCGCGCAACGCCGAGATCCGCAAGAACGTCCTGAAGTACGACGACGTCCTCAGCCGCCAGCGCGAGGCGATCTACTCCGACCGCCGGCACATCCTCGAGGGCGACGACATCGCCGACCGCGTCAACCACTTCATCGAGGACTCCATCGGCGCGATCATCGACGAGCACACCGGCAGCGGGCACACCGAGAGCTGGGACTTCGACGCCCTGTGGACCGAGCTGCGCACGCTCTACCCGGTGGGTGTGACCATCGACGAGGTCGTCGCCGAGGCCGGCACCAAGGGACGCATCACCGCCGACGGCCTCAAGCGCGAGCTGCTGTCGGATGCCACGATCGCCTACGGCAAGCGCGAGGAGTCGCTCGGCGAGCACGCGATGCGCGAGCTTGAGCGCCGCGTCGTGCTGCAGGTGCTCGATCGCCGCTGGCGCGACCACCTCTACGAGATGGACTACCTGAAAGACGGCATCGGCCTGCGGGCCATGGCGCAGCGCGACCCGCTGATCGAGTATCAGCGCGAGGGCTATGAGATGTTCCAGACCATGATGGGGCAGATCAAGGAGGAGTCCGTCGGCTTCCTCTACAACCTCGACGTCGAGGTGCGCCAGGCGTCCGAGGGCGAAGAGAGCGTCGAGGCGAAGGGGCTCAGCATCCCGTCGATCGAGAGCCAGCGCTTCGAGTACTCCGCGTCGAACGACAACGGCGAGGTCGAGGTGCGCAACGATCGCGGGCAGGTCCAGCAGGCGGCGACGCAGCGGATGCGCCGCGCGGCCGAGGCGGCCGCTCCTCCGGCCGCGGAGCCGGAGCAGCCCGCGGCCCGCGGAGCCTTCGGTCAGCGCGTGGACGCGGCGCCCGACCAGGCGCCGATGAACCGCGCTCAGCGCCGCGCCGCGAGTAAGTAGTCATCGCCGCCCGGGGCGTGTCGGCGCAGCGGTCCAGCGCCGGTCGATTGGCCGCCTCGGCCCGGCGATATCCTTGACCGATGAGCCCGCTCCGCTCCCTTGACCAGTCCCTGAAGCTCCAGAACGTCCTGTACGAGATCCGGGGCCAGGCACTCGTCGAGGCAGGGCGGCTGGAGGCCGACGGCTACGCGGTCCTGAAGCTGAACACGGGCAACCCGGCGATCTTCGGGTTCGAGGCGCCGCACCAGATCGTGCGCGACATGATCGAGGCGATGCCGAACGCCCACGGCTACTCCGACAGCCGCGGCATCATGTCCGCGCGTCGTGCGGTCGTGTCGCGCTACGAGGAGATCCCGGACTTTCCGCCGTTCGATCCGGATGACGTCTACCTCGGCAACGGCGTGTCCGAGCTCATCACGATGACCATGCAGGCGCTCCTGAACGAGGGCGACGAGGTGCTGATCCCGGCGCCGGACTACCCGCTGTGGACGGCGATGACGAGCCTCGGCGGCGGAACGCCGGTGCACTACCGGTGCGACGAGGCAGCCGGCTGGCAGCCCGATCTCGACGACATCCGCGCCAAGGTGACGCCGCGCACCAAGGCGATCGTCGTCATCAACCCCAACAACCCCACCGGCGCGGTCTACACACGCGAGGTGCTGGAGGGGATCGTCGACATCGCGCGCGAGCAGTCGCTGCTCGTCCTCGCCGACGAGATCTACGACCGCATCCTGTTCGACGACGCGAAGCACATCAGTCTCGCGACGCTCGCGCCGGACCTCCTGTGCCTCACCTTCAACGGCCTGTCCAAGACGTACCGCGTCGCGGGCTACCGCTCCGGCTGGATGGTCGTGACCGGGCCCAAGAAGCACGCGCACGGGTTCCTCGAGGGCATCACGCTCCTCGCATCCACGCGGCTGTGCCCCAACGTGCCGGCCCAGCACGCCGTGCAGGCAGCGCTGTCCGGCGTCCAGTCGATCGACGCGCTCATCGCCCCCCAGGGGCGCCTCCACGAGCAGCGGGACGTCGCCTGGGAGGGCCTCGAAGCGATCCCCGGCGTCTCGTGCGTGAGGCCGCAGGGGGCGCTCTACGCGTTCCCGCGCCTCGACCCCGAGGTCCACGAGATCCACGACGACGAGAAGTTCATCTACGACCTGCTGGTGGCCGAGCACGTCCTCGTCGTCCAGGGCACGGGGTTCAATCTCGCGACGACGGACCACTTCCGCATCGTCACATTGCCGGAGGCGCGGGTGCTGGCGGATGCGGTCGAACGCATCGGCAACTTCCTCTCGTCCTATCGGCAGTAGGGGTCAACCCGGTCGGACGGCCACGACGACATCGAGCCCCGTTGCGCACCTTCCTGGACCTCATCGACGAGGATCAGGACCGGGACTGAGGTGCGCTCGCCTACAGCAGGGCGAGTGACGTCGCGCGCCAGCGGCGGTCCATGCCCTCCAGGCGGATGGCGATCGCGCGGGTGCGCGCCGGCCCGGCCACGATGACGACGGCCTCCACGACGCTCTCGGCGGGGCTGGAGTGGCGCACCGAGAGCAGAGCGTAGCTCGGGCGTGTGGCGGGCACTCCGCGCGCGCTGCGCGCGCGAGCGGCGAGGCCGGCGCGGACGGTCAGCTTGCGGTAGGCGTCCTCGGTCAGCCACCGTGCCAGCTGCTCCACCTCGCGCGCACCCGACAGGACCTCGAGAACGCCCACGCTGAGGTTCTTCAGGAGCGGCTCGGGGTCGGGCAGCTCGGCTGCGGCCGTCCGCTGGGGCGCGAAGAACTCAGGGTCGGTCGCGCGCACGGCGCTGGTCACGGGGATGCTGCGGGGCAACGGCATGGGGGCCTCTCAGGAAACGTGGAGGTCTCAGTCCAACAAAGTGATCAATTCAGTCCAAGGCATAAATGAGATTGTGGATAACCTCCGCCGGGCCGTCTCGATCCGGCTACGCTCGCGGCGTGCGGTGGGACCGATTCTTCGACGATCTCGAAAATCAGCTCGCCTCGGAGTGGGAGGCGGAACGCGCCGCGCTCGACACCGAGGCGGAGCGGCTGCGCCTGTCGCGGGTCGCGCTCGGGGAGCGCCTGCGTGGGCTCTCGGCGGCCGGCCCCTGTGCATTCGAGTTCGCCGACGGCACCGTGGCGACGGGCGATGTCGCCGCCGTGGGCGCGGACTGGGTCGGTATCTCGCTCGAGACGACGCGAGGTGCCGTCCTCGCGCCGTTCGCCGGGCTGCTGGCCGTGGGCGCCTCGCAGCCGGATCTCCTGCGCAGCGCACGCCCCGACCAGGCGGCGGCGGTGCGGGGATTGGCGGAGCGGATGACCATCGGGTTCGTGCTGCGCGATCTCGCACGCCGCCGCGTTCCCGTCGCGGTGCACACCGCGGCTCGGGCGTTCAGCGGCACGATCGATCGCGCGGGAGCGGATCACCTGGACCTCGCCCTCCACGATCCCGGAGCGCCGCGCCGCGCAGCGGAGGTGCGCGGCTACCGCCTCGTACCGTTCGCCTCGATCTCGTGGATCGGACTCGAGGACCTGTCCGCGCTCGCGTGAACGTGGATCTCAGTCGCCGTGGCGGACGGCGCCGATGCCCCACAGCTCGGGAAAGCTCGCCTCGTTCGACTGCTCCCACAGGGCCATGCGCCGTGCGACCTCGGCCTGGTCGTCGAGGTAGGCCGTGACGCTCGACTCGTCGATCCGCCACTGACCCGGCGCGCCCACGCGCACTCCGCGGAGCTGACCGTGCGTGACCAGCTCGATGACCTCGTCGACCGTCACCGACAGCGCCTCGGCCACCGTGGCCGGTGGCACCATCCGCGCAGGGGACGAGGACTCGGGCATGCCCCCATTATGGCCGCGTGCCAGGGGGGTCGGGCCGGTGGCAATGGCCTGTGGATAACTTGCGGGCGCCTCTCGGCCGATCGGCGACGATGAGGTCATGACAGTCGTCGCGTCCGTTCGCCCCCGCCGTCGCGCGCCGTGGGGCGATGCCCGGTTCCTGCTCGGCATCCTGCTGGTCGTCGCATCCATCGCCGGCGTGTGGTTCGTGGTCGCCGCGGCGCGGCAGACCGCCCCGGCATACGCCGCCGCGCACACGCTGACGCCTGGCCAGCGCGTCTCCGCGGACGACCTGCAGGTCGTGCAGGTCGCCCTCGGCGGGGCGGCGTCCGCCTACCTCGCACCGTCCGGCGCGGGTCTCGCCGAGGGTGCTGTCGCGACGAGGACCGTCGCCAAGGGCGAGCTGGTGCCGCGTGCGGCGGTGGGGGATGCGTCGGCCTCCGACGTCACGACGGTCGTCGTGCGCAGCTCGGTGGATGTGCCGGCATCCCTCGCCGCGGGCAGCATCGTGGAGGTCTGGGCGGCGCCTCTCGAGGACAAGGGCGCGTACGGCGAGCCGCGCATCCTCGTCCCCGATGCGACCGTCGTCTCGGTCTCCCGCGACGACTCGATGATCGGCGGCGGGAACGCCTCCCTCGAGCTCGTCGTTCCACGCGCCGATGTCTCCGACGTCCTCTCGGCGATGGCCGGCAAGTCCGCCCTGTCGGTCGTGCCGACGGCGGCCGCGCCATGAGCGCGCGCCCCGCCTCCGACGACGACGCGAGCGTCGTTCTTGCAGTCGCAGGCCCCGATGCCCGGGCCCTGGCCGACGATCTCGCTCGCGAGGGGGTGGGCATCCTGGCGCTCATCCCCGCCGCATCCCTCGCCGACCTCGCCGCGGACACCCTGCTCGGGGCCGACTCCGCGGCACTGCAGAGCCGGCTCGAGCTGGCCCGGGTGGTCCTCCTCGACACCTCCCGCAACACGCTCGATGCTCGCGTCGTCGCCCTCTGCGATCGGCTGGGCATCCGCATCGTCCCGCGCTGCGCGACTCCCGACGATCAGCGCCTCGCGGCCGCCTTCGGACTCGCTGCTCCTGTCGCCCCCGGCGACGACCCGTCCGTCGTCGCCGCGGCGCTGAGCGCGCATCCCGTCCGCTCCGCGGAGGAGGATGCGGGGCGCTCCTCGCCGAGCGTCATCGCCGTCTGGGGCGCGGCCGGAGCCCCGGGGCGATCCACCCTGGCGATCGGCCTCGCGGCGGAGCTCGCCCGCGGTGGCGGCCGCATCGGTCTCGTCGACGCCGACTCGCATGCGCCGTCCATCGCGCTGGCGCTCGGGCTCGCCGACGAGGCTCCGGGATTCGCCGCCGCCTGCCGCCAGGCCGAGCTCGGAACCCTGACGACCTCCGAGCTCACCCGCATCGCCGCGCCCGTGTCCGTTCTCGGCGGCACGATCGACGTGCTGACCGGCATCAACCGCCCGTCGCGCTGGCCGGAGCTCGGTGAGAAGCGCGTTGCGGGTGCGCTCACGGTCTGTCGCACGTGGGCGGATCACACCGTCGTCGACGTGTCGGCATCCCTCGAGCGCGACGAGGAGATCGTGAGCGACCTCGTGGACGGGCCGCGACGCAATGCCGCCACCTTTGCCGCCCTGCGCGAGGCCGACCTCGTCGTCGCGGTCGCCGCGGCGGATCCGCTCGGAATCTCGCGGTTCCTGCGCGGGTACTCCGAGCTGCGCGCCGCGGTCGGGGCGACGCCGGTGACCGTTGTGGTCAACCGGCTGCGCACCGGCGCCCTGGGCATCGACGCGCGCGGTCAGGTGCGGCGGACGCTCGAGCGATTCGCGGGCATCCGCGACGTCTGGTTCGTGCCGGCCGACGGCCGTGCGGCGGATGCGGCGCTCCTCACCGCGCGGCCGATCGCCGATGCCGCTCCCCGCTCGCCGCTCACGCAGGCGGTGCGCCGATTCGTCGGGGAAGCGGTCGTGCGGCTCTAGGCTGGGGATCGTGTCGACCCTCAGCGATCTCGTCTACGCCCAGGGGCGTTCCAGCGCCGCCGACGTCGAGTGGCTCCACCGCCTCGCCGGTGACGGTCAGCTGCTCGCGGACCTCGCGTTCGCGGACATCGTCGTCTGGGTGCCGACGTCGGACGAGTCCTTCGTCGCGGTCGCGCACACCCGGCCGGGCGGAGCGGCCACCCTGTTCTACCGCGACATCGTCGGGGAGCGCGTGCGTCCGCAGTGGCGCGCCCAGGTCAGAGAGGCGTTCGCCGCAGGCGTGATCGTCGACTCCGCCTCGCCCGACTGGTTCGAGGAGACGCCCACGCGCGTGCGGGCCGTGCCGATCGTGCGAGAGCGCCCGCGCGGGGGCGGTCCGGCGCCCGTCATCGGCGTCATCACCCGCCACACCAACCTCGGGGAGATCCGCACGCCGTCGAGGCAGCTGATCACCTTCAACGACTGCGCCGACG
Organism: Microbacterium sp. sgz311019; assembly: GCF_056135325.1. NCBI lineage: Bacteria > Bacillati > Actinomycetota > Actinomycetes > Micrococcales > Microbacteriaceae > Microbacterium > Microbacterium sp. sgz311019. Next base: position 56,237 of record NZ_JBWAXO010000003.1, on the reverse strand, counting down.
AGCTGTTCGGCATGATCGCCTCGGGTGACTTCCCCGACATGACCGCTCCGACCTCGCCGCGTCGGGGTGCGCCGCGCGCCTCGGACGGCCTCATCCGCGTGGATGCCGAAGGGGTCACGACCTTCGCGAGCCCGAATGCGCTCTCCGCGTTCAACCGCATGGGCTTCGACGACGAGCTCGAGGGTGAGCCGCTCATCGAGATCATCACCAAGGTCCTCCCGTCCAAGCGCCAGTTCGACGAGTCGCTGCCGCTCGTCGCGACCGGTCGTGCGCCGTGGCGGTCGGATGTCGAGGCGCAAGGCGTCACCGTGGCGCTCCGCGCGATCCCGCTGCGCGAGCACGGCACGCGCACCGGTGCGATCGTCCTCTGCCGCGATGTGACCGAACTGCGCCACCGCGAGCAGGAGCTCATCACGAAGGATGCGACGATCCGCGAGATCCACCACCGCGTGAAGAACAACCTGCAGACCGTCGCATCCCTTCTGCGCATCCAGGCTCGCCGAACGCACTCCGAGGAGGCGCGCGACGCGCTCACGCACGCCATGCGCCGAGTGTCGGCGATCGCCGTCGTGCACGACACGCTGTCGGAGGGCCTCGCGCAGAACGTGGACTTCGACGAGGTGTTCGCGCGGGTGCTGAAGCTCGTCGCCGAAGTCGCCGCCGGTGCCGGCACGCATGCGCGCACGCGCACCGTCGGAAAGTTCGGCACCTTGCCGAGCGAGTACGCGACGCCGCTGGCTCTGGCGCTCACGGAGCTCGTCACCAATGCCGTGGAGCACGGGCTGGCGGGCACGGAGGGGGAGGTCGTCATCGAGGCGCATCGCACGGATGAGCGCCTCGCCGTCTCCGTCGTGGACAACGGCGTGGGTCTTCCCGAGGGTCACGTCGGACGCGGCCTGGGCACGCAGATCGTGCGGACCCTCATCCAAGGGGAGCTCAGCGGCACGATCGACTGGCAGACGCTCGTCGGGAGCGGGACCGAGGTCACGATCGACATCCCGCTGCGCTACATCGACCAGCCGTTCACCGAGCAGATCGCCATCGTCGACTGACGCGGAAGCGCCGCGCCGGTTCGACCGGCGCGGCGCGGATCGGTTCCGGTCAGCCGGCGCGGCGTGCCCGAGCGGCGCGGCGCTTGAGGGCGCGACGCTCGTCCTCGGACAGACCACCCCACACGCCCGAGTCCTGACCGGTCTCGAGGGCGTATTGCAGGCAGATCTCGGTGACGGTGCAGCGAGCGCAGACGGCCTTCGCCTTCTCGATCTGGTCGACGGCCGGTCCGGTGTTCCCCACGGGGAAGAACAGCTCGGGGTCGACGGTCAGGCATGCGGCTTTGTCGCGCCAGTCCATAGGTGGTGCTCCTTGATCGGATGGACTTCGGGTGGTGCCAGAGGTTGGGATACTCTGGGTGGTGTGCGGGCATCGGCCCGCCCCACGCCGCTGTGGGAGCACACAACGTTCCATGCTTCCACAGCGCCACGGCCGAATCAAGAGTTCGACCAGTGCTTTCGACGTGTTCGGCTATGTGTTCACCGGATGCCTTGGAGGGTGGGCACAACACCGACTGCCCGAGTCGAAGGAAGCTAGCCCGATGGACACAAGCCTGCGTGCGCGCGCCGCTTCGGTGCTCGTCGGCCTCGAGGCGATCGGCGTGCTCGCGGTCGCGGTGTGGCAGGTGGTCGCGGTCGCCGGCGGCGACACCGACTCGGCCGTCAGCTCGATCGCGCTGCTCGTCCTCACGGTGGTCGGTGCGCTCGCCGTCGGCGCGTTCGCCGTCGGCATCTGGCGCGGCTGGTCGTGGGGGCGCTCCGGCGGCATCGTGACGCAGCTGCTCATCATCGCGGTCGCGGTCGGCGCGATGACCGGCGCCGGAGCGCATCCGCTCCTCGGCGTCGCCCTCATCGTGCCCGCCGTCGTCGTGTTCGTGCTGCTGATCCTCGTCATTCGCCGCGCGGGTGCGGAGAAGGCGGACGACGGGCGCAGCTGAGCGCGGCCTCAGTCGATGCCGAGCGTCTTGCGCAACCGCGCGACGTGGCCCGTCGCCTTGACGTTGTACAGCGCCTGCTGGATCTCGCCCTGCTCGTCGATGACGAACGTCGAGCGGATGACCCCCTCCACCTTCTTGCCGTAGTTCATCTTCTCGCCCCACGCGCCGTAGGCCTCGTGCACGGCGTGGTCGGGGTCGCTCAGCAAGGGGAACGTGAGCCCGTCGCGGGCCCGGAAGTCGCGAAGCTTGTCCGGGTTGTCGCGTGAGACGCCCACGACCGTGTAGCCGGCTCCCTGCAGCGAGCCGAGGCTGTCGCGGAAGTCGCATGCCTCGGTGGTGCAGCCCGGCGTCATCGCCGCCGGGTAGAAGTACAGGATGACGGGGTGGCCGTGCAGGTCATGCAGCGAGACCGGGGTGCCGTCCTGGTCCTCGAGAGTGAAGTCGGGAGCGGCCGTGCCGGGTGCGAGCGTCATGGCCCCAGCCTAGAGCGGGTGAGAGCGGGTCAGTGGTCGGCGAAGGTCGCGAGCAGGCGCTGGAGCGAGTCGAGGCGTGCGGGACCGGTCGGACCCAGCCGCCCGTCGGCCACGGCCTCCATGATCGCGCAGTCCGGCGCGTCGGGCAGGTGCGTGCAGCCGCGGGGACACTGCTCGGCGACCACCGCGAGGTCGGTGAAGGCATCCAGGATGTGGGCGGGGTCGACGTGCCCCAGCCCGAACGAGCGGACACCCGGGGTGTCGATCACCCAGCCGCTGCCCTCCGGCCCCCGGTAGCGGAGCGAGACCGTCGAGCTCGATGTATGCCGCCCGCGGCCGGTGACCTCGTTGACGTGGCCCGTGGCGCGCCCCGCGGAGGGCACGAGGGCGTTGACGAGCGTCGACTTGCCGACACCGGAGTGGCCGACGAAGACCGTCGAGTGCCCCACGAGAGCCGCGCCGATCTCTTCGACCGGCATCTCTCCGCGCGCGCTGCGGAAGACCTCCAGGTCGAGGCCCTCGAAGTGCTCGAGGAACCTGGTCGGGTCGGTGAGGTCCGTCTTGGTCACGACGAGGAGCGGACGGATGCCGGCATCCAGCGCCGCGACCAGGTACCGGTCGACCAGCCGCGCGCGCGGCTCCGGGTCGGCAGCGGCGACCACGATCAGCATCTGGTCGGCGTTGGCGACGATCACGCGCTCGACCTGGTCGGTGTCGTCGGCGCTCCGCCGCAGGAGCGTCGTGCGCTCGTCGATGCCGATGATGCGCGCGAGGGTGCCTTGGTCGCCCGTGGTGTCGCCGACCACGCGTGCACGGTCGCCTGTCACGATCGGCATCTTGCGAAGCTCGCGGGCGCGCGTCGCCGTCACCGCGTGCTCCTCGCTGGTGTCATCGCCCACCAGCACCGTGTACCTCCCCCGGTCCACACCCAGCACGCGCGCCAGCTGCGCATCGGCGTGCGCCGGACGCCGCTTCGTGCGCGGGCGGTTCGCCTTCGGGTTCGGCCGGATCCGGACGTCGGCCTCGTCGTACTCCGGCTCGTCGTCCTCGTCGTCGGGTTCGAGCCAGCTCATCGTGTGACCGGATCCAGGAGGCTCACGCGGAGGAGGCCATGTCCTGCACCGGGGCGGAATCTCGGCTCGTGCCCTCGAGCATCCCGGTCCAGAGCTGAGGGAATTCCGGCATCGTCTTGGCCGTCGTGCCGATGTCGTCGACCTCCACGCCGGGCACCGCGAGTCCGACGAGAGCGCCGGTCGTGGCCATGCGGTGGTCGTGGAAGGCGCGCCATAGGCCGCCGTGCAGCGGCCGCGGCACGATGCGCAGCCCGTCGTCGAGTTCATGGACCTCGCCGCCGAGCGCGCGAAGATCTGCGGCCAGGGCCGCGAGGCGATCGGTCTCGTGCCCGCGGAGGTGACCGATTCCGTGCAGCGTCGACGGGCCGTCGGCGAAGGCGGCGAGCCCGACGATGGTCGGGGTGAGCTCGCCGACTGCGGACAGATCGATATCGACCGCCTGGATGCGCTCGCCGGCCGTGACGGTGAGCGCGCCGCCGCGACGGACGGCGCGCGCGCCCATGAGTCCGAGGATGTCGGGAAGGAGCGCACCCGGTTGGGTCGAGTGCAGCGGCCAGCCGGTGACCGATACCGCACCGCCGGCGATCATCGCGGCGGCGAGGAACGGCGCCGCGTTGGACAGGTCGGGCTCGATGGCCACGTCCTTGCCGCGGACCGGGCCTGCCGGCACGACCCACTCGCCGGGTGCGGGGCGCTCGACGTGCACGCCGCGGTGCGCGAGGGTCTCGACCGTCATGTCGATGTGCGGGATGCTCGGGAGCCGCTCGCCGTTGTGGATGAGGTGAAGGCCGACGTCGAACCGCGACGCGGCCAGGAGCAGGCCGGACACGAACTGGCTCGACGAGCTCGCGTCGATGACGACCTCGCCGCCGCGCACGTGGCCGTGTCCGCGGACCGTGAACGGCAGGGCCCAGTGACCGCCGTCGACGATGTCGACGCCGATGTCGCGCAGCGCCTTGATCATCACGCCCATCGGGCGATGCAGGGCGCTCTCGTGAGCAGTCAGGGTGACCTCGCCGTGGGCGAAGCCGAGGATCGGCGCGATGAAGCGCATGACCGTGCCGGCCTGGCCGCAGTCGATGGTCGTGCCGGCCTGAAGGGGCCAGATCGGGTTGACGACCAGGTCGTCGCCGAAAGGCCCGCGACCCGCCGTTGCACGGATGCCGATGCCCAGCGTGCGCAGCGCCTCGACCATGCGCGCCGAGTCGTCGGAGTGCAGCGGAGCCGTCAGGCGGCTCGGCGCGTCGGCGATCGCGGCGAGGAGCAGCTCACGGTTCGTCAGCGACTTCGATCCCGGCACGGTGACCGTCGAGCGCAGCGCGCCGGCCGCCACCGGGGCCTGCCAGGCGTGCGCAGCACGCCGGCTGGGCGCATCGGCGATGGCCGAGTCGGGGCCCACGCCCCCCGAGGCTCCGGGCGACACATCAGTGGCGCCGAGAGAGGGCGTCGGGACCGTCTCGGCGTCATCGGGGGAATACCGGGCTTGCGTCATCGGTTCCTAGCCTACTGAAGAGGTCACCCACCAGCCGCGAAGGAAAGCCGTGATTGCAACGCTCGAGCGCCCCGCGCACCTCGGAGGAGTCTCGTCGGCCGAGAGTGACCGCGCCGTAGACTGGCGCGTGATGAACGATCAGGCAGATGCCCTCGTAGATGCTCGTACGCAGTTCGAGGAGCAGGCGATCCCGTACATGGACCAGCTGTACGCGGCCGCCATGCGCATGACGCGCAACCCCGCGGACGCGTCGGATCTCGTGCAGGAGACGTTCGTGAAGGCCTTCGCGTCGTGGAGGACGTTCACACAGGGCACCAACCTCAAGGCCTGGCTGTACCGCATCCTGACCAACACCTACATCAACACGTATCGCAAGAAGCAGCGTGAGCCCTACCAGGGCACCATCGACGACCTCGAGGACTGGCAGCTCGGGGGAGCGGAATCGACCACGGCGACGAGCACGCGCTCGGCCGAGGCGGAGGCGATCGACCGGATGCCCGCATCCGTCGTGAAGGACGCCCTCCAGGCGATTCCGGAGGATTTCCGGCTGGCGGTGTACCTCGCGGATGTCGAGGGCTTCGCCTACCAGGAGATCGCCGACATCATGAAGACCCCCATCGGCACGGTCATGAGCCGTCTGCATCGTGGCAGACGGATGCTCCGGGACCTGCTGGCGGACTATGCACGGGAGCGCGGCATCGACACCGCGGCGACCGTGAAGTCCGGGGGTACGAAGTCAACGAGGAGTGCGAAATGACCGACTGCGGTTGCGAGAAGGCGCAGAGGGATCTGGAGGAGTACCTCCGAAACGAGGCCTGCAACACCACCCGTGCGGATATCGAGGAGCACCTCGCCCATTGCACCGGATGCCAGGACGAGGCCCACGTGGCACGTACCCTGACCGAGGCCGTGGCCCGCTCGTGCGTCGAGTATGCGCCCACGGAGCTGCGCGAGCAGGTGCTGGCGACGATCCGCTCGGGGGAGTCGGCGAGCGTCTGAGCACTCAGATGCTCGTGTACAGGCGCAGCGCATCCGGGACGACCTCGACCAGGAGCGGAAGGGCTCCGATCGGATCGCCGTCCGCGTAGGCGGTGACACCGGCGGATTCGAGCCGGATCGAGCGAACCTGCCGGGTCGAGACCTCGGCCACCGAGGTGTGCGTCCCCTTGTACACGCGGGACAGCAGACGCAGCAGATGCAGGCGCCCGGCGGGCCGCACGAACGTCACGTCGAGGAGCCCGTCGCCGGGATCCGCATCCGGGCAGATCGGGATGCCGCCCCCGTAGGTGCGTCCGTTGCCGACCGTGGCCATCACGAGGTCGCCGGCCAGGGACTCCCGGGTGCCGTCTGCCAGCTCCAGGTCGAGGCGGAACGGGACGCCGTGCAGCTGCAGGAACTCGACCAGGATCGCGATGTTGTAGCGCGACCCGCCGCGGGGCCAGCGCATGGCGTTGGCGCGGTCGTTAACGCGCGAGTCGAAGCCGCTGGCGAGCACGGTGCCGAACAGCCGAGTGGTGCCGTCACCGCGCGTCACGCGGGCGAGGTCGACGTCGCGCGTGACGCCCGCGACGATCGCGTCGGCCGCGGCATCCAGATCGAGCTCGCGGAGTCCGGCGATCGCGGCCATGTCGTTGCCCGTGCCCACGGGGATGATTCCGAGCGGGATGCCGGTTCCCGCCACCTCCTGGATCGCCAGATGCACAGTGCCGTCTCCGCCCGCCACGACGACGGCCGTCGCACCCGCCTCGAGCGCTGCACGCAAGAGGCGCGTGGACTCGCCGGCGGTGCCGCCGCTGACGATGACGACCTCGAGTCCTGCCGCGCGCAGGCGCTCGGCCGCCCGCTCGGCGGGCACGATGCCGCCACCGGAGCGCGCAGCCGGGTTGGCGACGAGCGCGACGGTCACGCGAGGTTCCCGGCGGTGTCCGGGGTGGGGGCGGCCAGGAGAGCGCCGTGCTCGCGGGGAGCGATGAGAGCACCGGGATTCATGATGCCGTTCGGATCGAGGGTGGCCTTGACCGCCTGGAGGATGCGGACGCCCAGGGGGCCGATCTCGGATTCCAGGTAGGGCTGGTGGTCGCGGCCTACCGCGTGGTGGTGGGTGATCGTGCCGCCGGCCGCGACGATCGCGCGAGTGGCCGCATCCTTCGCCCGCGCCCACTGGGCTGCGGGCTCGGCCGTGAGGGCGGCGATGACCGTGAAGTACAGCGATGCACCGGCCGGATAGACGTGCGAGATGTGGCACATGACGATCGGCTTCGAGCCGTCGGCGGAGAGGGACTCGTCGAGCGCCCGGGTCACGGCATCCTTCACTCCCGAGAGATCGGCCCACGTCGCCGCCGTCTCCAGCGTCTCGGCCAGCACGCCGATGTCGAGGAGCGGGTCGCGCAGCGCCGGGGCGGCGAACCGGCCCCGCTCCCAGGAGCGCGCAGGCTCGGCACCGCGCGCCTTGCCGTGGTGCTGCGCGAACACGTCCGCGGTCGCGTCGCGGACGGCCCGCGCCTCCCTCGTGGTCGCACCCTCGAAGGTCGCGACCGCGAGGCAGCCTCGCATCCGGGCGAGGTGTCCGCCGAGGGCCGCGTTGACGCGCGTCTCGACGCGGTCGCTCAGCCGTACGACGGCGGGATGGATGCCGCGCTGCGCCAGCGTGCGCAGCGCCTGCGCGCCGTCCCCGAAGTCGCGGAAGCGCCACGCGCCGTACAGCGTTGCGGCCGGTATCCGGCGCACCCGCACCGTCACCTCGGTGATCACCCCGAAGGCGCCCTCGGATCCGAGCAGCAGCTGCCGGAGATCCGGTCCCGCGGCGCTCGCGGGAGCCCGTCCCAGCTCGAGGTCGCCCGCCGGCGTCGCGACGCGCAGAGCGTGCACGAGATCGTCGAACCGGCCGTAGCCGCTGGACGCCTGGCCGCTCGACCGGGTGGCGGCGAAACCACCGAGCGAGGCGTAGCGGAAGCTCTGCGGGAAGTGGCCCAGCGTGCAGCCGTGCGCGGCGAGCAGCTCCTCGGCCTGGGGGCCGGTCGTGCCCGCGCCGAGGGTCGCGAGCAGCGACGTCTCGTCGAACGAGAGGAGAGCGGCGGTCCGCACGAGGTCGAGGGCGACGACCGCCCGATGCGTCCCAGGCTCGGGCTCGACGCCGCCGACGACACTCGTCCCCCCGCCGAAGGGCACCACCGCGATGCCGCGCGCATCGCAGATCCGGATCACGGCGGCCGCCTCGGCGTGCGATGCCGGCAGCACGATCGCGTCAGGAGCGGTCTGCTGCTCCTCGGTGCGACGGGCGAGCAGATCGGGCGTGCTCTTTCCGCCGAGGTGCAGCGCGCGGGAGGCGCCATCCGTCGCCGTCTCGGCGACCGCGCGCAGTGCTTCGAGGTCGGTCGCGTCCAGGCGCGACGGCGTCAGCGCCGGAGCGGCGACCCGGGCGAGCGGATGCGGCTCGCCCGGCAGCACGCGCGCGGCGATGAAGCGGGCCACCGAAGGAAGGCGCCGGGCGTCGGATGCGTCGCCCCACACGTCCCACGTCATCCGAGGGCGGGCGGAGGGGAGCTCGGGCGGCGTCGTCGCGACCATGGCCACAGTATGGCAAACTCGCGCCGTGACCCGTGCGCCCCGGCTCCTCGGACGGACGCCCCACTCCACCGCGCTGAACGCGCGCCGGCGCGGGCGCGAGCTCGCCGACCTGGGGGACCGCCCGAATGTCGACGTGGTCGTCATCGGCGGTGGTGTCGCGGGCGCCGGATTGGCGCTGGACGCCGCCTCCCGCGGCCTGCGGACCGTGCTCGTCGAGGCGCACGATCTCGCCTTCGGCACGAGCCGCTGGAGCTCCAAGCTCGTGCACGGCGGTCTTCGCTACCTCGCAAGCGGCCAGATCGGCATCGCGTACGAGAGCGCATTCGAGCGACACCTGCTGATGACCCGCATCGCGCCGCACCTCACGCGACCCCTCGCGCAGGTGATGCCGCTCTACGCTCCGGGACACATCGCCCGCGGGGCGTACATCGGGCTCGGCTATGAGCTGGGCGACGGACTGCGCCGCGTGACACGGACTCCGGGGAGCGTGCTCGCCGCGCCGGGGCCGCTCGCGCGATCCGAGGTCGTGCGACTCGCACCGGCAGTGCGCCAGGAGGAGTTGCGCGGCGGCGTGCGCGGCTGGGACGGTCAGCTGTTCGACGACGCGCGCCTGGTCGTCGCCATCGCGCGCACGGCGGCCGGGTACGGCGCATCCGTCCTGACCCGGGCGCGAGCGATCCGCGCGACCGGGGACCGCGTCGTCGTGCGCGACGAACTCGGTGGAGGCGAGCTCGAGCTGCACGCACGCGCGGTCGTGAACGCCACCGGCGTCTGGGCGGGCGACATCGACCCGGCCGTCCACCTGCGGCCGAGCCGGGGCACGCACCTCGTCGTCGAGACGGCGCGACTCGGGTGGTCCGACGTGTCGCTGACCGCGCCCCTCCCCGGCTCGTCGAGCCGTTTCGTGTTCACGCTCCCCGCTGCGCACGGCCGGTCGTACATCGGCTTGACCGATGTGCCCGCCGACGGGCCGCTGCCGGATGTCCCGCACGCGACGGAGGACGAGATCGACCAGCTGCTGGGCGTCATCGGCTCGGTGCTCGCCGAGCCGCTTGCGCGCTCCGAGGTGGTCGCGACGTTCGCCGGGCTCCGCCCGCTGCTCACCGATCCGGCGCACGGCGACCAGACGAGCGACCTCTCGCGCACGCACGCGATCGTCGAGTCGGACTCCGGCCTGCTGTCCGTGGTCGGCGGCAAGCTCACGACCTACCGTCGCATGGCGCAGGACGGCATCGACGCCGTCGCGGCGCGCCTCGGCGACGTGCCGCCATCGCACACCGCGACTCTGCCGCTCGTCGGCGCCTGGCCGCGAGAGCGCCTGGCCGAGGTCGCGGCCCCTGCACGACTGGTGCGGCGCTACGGTGCGGAGGCTCCCTTCGCGGCGGGCCTGCCCGACGGTCCGGGAGCCGCGCGGGGTGTGACCGCGCAGGAGCTGCAGTGGGGCGTCGAAGTGGAGGGCGCCCTCATGATCGACGACCTGCTGGATCGTCGCACGCGTCTGGGACTGGTCGAGGACGACCGGCAGGCGTCGACGGATGCCGCCGCATCCGCGTTCGACCGTGCCGGCGTCGTGCCCGCCTGACGTCTGGCACAGGTAGCGCCCGGAGGCGCGGCGCGCAGCGTGCAGACGACCGCGGCGCCCAGCCGGAGCTGAGCGCCGCGGACTCGGCCGCCGAGGTCACCCCCGGGTGACGCCGATCAGAGCGTGAGGGTCGCGCGCAGGATCGCCGCCGACTCGGCGGCATGCACCTTCGGCGACCCGGTCGCGGTGGAGGCCATCGGCGGACGCGAGATCACGCGGATGCTGCGACCTCCGAGCTTCGGTGCGACCTCCAGCGCGATGAACGGCCAGGCGCCCTGGTTCTCGGGCTCATCCTGCATCCATGCGAGCTCCGCGTTCGGATACTGCGCCAGCACACGGTTGAGCTCGTCGACGGGCGCCGGGTAGAACTGCTCCAGCCGGACGATGGCGACCTCGGGGTTCGGATTCTTGTCGAGCTCGGCACGGAGGTCCCAGTACGGCTTGCCCGCGGTGAGGACGACACGGCGCACGCTCTGCTTCGCCAGCCCGCGGTCGTCGTCGAGCACCGGCTCGAAGCGACCGGCGGTGAAGTCGGACACCGCGCTCGTGGCGCCGCGCAGGCGCAGCATCGCCTTGGGCGTGAAGACGATCAGGGGGCGGCGCGGCTTGGCATATGCCTGGCGGCGCAGCAGGTGGAAGTACGACGCGGGCGTCGACGGCCGTGCGACCGTCATGTTGTCCTGTGCGCACAGCTGCAGGTAGCGCTCGATGCGCGCCGACGAGTGGTCGGGTCCCTGACCCTCGTAGCCGTGCGGCAGCAGCAGCACGACGCCCGACTGCTGGCCCCACTTCTGGTCGGCCGACGAGAGGTACTCGTCTATGACCGACTGCGCGCCATTCGCGAAGTCGCCGAACTGGGCCTCCCAGAGCACCAGGGCGTCGGGGCGCTCGACCGAGTATCCGTACTCGAACGCCATGGCGGCGTACTCGCTGAGCAGGGAGTCGTAGACCCAGAAGCGGCCCTGGTTGTCGGACAGGTTCGTCAGCGGCAGCCACTCCTGGCCGTTCGCGCGGTCGTGCAGCACCGCGTGGCGCTGGACGAAGGTGCCGCGGCGCGAGTCCTGGCCGGCGAGGCGCACGTTGGTGCCCTCGACCAGGAGCGAGCCGAAGGCGAGCAGCTCGCCGAAGCCCCAGTCGATGCCGCCGTTGCGGCTCATGTCGTAGCGCTTGTCGAGCAGCTGCTGCAGCTTCGGATGGACAGTGAAGCCCTCGGGCTTGTTGACGAACGCGTCGCCGACGAGGTTGACGACCTCGACCGGCACCCCGGTGGTGTCGGGCTCGCCGACGACGGGGGACAGGTACGCGTCGGCGTTCACGACCGGCGACGCCCCGGTCTCGGCCTCGTGCGTCTCGGCGAACGCGACCTCCAGCCGTCCCTGGAAGTCGACCTTCGCGCGGTCGTACTCCTCCTCGGTGATGTCGCCGCGGCCGACGAGGGCCTCGGTGTACAGGCGGCGCACGGAGCGCTTCGCCTCGATGAGGTTCGTCATGAGGGGCTGCGTCATCGACGGGTCGTCGCCCTCGTTGTGGCCGCGGCGGCGGTAGCAGACGATGTCGATGACGACGTCGCGGTGGAACTTCTGGCGGTAGCGGAACGCGACCTCGGCCACGTGGACGACGGCCTCGGGGTCGTCGCCGTTGACGTGGAAGATCGGCGCCTGGATCGTCTTGGCGACGTCGGTCGCATACACCGAGGTGCGGCCGTCGACGGGGGTCGTCGTGAAGCCCACCTGGTTGTTGACGACGACGTGGATCGTGCCGCCCGTGCGGTAGCCGCGCAGCTGCGACATCTGCAGCGTCTCGACGACGACGCCCTGGCCGGCGAAGGCGGCCTCGCCATGCACGAGGATCGGCAGCCAGGTGAAGGTGCCGATCGGCTTGCGGTCCTGCTTGGCCCGCGTGATGCCCTCGAGCACGCCGTCGACGGTCTCGAGGTGCGACGGGTTCGCGGCGAGCAGGACGGGGAGCTCCTCGCCGCCGTCGGCGACGAAGGTGCCCTCGGTGCCCAGATGGTACTTCACATCGCCCGAGCCGCTCTTGGAGCCGATGGCCACCGAGCCCTCGAACTCGCGGAAGATCTGGCTGTACGTCTTGCCGGCGATGTTCGTCAGAACGTTGAGGCGACCCCGGTGCGCCATGCCGATCGCGGCGCCGTCGAGACCCTCGGTGGCGGCGCCCTGCAGGATCTGGTCGAGCAGCGGGATGAGCGACTCGCCGCCCTCGAGGCTGAAGCGCTTCTGGCCGACGTACTTGGTCTGCAGGAACGTCTCGAACGCCTCGGCCTCGTTGAGCTTGCCGAGGATGCGCATCTGCTCGTCGTGGCCGGGCTTCTGGTACTTGAGCTCGAGGTTGTCCTGGAACCACTTGCGCTGACCAGGATCCTGGATGTGCATGTACTCGATGCCGATCGTGCGGCAGTACGAGTCCCGCAGCACGCCGAGGATGTCGCGGAGCTTCATGACGCGCTTGCCGCCGAATCCGCCGGTCACGAACTCGCGGTCGAGGTCCCAGAAGGTGAGCCCGTGCGTCTCGATCTCGAGGTCGGGGTGCATGCGCTGGCGGTACTCGAGCGGGTCGATGTCCGCCATGAGGTGTCCGCGGACGCGGAACGAGTTGATGAGCTCCTGCACACGCGCCGTCTTATCGACGCGCTCGGCGACGTCGACGTTGATGTCCGCGTTCCAGCGGATGGGAGCGTAGGGGATGCGGAGCGCGGCGAAGATGTCGTCGTAGAAGCCGCGCTGGCCGATGAGGAGCTCGTGCACCTTCTTCAGGAACTCGCCGGAGCCGGCGCCCTGGATGACGCGGTGGTCATAGGTGCTCGTCAGGGTGATCGTCTTTCCGATGCCGAGCTCGACGAGCGTCTTCTCGCTCGAGCCTTGGAACTCGGCGGGGTACTCGAGGGCGCCGGCGCCGACGATGCATCCCTGCCCCTTCATGAGGCGGGGGACCGAGTGGACCGTGCCGATGCCGCCGGGGTTCGTCAGCGAGATCGTCGTGCCCTGGAAGTCGCCGGCCGTCAGCTTGTTCGTGCGGGCGCGGCCGATGAGGTCCTCGTAGGAGGCGAGGAACTCGCCGAACGTCAGCGTGTCGGCGCGCTTGATGCTGGGGACGAGGAGGGCGCGCGTGCCGTCCGGCTTCGGGAGGTCGATCGCGATGCCCAGGTTGATGTGGGCAGGGGCGACGACCGAGGGCCTGCCCTCGATCTCGGCGTAGAAGACGTTCTGGCTCGGGAACTCCTTGATCGCCTGGATCAGAGCCCAGCCGATGAGGTGCGTGAAGCTCACCTTGCCGCCGCGCGTGCGCGCCATGTGGTTGTTGATGACGATGCGGTTGTCGATCATCAGTTTCGCGGGGACCGTCCGCACGCTGGTCGCCGTCGGGACGGTCAGCGACTCGTCCATGTTGGCGGCGAGCGTCTTCGGCATGCCGCGCAGAACCGTGACGACGTCGTTCTCAGCGGACGCCTCGCCCACCGAAGGCTCGACCTTCGGCGCCTGCGCCGGGATGGGCTGGGGAGCGGCCGGGCGGGCCGTGGTGCGGGCGACCGGCTGGTTGCCGATGATCGGGACGGGTGCGGTGACCGGGCGCGTCTCCGTCGTCGGAGGAGTCTGGGTGGTGCGCGGCGCGGCCGGTGGGGCCGCGGCGGCTGCATCCTTCGAGATCTGCGCCGCGCCATAGGACTCGAGGACCGGCCACCACTCCTTGTCGACGGCGTTCCTGTCCTTGGAGTACTGCTCGTAGAGCTCCTCGACGAGCCACTCGTTGGCTCCGAACTCTCCTTCGTTTGCGGTACCGGCGCCGGTCACCTGGCTCGACACAGTCGATCGCCTGCTTTCATCGGTGAGGATCGTGTTCGCGCAACACGTGCGGCGGCACGCGCGCGACTGTTAAGCCTAACCCAGTCTCTTCGGCCGATGTCGGGGCGTGACGCGCTCCCAGGTATCGTCCGGTTGGGGAGGACGGAGTCCGCGGAGGCGCGATCACTAGGCTGGGAAGCATGGAATTCTACGGCGACGAGCCCGAGGTCGACCTGACCTATTCCGACGTCTTCCTGGTTCCGCGCCGATCCGGTGTGACGAGCCGGCTCGACGTCGATCTGTCGCCGGGCGACGGGAGCGGGGCGACGCTCCCGCTCGTCTCCGCGAACATGAACTCGGTCACCGGCGCTCGACTCGCTGCGACGCTCGCCCGCCGTGGCGGCATGGGCGTGCTCCCGCAGGACATGCCTCTGCAGGAGTTGGATGCCGCGATCCGGTGGGTCAAGGATCAGCCGACGTCCTGGGACACGCCGCTGGTGCTGCCGCCCCACGCGACCGTCGCCGACGCGGCGCGGCTTCTGCCCCCCATCGACGGCCACGGTGTCGTCGTCGCCGAGTCGTCGGCCGACGGCATCCGCATCGAGAACATCGCCGGGATCGTCCCCGCGTCCCGCCTCGGCACCGCCCTGGCCGACGCCCGCCTGGGCGACCTGGCGCACACGCGACCCACGGCCATCGACGCCGATGACGTCGAGAGCGCCCGCCACGCGTTCGATCTCATCGTCGACAGCGACGCCGAGATGGTCTGCATCCTGCATCACGGCCTGCTCGTCGGCACCCTCTCACGCCGCAGCGCCCTGCGCTCGACGCTGTACCGGCCCGCGGTCGACCGCTCCGGGCGGCTCATCGTGGCAGCGGCGGTCGGCATCAACGGCGACGTCGCCGCCAAGGCGCGCGCACTCGCCGGCGCCGGTGTGGACGTCCTCGTCATCGACACCGCCCACGGTCACCAGGAGGGGATGCTGCGCGCCCTGCGCGCGGTGGCCGATCTGGATCTCGGCATCCCGCTCGCCGCCGGCAACATCGTCACCGCCGAGGGCGTGCACGACCTCGTCACGGCGGGCGCGACGATCCTCAAGGTCGGCGTCGGGCCGGGGGCTATGTGCACGACGCGCATGATGACGGCGGTCGGCCGGCCGCAGTTCTCCGCCGTGCTCGAGACCGCCGAGGCCGCCCGCATCATGGGCGCGCATGTCTGGGCCGACGGGGGAGTGCGCTACCCGCGCGACGTCGCTCTCGCGCTCGCGGCGGGGGCGGCATCCGTCATGATCGGCTCCTGGTTCGCGGGCACGATCGAAGCGCCGGGGCTGCTGCAGACCGACGCCGCCGGACGCCTGTACAAGGAGTCGTGGGGAATGGCGTCGACCAAGGCCGTGCACGAGCGGTTCGGCCGCCTCGACCCGTACGAGCTCGCCCGCAAGGAGCTGTTCGCCGAGGGGATCTCGTCGTCGAAGATCTACCTCGACCCGCTGCGACCGGGCCTCGAGGACCTCATCGACATGATCACCTCGGGCGTGCGGTCGTCGTTCACATATGCGGGTGCCGCGACGGTGCCCGAGTTCCACGAGCGCGCCCTCGTCGGGCTGCAGTCGGCCGCGGGCTACGAGGAGGGCAAGGCCCTCCCCGTGAGCTGGTAGCCGGCGGTCCGTTCCCGGTTTGCGCTGTCGTTCCCGGTTTGGGCTGTCGTTCCCGGGTTGCGCTGTTGTTCGGGGGTTGCGCTGTCGTTCCCGAGCGCTGTCGTTCCCGGTTTGCGCTGTCGTTCGGGGATCGCGCTGTCGTTTCATGCATCCGCGGGCGCATCGAGCTGTCGCGAATGCACGAAGCAGCAGCGCGGAGCGTCGCCGCGGTCTGTGGGCCATCGCCGCAGGGGCGGTGGCCGCTCTTCCGAAGGGTCGGGATGCGGCGCGCTCACCGGGCGCGCCGGGGGCCCGTCTGTGCAGGCCCGTGTGATCGCCCGCTGTGGTGAACCACCCGTGGACGACGTAGATCATCCGCGTTGCGTAGACGCACTACCGCGTCGAGGGATCCGGGATCGCGCTCACGGCGGCGGCTTCGAACTGGGAAGCCCCGCTTTCGTCAGGATGTCGTAGATGAGCGCCGGGTTATCGGCATCCGTCGCCTCCCATCGGGAGAAAGCCCGGACTTCGCGGCGGATCTCGTTCTCGCGGTTCTTCTCGTCGATGACCGCTTGCGCCGGGTCGGCGTCGTAGCCGAAGCTGCGGTACTTGCCCCTGCCGTCGATCTCGACCCAGTGATCGTGTTCCGGGAAGTACATGTCGCCGAACACAAGACGCCCGCTGGGGAGGATGCGGCGTTCCTGGAGCCGTGGCGGTGGGAATCCGAGCCGCATGACCACGACTCGGCTCTGCGACTCTCGCACGCTGTCGGCACGATGCGTGGCGAATCGGATGACGCGGTGTGCACGGCCGTCACCGCGCCGGGGCTCGGCATCCATCAGCGCGCGGATCTCGTCTTTCGTCGTGAGCGGGCCGCCGTCCCGTCGTGCCCACAGAGCTTGGTCGACGACGGCGACTGCGCGCACGAACGGAAGGGAACGGGCGAGGTCGAGCGCCGTTTGAGCTGGAGTGGTGAGGAAGTGACCGCGGTAGGGGATGCGGAGGACTCCATCGAGCCCGAGGGCGCGGCGACGGACGGCCCCGCTCGAGCGGCCTCCCGAGCGGCGTTCGGTGATCACGTCCAGAGTCGCGGGCCACGTCCCCAGCACGTCGATGCCCCAGATCGCCGCAGCCGAGAGATGCGAGATCGTCGCCGGCTCTTTCAGCCGTCGCATGATCTCGAGCGAGCGCACGCGGTGCTGGTCGATGGGACGCAGCTCGCGCCACCGGGTGCTCGGGATGTAGACCCCTGCGACGATCTTCACCCACTGTCCGGAGGTGACGTGCCGGCGCAGTCGACGGGAGTCGATCGGATCGAGGCTGTCGCGACGACGAAGGACAGTGAGGGGCGCATGTGGGTGGGGCTCCACATCCTCAGCCTCGTCGAATGAGTGGCGGCGCAGACCTCATCGATGCGACGAGCGGAGAGGCGGCTCGCCCCGTGTGTATGTGGAGGAGGTCTCGCGTTCCGCGAGAAGGTCTTCGCACGGCCTGTGGATGCCGCATTCCGTTGGTGCTCGTGGCACCGGTCGTGCATGGCGCCGCGGGCCGCCTGCGCTGCAGGATCGTGCAGACGCTGTCCGATCTCCGGGATGCGGTTCTCCCGTCGCGCTGCAGGAAGCTCCACGCGCTGCTCTTGAGTGCAACCGCGGCAGAACATTCCTGGCGCGGGTGCACCAAGGAGCAGCGCGACCCGCGAAGCAGCGCAAAGGCAAAGGAGCAGCGCGACCCGCGAAGCAGCGCAAGGGCAAAGGAGCAGCGCGAGGGCGCAGGAGCAACGCGAGGGCAAAGGAGCAGCGCGACCCGCGAAGGAGCGCCGGAGCGACCGGGGCCCGGCATCCACCCTCCCGTAGAATGAATCGCACGATGGACGACCCGCCGAGTTGCAGACGCCCGCCCCACCGACCCGCCTCCGATCCGGGGGGTGATGCGTGACGGACTACGTCATGCTGGGCGTGGGGCTGCTCCTGACAGTCGGCACGGGCCTGTTCGTCGCCAGCGAGTTCTCCCTCATCACGCTCGACCGCGCCGACCTCGAGGCTCGCCAGGCCCGCGGCGAGACGCGGCTCGCGCTGACGATCCGCGCGCTGAAGTCCACGTCGACGCAGCTGTCGAGCGCGCAGCTGGGCATCACCCTGACGACGCTGCTCGCCGGTTACACGATGGAGCCGGCCATCTCGAGCCTCGTCCGGCCGCTGCTGGCGGGGGCAGGCCTCCAGGCCGCCGCCACACCCCTCTCGGTGTTCATCGGCATCGCGGTCGCGACGATCCTGTCGATGATCCTCGGCGAGCTCGTGCCGAAGAACTTCGCGCTCGCGCTGCCGCGCGGCACGGCGAAGCTCGTCATGCCCTTCCAGGTCGGCTTCACGACGGTGTTCAAGCCCGCCGTCTCGCTCCTCAACGGCAGCGCGAACGGCATCCTGCGCGCGATCGGCTTCGAGCCGAAGGAGGAGCTCTCGGGCGCCCGCACCGCCGAGGAGCTCTCGAGCCTCGTGCGCCGCTCCGCGAGTGCCGGGTTGCTGGAGGAAGACACCGCATCTCTCCTCGACCGCTCGTTGACCTTCGCCCGTCTGACGACGGCGGATGTGATGACCCCCCGGCCGAGCGTGCACGCCCTGCAGGCCGAGGAGTCGGCCGACGACGTCGTGCAGCTCGCGCGCCGCACCGGCCACAGCCGGTTCCCCGTCTTCGGCGAGTCGATGGACGACATCATCGGCATCGTCCACCTGAAGGCCGCGGTCAGCGTGCCGCGCGAGCGGCGCTCGGATGTGCCCGCAGCGGCGCTCGCGACCGAGCCGCTGCGCGTGCCCGAGGCGGTGCACCTGGATGCGGTGATCTCCGAGCTGCGGGCGCGTGGCTATCAGATGGCCGTCGTGGTCGACGAGTACGGCGGAACCGCGGGCATCGTCACGCTCGAGGACCTCGTCGAGGAGATCGTGGGCGAGGTGCTCGACGAGCACGACCGTCGGAGCGCGGGCGTGGTGCGCGGTGAGGACTCGCTGACGTTCCCCGGCGATCTCCGGCCCGACGAGCTGCAGGACCGCGCAGGCGTGCGCGTGCCCGAGGGCGACGTCTACGACACCGTCGGCGGGTTCCTGATGAGCGTGCTCGAGCGCATCCCGATGGTCGGCGACGAGGTCGAGACCGACGCCGGGACGCTCAAGGTCATCCGCATGGACGGCCGGCGGGTCGAGCGGGTGCAGTTCACCCCCGCGCCCGCCGGGGCCGAGGACGGAGGCGACCGATGAGCGATTGGGCGGGGATCGCCTGGCTCGTGGTGCTGCTGATCGCCAACGGATTCTTCGTCGGCGCGGAGTTCGCCGTGGTCTCGGCGCGGCGCTCGCAGATCGAGCCGCGCGCCGAGCGCGGGTCGCGCTCGGCGAAGACGGCGCTGTACGCCATGGAGCACGCGACCCTCATGCTGGCGACGAGCCAGCTCGGCATCACGATCTGCTCGCTCGTCATCCTGAACGTCTCCGAGCCCGCCATCCATCACCTGCTCGCCGGCCCGCTGGGGGTCACCGGCCTGTCGGTGGCGGCAGTGGATGCGATCGGCTTCGCCGTCGCGCTGGTGCTCGTGAGCTACCTGCACGTCGTCTTCGGCGAGATGGTGCCGAAGAACCTCGCTTTCTCGATGCCCGATCGCGCGGTGCTGATCCTGGCGACCCCGCTCGTGTGGGTCTCCGTGGTGTTCCGGCCCGTGATCGTGGCGCTGAACTGGACGGCCAACCACGTGGTGCGGCTGTTCGGCGTCGAGCCGAAGGCCGAGGCGAACTCCACCTTCACGCTCGAGGAGGTCGCCACGATCGTCGAGCACTCCCGCGCCGAGGGCGTCCTCGATGACGCCGCCGGAACAGTCGCGGCCGTAGTGGAGTTCACCGACAAGAAGGTGAAGGACATCGCGGTGCCCGTCCGCTCGCTCGTCACGATGCCCGTCACGACCACGCCGGACGAGATCGAGCGCGCCGTGGCCAAGCACGGCTTCTCGCGCTACGTGATCGTCGACGACGCCGGTGCACCGGTGGGATACGTGCATCTGAAGGACGTGCTCCGCGCCTCGGAAGGCCCCGACGCCGACACCGTCGCGATGCGGCCGATCGAGGCCGACCGCATCCATCTGATGGTGCCGCTGCAGGAGGCGACGGACCTCGAGGATGCGCTGGCGGCGATGAGGGATGCGGGTCGCCACCTCGGCGAGGTGCGCGATGCGGCCGGCGCGACGACGGCGGTGCTCTTCCTCGAGGACGTGATCGAAGAGCTCGTCGGCGAGGTGGAGGATGCCACGCGCCGCGGCGGTCGGCGGTGAGGCCCCGGACCGTTACGCAGGACCCGGCGTAGCCTGAGTCGATGGAGTGGACGCTCGCCGATACGGCCCGGATCGTGCGGATGCCGACGGCCCACGATGACAAGTACACCCGCGGCGTCGTCGGAATGCGCACCGGCTCCGAGGCGTATCCGGGTGCCGCCGTCCTCGGCGTCGAGGCTGCCTCGCGGGCGGGCGCGGGCATGGTGCGATACGTCGGCCCGGAGCGGGCGACCGACCTGGTGCTGCAGCAGCGGCCCGAGACGGTCGTCGGCGTCGGGCGTGTGCAGGCGTGGGTCATCGGATCGGGCACGTCCGCCGAGACCCGCGGCGACGACGAGACCGAGGCGCTGCGCGGCATCCTGGGAGGTCCCGAGCCCGTCGTCGTCGACGCCGGGGCGCTCGATCTGGTTCATCGCGGCGGAGGTCCGTGGATCCTGACGCCGCACGACGGCGAGCACGCGCGCCTGCGCGCGCGCCTCGGCCTGCCGGAGGTCGAGGCATCGGATGAGGCGCGCACGGCATCGGCGCTGGAGACCGCGACCGTCCTCGGCGCCGTCGTCGTGCTGAAGGGTGCGGTCACCGTGATCGCGGAGCCCGGAGGCTGGGCGACGCGGGTCGACATCGCCCCGCCGTGGCTCGCCACCGCGGGTGCGGGCGACGTCCTCGCGGGGACGATCGGGGCGGTCGTCGCCGGCGGACCGCCGTCGCAGGATGCCGCATCCCTCGCCCGCCACGCCGCGGCCGGCGTGTGGCTGCACGCCCAGGCCGCCGAGATGTGCGCCGGCCAGATGGCGCCGCGGGGCGGCCCGGTGACCGCGATGGATGTCGCATCCTGGCTTCCCCGCGCCGTGGCCTTGGTCGTCGGATCGCTGCCCCGCTCGGAGTGAGACTCACGACAGGCGCGTGACATGCGTTCAGTGGCCGTCGGCGCACGCCCCCTAGGATTGGTGCTCGTGTCGAGACGAGCCGTGCTGTGGGTCGCCTTTGTGATCGTCCATGTCGGGGTGGCGCTGCTCGGATTCCTGCTGCCGACCGAGCCGATGGGCGACGTCTACAAGGTGTACCTGCCCTGGTCCACGGCCGCGATCACCGGCCACGGCATCGTGGGCATCACCGAACCGTGGGTGTATCCGCAGCTCGCACTCATCCCGATGGTCCTCGCGCACGGGTTCGTGTGGATGACAGGCAGCTACACCGTCGCGTGGGCGGTGCTCGTGACGTGCGCGAACGCGCTGGCGTTCTGGATGCTCGTCGGACGCGGCCGCTCGGTCGGACGCAACGTCGGCGCGTGGTTCTGGCTGAGCTTCATCGCCCTGCTGGGTCCGATCGGGATGTACCGCCTCGACGGCGTCACCGTGCCGCTCTCGATCGCCGGCTGCCTGTGGCTCGTCGGGCGGCCGTGGCTCGGAAGCATCCTGCTCGCCGTCGCCACCTGGATGAAAGTGTGGCCTGCCGCGCTCATCGCCGCGGCGATCATCGCCATCCGCCGCCGGCTGGCGGTGCTCGGCGGTGCCCTCGTCGTATCGGCTCTGACCCTTGTCAGCGTCGTGATCGCCGGCGGCGGCCGCTACGCCTTCAACTTCATCGGCGACCAGACCGGCCGGGGCCTCCAGCTGGAGGCGCCCGTCGCGACGGTGTACGTCTGGCAGGCCGTCGCGGGCCTCCCGGGCTCCTGGATCTTCTACGACGCCCCGCTCAACACCTTCAACGTGCACGGCCCGGGTGAGGACGTCGTCGCCGCCTTCATGACGCCCCTCCTCGCGATCGCCGTGCTCACGCTGGCCGTCATCGGCGCGTACAAGGCCTGGCACCGCGCATCGTTCCACGCGCTCTTCCCGCCGCTCGCGCTCGGGCTCGTCCTCGCCTTCATCGTCTTCAACAAGGTGGGCTCTCCTCAGTACGTGACGTGGATCGCCGCGCCGCTCGTCATCGGCCTCGTCATCGACCGGCGACGCTGGGCGGGTCCCGCAACGCTGGGCCTCGTGCTGGCCTTCGTCACGCTCCTCGAATACCCGATCTTCTACGAGCAGGTGCTGGAGGCGCAGGCCTTCGCCGAGGCGATCCTGACGCTCCGCAGCGTGCTGGAGGTCGCACTGCTGGTGTGGACGGTCGTGCGACTCGTCGCGGTTCCCGTGCCGGGACGGGCGCGAGAGCCGCGGGCGGTCGCCGCGCGCTAGCGTTGAAGGATGCTGGTCGCCTTCTCTGTCGCCCCGAGCGGAACGGGCCGCGCCGACGGTTCCGTCCATGACGCCGTCGCCACCGCCGTGCGGATCGTCCGCGAGTCCGGTCTGCCGCACCGCACCACGTCGATGTTCACCGAGATCGAGGGGGAGTGGGATGACGTCTTCGACGTCGTCAAGCGCGCGACCGATGCGGTCGGCGCCTTCGGCTCCCGCGTGTCGCTCGTGCTGAAGGCAGACATCCGGCCCGGGTACGTCGGCGAGCTCGACGCCAAGGTGGAGCGGCTCGAGGCCGCGCTGGAGGCGACGGCCGACGACGCGGTCGACACGCCGGCGGACGACATCGACCTCTGACCCGCGGCCCGCACATCGCCGTGCGTCATGTCGTCGGAATCTCCCATCGAATCGATTCGACGCGAAGGCCTCGTCGGCGGTAGCCTGAGCGCATGACCTCCGCCACCGCGTCTCGCGGCGCCGCCTCGCGCGCGCTGCTCGCCCTCGCGATCGGCAGCTTCGGCATCGGCATGACGGAGTTCGTCGTCATGGGTCTGCTGCCGAACATCGCCCAGGCCCTCCTGCCCGGGCAATGGGCATCCAGCCCTGAGACCGGCATCGCGCAGGCCGGCTGGCTCATCTCGCTGTACGCGCTCGGCGTCGTCGTCGGCGCGCCCACCATCGCCGGTGCGGTGGCCCGCTTCCCGCGGCAGCGCGTCATGTTCGGCCTCGCCGTCGCGCTCACGGTGTTCAACGCCCTCACGTTCCTCGCGCCGAACTTCGAACTCGTGGCCGTCTCGCGCTTCCTCGCCGGCCTGCCGCACGGCGCGTACTTCGGCATCGGGGCTCTCGTGGCCGCCGACGTGCTCGGTCCGGGCAAGCGCGCGAGAGGCGTCGCGTTCGTGCTCACGGGTCTCACGGTCGCGAACGTCGTGGGCGTGCCGCTCGGCACGTTCCTCGGCCAGCAGCTCGGGTGGCGCGCGGCGTTCATGGTCGTGGCCGGGATCTTCGCCGTCGCGACCGTCGCCATCGCGTTCTGGGTGCCCGAGCACGAGGGCAGCCCCGATCGCACGCTCCGGAAAGAGCTGGGGGTGTTCCGCATCGGGCAGGTGTGGCTGGCACTCGGCATCGGCGCGATCGGGTTCGGCGGCTTCTTCGCCGTCTACAGCTATGTCGCTCCGCTCGTCACCGAGGTCGCCGGCGCCCCCACGTGGGCGGTTCCGATCGTTCTCGTGATCATGGGCCTCGGGATGACGGTGGGAAACCTGGTCGGCGGTCGCCTGGCCGACGTCGACCTCGCGCGCACGCTGCTGGTCGGCCTCGTGGGGCTGGCCGCGGTGCTCGTCGTCCTCGCGCTCACCGCGCAGTGGATCTTCGTCCTCGCGGTCTTCGTCTTCGCCGTCGGCGCCGTCGCGTCGACCCTGGGCCCCACCATCCAGACCCGGCTGATGGATGTCGCGCAGGACAACCAGTCCATCGCGGCGGCCCTCAACCATTCGGCGCTGAACATCGGCAACGCCCTGGGCGCGTTCCTCGGCGGCATCGTCATCGCGATCGGCTGGGGCTTCACCGCTCCCGCCTGGGTCGGAGCGGGGCTCGCCGTGGCCGGGCTGGCGATCGCGCTGACGAGCCTCGGCCTCGAGCGACGCCGCGCCGCGGCGCCTGTGGGCGCGCGCTGAGGCGGCGTCGCCGGCAGCGCGCGGGCATACGCTGAGGGGATGCCGGATACGCCCCTCGACCGTGCGCTGCGTGACCTCGTGGATGCGTCGGCGACCGGCGACGCGGACGATCGGGATCTGCCCGTCGCGGGCACCGCGCTCGTGGTGCGCGACGGGGACGCCGGTATCGAGGTGCTGCTCATCCAGCGGCCGGACAAGGGCTCGTTTGCGAGCGCCTGGGTGTTCCCGGGCGGGAAGGTCGAGGCATCCGATCACGCGGAACTGTCGGGAGACGCAACCGAGGAGGACGTCGCGCGCCGCGCTGCCGCCCGCGAGACGCTCGAGGAGACCGGCCTGCTCATCGAGCCGGCCGCGACGCTCTCGCTGTGGGATCCGCCGGCGGGGGCGAAGCCGCGCATCCGCACGTGGTTCTTCCTCGCCCAGGACCCCGCGGGCGACCTCGTGCTGGCCGAGGGCGAGGTCGTCGGAGCCGAGTGGGTGCGTCCGCGTGACCTGCTCGAGCGGCATGCGAGCGGAGCGGCGACGCTCTACCCTCCGACCTGGGTGACGCTCACCGCGGTCGCGGATGCGCCGGACTTCGCCGCGCTGGTCGCCGACGTGCGGTTCGAGCGCTTCACGACCGCGGCTCGCCGCGGACAGTCGGGTCCGCTGCTGCTGTGGCAGGACGACACGGAGTATTCAGGGGATGCTGCGGCCCCGGGCGCCCGCCATCGCCTGGAGCTCGGCACGCTGCCCTGGGTCTACACCCGCACGAACTGACGCGTCAGACCGGCGTGTCGAGGAGCCGGCGCAGGTGCATGCCCACGACGGCGGTCTCGATGAGGAAGCCGTCGTGGCCGAAGTCGCTCGATATCACGACGGCCGTGTCGCCGTCCAGAGTGTTCGGGATGGAGCGCGCGATGCGGTGCTGCCCGTCGATCGGGAAGAGGCGGTCGCTGTCGATGCCGAGGACGAGGGCGGTCGCCGTGATGGATGCGAGCGCCTCCTCCACGCCCCCGCGGCCGCGGCCGACGTCGTGCGCGTTCATCGCCTCGACGAGCGTGATGTAGCTGTTCGCGTCGAAGCGCCGCGTGAATTTGTTGCCGTGGAAGTCGAGGTACGACTCGACGGCGAAACGCCCGCCGTGCCCGAGCGGGCTCACGCCCGACTGCCAGGAGCGCTGGAAGCGCAGGTTGAGCTCGGCCGGGCTGCGGTAGTTGAGAAGGGCCATGCGGCGGGCGAGCGCGAGCCCGCGATGGGGACCGTCGCCGTCGCCGGCATCGTAGTAGTCGCCGCCCTGGAACCGCGGGTCGATCTGGATCGCCTCCAGCTGTACCGAGTTGAGCGCGATCTGGTCGGCCGTGTTGACCGGGGGTGCGGCCAGGATGCCGACGCGAGCCACGCGGTCAGGGAAGGTCGCCGCCCACTCGAGCGCGTGCATCCCGCCCATCGATCCGCCGATGACCGCGGCCCACGTCCGGATGCCGAGCGCGTCGGCGAGGTGCTCCTGCGCCGCGACCTGGTCGCGCGTGGTGAGGTAGGGGAAGCGGGCGCCCCACTCGGTGCCGGTCGGGCCGATGCTCGCGGGACCGGTGGAGCCCTGGCATCCACCGAGCATGTTCGGCGCGACGACGAACCACTGATCGGTGTCGATGGGGCCGCCCGGGCCGACGATGTCGTCCCACCAGCCGCTCGTGGAGTGCCCGGGGCCGGCGGCCCCGCGCACGTGGCTGTCGCCGGTCAGGGCGTGCAGCACGAGGATGGCGTTGTCGCCGGCGTCGTTGAGCTCGCCCCACGTCTCGTAGGCGATGCGGAACACCGGCAGCTCCCGGCCGCCCTCGGTGCGGAACTCGCGGAACGTCGCGAACCTGCGATCCCCGACCGGGTCGCCGTCGCGCCAGGCGCCGCTCGCCGGGGGCCGCCCGAGAAGCGAGCGCGCATCGGCCTCCGTGACGGGCGCAGAGGGCACCGTGTCTTCGGAGGTCTGCCAGTCCATCGGTGTGTCCTACTTCCCAGTCGTGGCGGCGTCGATCGTCGCCCTGCGGGCGACGGTGGAGGTCCGCCGGCCCATCCGTCCATTCTCCCGGATGGGTGCGTCACGCCCCGGTCTGTTACAGGTCTGTCAGGTGCTCACGCGGTAGCGGAGGTGCGTGACCCGCTCGGAGGAGAGGACCTGCAGCGGCTCGAGCTCGATGTGTTCGGCTCCGAATCCGTCGAGGAGACGGACCCCGTCGCCGAGGATGACCGGGACGACGTGCAGGTGCAGCTCGTCCAGGAGGCCGGCCGCGATCACCTGCTGGGTCACGGCGGCGCCCATCACCGCGACATCCCGGCCGCCGGCCGCTTCGCGAGCCCGATGGACGGCCTCATCGATGCCGCCCACGAAGTGGAAGACCCCGGTATCGGTCACGATGTCGTCCTGCGGCCGGTGGGTCACCACGAACGTCGGCGCCGGGAACGGAGTGCCGTCCCAGTGGTCCCTGCCGACCTCGTAGGTGGTGCGGCCGAGGACCACCGCGCCGACGGATTCCGCCATTGCGCGCGCGATGTCGGCATCCACCGGATCCTCGGACGAGCGCGAGAGCCACTCGTGGAGCCGCTCGCCGCCGATGCCCATCGGGTGCCGCATGCTGACCGCCGGCCCCGCGGCGAATCCGTCGAGGGAGACCGACACATCCGCCAGCACCGTACTCATGACACCACGATTCCTCGATACGGCCACTGATTGCATTCTGCAATCGGGTGGCACCACGCTAGCAAGAGTGTCCCCCTGCCGCCGGGCATTCCCGGGCGAGCGGGCCGGCATTGATCGAGACCCCGGAGTATCACCCGGACGGCTTCGACGCTCCGTTCGGTATGGAAACTGCGGAAGCCGTCGAACAGGACGTGCAGGAGACTCTTGCCGTCCTCGTGGCGCGGCGCCGGCGCATCCGGGCCCTCTGGTTCTGGGTCAAACGCTATGCGCCGCCCGAGATCGCCGGCACGCTCACGATGGTCATCGCCGGCATCGCGGTCTCGGCGCTCGGGGCGCCCGTCTGGCTCGTGGGCGTCACGGCGGCGTTCGCCGAGGGCATCGGGTTCTATGCCGTCGCCGGCATCGCGGTGTGGGCCGAGCAGCGCGGGGCGTTCCCGGACCGCGGGCGGCTCGGCATCCTGATCCGCGTCCTCGGCCTGATGCTCGTCGAATTCGGGCCCGCCGAGCTGCTCGACACATTCCTCGTGCGGCCCGTCGCGCTGACCATCGGCGTGCAACTGCTGCCGCATGTCGCCGGGGGCCTCATCGCCGGCAAGGTCGTCGCCGACATCGCCTTCTACGTCCTGGCGGCCACCGCGTTCCGCGTCAGCGAGAAGGCGGGCATCCGCGGCGCGTAGATCAGACGACGGATGCCTCGCACCCAAGGGTGCGAGGCATCCGTCGTCGAAGCGGGCTACGCGCGAGCGGCCTCCGACAGGCGACGCGCCGCGGCGAGGGCCTGGTCGAGGTCCGCCTTGAGGTCCTCGACGTTCTCGAGGCCGACCGACAGGCGCACGAGACCCGGCGTCACGCCGGTCGTGAGCTGCTGCTCGGGCGTGAGCTGCGAGTGGGTCGTCGATGCCGGGTGGATGACGAGCGAGCGCACGTCGCCGATGTTGGCGAGGTGGCTGAAGAGGGTCAGCGAGTTGACGAACTCGCGGCCCGCCTCGACACCGCCCTTGAGCTCGAACGACAGCACGGCGCCGACGCCCTTGGGGGCGTAACGGTTCGCGGCCGCGTACCAGGGCGACGAGGGAAGGCCGGAGTAATTGACCGACGCGACGTCGTCGTGGTTCTCGAGCCACTCGGCGATCTCCTGCGCGTTCTGCACATGACGCTCGACGCGCAGCGAGAGGGTTTCGATGCCCTGGATGAGCAGCCACGCGCTGTTCGGCGAGATCGCGGCCCCGAGGTCGCGCAGCAGCTGCACGCGCGCCTTGATGATGTAGGCGAGTCCGTCGCCGACCGCGGTCGTGTACGAGGCGCCGTGGTACGAGGGGTCGGGCTCGGTGAGGCCGGGGAACTTCTCGACGTTCTTCGACCAGGCGAACGTGCCGCCGTCGACGATCACGCCG
Organism: Microbacterium sp. sgz311019; assembly: GCF_056135325.1. Lineage (NCBI taxonomy): Bacteria > Bacillati > Actinomycetota > Actinomycetes > Micrococcales > Microbacteriaceae > Microbacterium > Microbacterium sp. sgz311019. Next base: position 28,399 of record NZ_JBWAXO010000003.1, on the reverse strand, counting down.
CCGATGACCGTGCCGTGGCCTCCGAGGAACTTCGTCGCCGAGTGCACCACGATGTCAGCGCCGTGCTCGAACGGACGGATGAGGTACGGCGTCGCGATCGTGTTGTCCACGATGAGCGGCACGCCGGCCTCGTGCGCGACGTCGGCGACGGCGCGGATGTCGAGCACGTTGATCTGCGGGTTGCCGATCGTCTCGGCGAAGAAGAGCTTCGTGTTCGGGCGCACCGCACGGCGCCACTCCTCGGGGTCGTCCTGGTTCTCGACGAACGTGACCTCGATGCCGAGCTTGCCCAGCGTGTACTTGAAGAGGTTGTATGTGCCGCCGTAGATCGAGCTCGACGACACGAAGTGGTCGCCGGCCTCGGCGATGTTCAGGATCGCGAAGGTCTCGGCCGCCTGGCCGCTCGCGACCAGCAGAGCGCCGGTGCCGCCCTCGAGCGCGGCGACGCGCTGCTCGACGACATCCTGCGTGGGGTTCTGGATGCGCGTGTAGATGTTGCCGAACTCGGCCAGCGCGAACAGGTTCGCTGCGTGGTCGGCGTTGTCGAACACGTACGACGTCGTCTGGTAGATCGGCGTGGCACGCGCCTTGGTGACGGGGTCGGGCTGGGCGCCGGTGTGGATCTGCTTCGTCTCGAAGCGCCAGTTCTCGGTAGCGGACATGTGCGAACTCCTGTGGTCTGATCGGGTCATTACGAACAGTACGGATGCCGCGCGATGTCGACAACGAGCGGGAAATGTTGCGTAACCGGGGCCCGTGACGCGGCCGGTAGCGTAGGGGCATGACGAGACGCGCTGTTGTCACGGGAGCCAGCTCGGGGATAGGAGAGGCGACCGCTCGGGCGCTGCGGGCGAGCGGGTGGGATGTGGTCGCGGTCGCGCGCCGGGCCGACCGCCTCGCCGCCCTCGAGCAGGAGATCGGCGCTGCCGCCTTCGCGGCCGACCTCACGCAGCAGAGCGACATCGACGCCCTCGCCGCGTGGCTGCGCGCGTCCGGCCTCGTTCACGCGGTCGTGCACGTCGCCGGCGGCGCTCGCGGCACCGAGCGAGTCGAGGACGGGGACCCCGAGGACTGGCGATGGATGTTCGAGGCCAACGTGCTCTCCGTGCAGCGCCTCACGGCGGCCCTGCTGCCGCAGCTGCGGGACGCGGCATCCGATCCCGACTCCCGCGGCGTGCCGCACGCCGACGTGCTGTTCGTCACCTCGACGGCCGCGCAGACCGCGTATCCGGGCGGTGCGGGCTACAACGCCGCGAAGGCGGGGGAGGGGATGCTGGCGCATGCGCTGCGCCTCGAGCTGAACGGCGAGCCGATCCGCGTCGTGGAGATCGCGCCGGGCATGGTCCGCACGCAGGAGTTCGCGCTCAACCGGCTGCACGGCGACGAGCACGCGGCATCCAAGGTCTATGACGGTGTCGACAACCCGCTGAGCGCGGATGATGTCGCCGACGTCATCGCCTACGCCCTCAACGCGCCGGGGCATGTCAATCTCGATCTCGTGACGATCCGCCCGGTGGCGCAGTCCGCCGCGCACCTGCTCGCGCGCGGTCCGCTGCGGGTGAGGGGCTGACGCGTGGGGATCCACCTGGTCGGAGGCGGCTGGCAGGACGAGCCGGATGGCCGCGCGTACGCGGCGTTCGTGTCCGAGGCCATCGAGCGCGGCCGCGCGGCCGGTCGTGAGATTCCGCGCGTGGCAGTGGTGGCCATCCGCGAGGACGGCGCGGATCACGCGGCGAAGCTGCTCTCGGCCATCGAGCCCGCGGGCGAGATCGACCCGTGGGTGACGGTCATGCCGGAGGGCGCGCGCGTCTCGCACGACGCGTTCGCCGACGTCGACGGCATCATCATCGGCGGCGGGCTCACGCCGGCGTACCGCGATGCGCTCGAGCCGCAGTTCGACACGATCCGCGACCTCGTCGGCGACGGTGTGCCCTACCTCGGCTTCTCGGCGGGCTCCGCGATCGCCGCGACCGCTGCACTCGTGGGCGGCTGGCTGATCGGGGGAGTGCCGGTCTGCCCCGAGGACGCCGCCGAGGACCTCGAGGAGGTCACCGTCCTTCCGGGCATCGGCCTCGTCGACGTCTCCGTCGACGTGCATCTCGCGCAGTGGGGCGCCCTGTCGCGGCTGGTGGGTGCAGTCGAGGCGGGACTCGTGGAGGCGGGTGTCGGGATCGACGAGAACACGGCGCTCATCGTCGGCGGCGGCGCGCTGCGCGTGGCCGGCGCGGGCAGCGTCTGGAAGGTGACGGCGTCCGAGCAGGGCGTCCTGGTGAGCACGATGGGCGGCACGGCATGACGCAGGAGCGGGAAGTCCTCACCTGGGACGGATTCGGCGCGGCGACTCGCGCGATCTCACGGGCGATCGTCTCCGACGGTTTCCAGCCCGACGTCGTGGTCGCGATCGCGCGGGGCGGACTGCTCCCCGCCGGCGCCATCGCCTACGGCCTCGGCGCGAAGAACTGCGGTGCGATCAACGTCGAGTTCTACACGGGCATCGGCACCGTGCTCGACGCACCGGAGGTGCTGCCCCCCGAGCTCGACATGAACTACCTCGACGGCCGCCGCGTGCTGCTCGTCGACGACGTGGCGGACAGCGGCCGCACGCTCGAGCTCGCCGTCCGGCTGCTGCGCGAGAAGGGCGCCGACGTGCGGTCGGTGACGATCTACACGAAGCCGTCGACGATCATCGAGCCGGACTACTCGCACAAGTCCACCGACCTCTGGATCGACTTCCCGTGGTCGGCGCAGGGCTCGGTCGTCGAGGAGGACGCCGGGGCCGCCGGGCCACACGTCGTGGAGGGGGCGCGGGGAGCGTCGGCCTGATGGCGAAGACGCTGCCCGAGCTCGCCGACGCGGGGCTGATCGACACGGGCTGGGCCGCTGCGCTCGAGCCCGTCGCCCCCGACATCGCCGCGCTCGGCGACCGCCTGCGTGCGGAGGTCGCGGCGGGTCGCGACTATCTGCCCGCGGGAGACCGCGTGCTGCGCGCGTTCGGCCGTCCGCTGGACGACGTGAAGGTGCTGATCATGGGGCAGGATCCGTACCCGACACCGGGGCACCCGATCGGCCTGTCGTTCGCCGTCGACGCCCACGTCCGGCCGCTGCCGCGCAGCCTCTCGAACATCTACACCGAGCTCGAGTCCGACCTCGGCATCCCGCGTGCCGCCCACGGCGATCTGTCGGCGTGGAGCGACCAGGGCGTCATGCTGCTCAACCGGGTGCTCACGGTCGCGCCGGGGATGCCCGCATCCCATCGCGGCTGGGGTTGGGAGAGGGTCACCGAGCACGCGATCCGCACGCTCGTGGCGCGCGACCGCCCGCTCGTCGCGATCCTCTGGGGGCGGGATGCGTCGAACCTGCGGCCGCTGCTCGGCGACACGCCGTCTATCGAGTCGGCGCATCCCTCGCCGCTGTCGGCGAGTCGCGGGTTCTTCGGCTCGCGCCCGTTTTCCCGTGCGAATGCCCTTCTCGAGCGCCAGGGCGCGGAGCCCGTCGACTGGCGGCTTCCCGAAATCACGGCGTAACGACGCTGACGTAGGCTGGCGCTCATGCTCGAGGAGGAATACGAGAAGGATCGGCGTCGCCTTCCCACCCGGTTGCGCCCCGTGCCCGTCGCCGAGGCGCCGTTCTCGTTCAGCATCCGCCCCGCCGAGGAACGCGACATCCCGGACATCCGCGAGATCTACAACTACTACGTCACGAACTCGGTCGTGACGTTCGACGAGAAGCGCTGGACCGTCGCGCAGTGGCGCGAGAAGTTCGCCCACCTGACGAAGCTCGGGCTGCCGTTCCTCGTCGCGGAGTCCCCCTCGGGACAGGTACTCGGCTACGCCCTCGTGCAGCCGTGGGCGGGCAAGACCGCGTACCGGTACACCGTCGAGGACTCGATCTACCTCGGGCAGGCCGCGTCCGGGAAGGGACTCGGGCGTGCGCTGCTGGAGGGGCTCATCGAGGCCTGCCGCAAGAAGGGCCTGCGCGAGATCGTCGCCGTCATCAGCGACAAGGGGGCGGAGTCATCCATCGCCCTGCACGAGAAGCTCGGCTTCGTCGAAGTCGGCCGCATGGGTCGGGTGGGCTTCAAGTTCGGACGGTGGCTCGGCACGATCTACCTGCAGAAGAGCCTGAAGCCCGAGAAGAAGAACCGGCTCTTCGCCCGCTGACACCGATCGCGGGCCTTCCTAAAATACATGGGGATATTCGGTATCAGGATGCCGCGCACCCGCTCCTGATCACCGGGCCTGGAGCGCGCGCCTGCTGCGCCCGCCCGCCGCGACGCACCCCGCGCCGCGTGCTCCGGCGGCGCGACGCGCCCCAGCATCAAGGAACCGACATGTCCGATATGACCCTCACCCTGCCCGCCCCGGCTCTGCGGGAGCTCGCCGGAGATCTCTCCGGATCGATCGTGGTGCCCGGCGACGACACCTGGGACGACGCCCGCCAGGCGTGGAACCTCGCGGTCGACCAGCAGCCTGCCGCCGTCGCCTTTCCGCAGACCGCGGCAGACGTCGCCGCGATCGTGCGCGCCGCCGCCGACCTCGGTCTGCGGGTCGCCGCCCAGACGACGGGCCACAACGCCGCTCCGCTCGCAAGCACCTCGCTCCACGACACGATCCTGCTGCGCACCTCCGCGATGCGCGCCGTCGCGATCGACGCCGAGAACCGCCGCGCCCGGGTCGAGGCGGGCGCCGTCTGGGGCGAGGTCGTCGAGCCCGCGGCCCGCGCCGGCCTCGCCGCGCTCGCCGGTTCCTCCGCCGACGTCGGCGTCGCAGGCTACGTCCTCGGCGGAGGCCTCAGCTGGCTCGCCCGCACGAAGGGACTCGCCGCCAATCACGTCCTCGCCTTCGAAGTGGTGACCGCCGACGGCGAGTGCCGCACGGTCGACGCCGACCACGACGCCGAGCTCTTCTGGGCGCTGCGCGGCGGCGGCGGCGACTTCGCCGTCGTCACGGCGATCCACCTGCGGCTGTTCCCGATCACGAGCGTTCAGGCGGGTGCTCTGCTGTGGCCCGCCGAGCGCGCCGAGACCGTGCTCGCGGCGTGGCGGCAGTGGACGCGGAGCGTCCCCGACGAGATCACGTCGGTCGGGCGCATCCTGCACCTGCCGCCGATGCCCGAGCTGCCGCCGCACCTGGCCGGCCGCTCGCTCGTTGCGATCGAAGCCGTCTCGCTGCTCGACGCCGATCTCACAGCGGTGCTCCTCGCCCCGCTGCGCGCACTCGCTCCGGAGATCGACACGTTCCGCGAGACGCCGATGACCGATCTGCACCTCCTCCACATGGATCCTCCGGGACCGGTACCCGGGATGGGCGACGGCATGCTGCTGGAGACGGTGGATGCCGATGCCCTGGCCGCGCTGATCGAAGCGACGGGGGCCGGCTCCGGAACGGCGCTGCTCTCGATGGAGCTGCGCCACCTCGGCGGTGCGCTCGCGCCGGATCGTGCACCCGCGGACGGCGGTGCGGTCGCGGCCTTGGACGCCGAGTTCGCCGCCTTCGCCGTGGGCATCGCTCCGCACCCGCAGGCCGCGGCCGCCGTGCACGCGTCGCTGGCTCGCGTCCTGACGGCACTCGCGCCGTGGCGGGCGGCGCAGAGCTACATCAACTTCGTCGAGAGCTCCCGGGCCGCCGACGAGATGTGGGACGACGGCCTCGAGCGCCTGCGGGCGGTCAAGCGCGCCTACGACCCGGAGCGGGTCATCCGCTCGAACCACCCGGTCGACTGAGCCGGGCTCCGCTCGGTCCGACGCCGCCGCAGCTCAGCCGAGCTCATCGGGCGACACCGCAAGGCCCCTGGTGCGCACCTCATCAACGAGGGCGAGCCAGGGGCCTTGGAGCCCGTGCTCGGGCAGCGACGTCGTGCGCTCCTCGGCGACCGCCGAGTCCGGCGTCTCGCGCCGCGCGACGATCCGCCACGTGAACTGATCCGCTCCGATCGGGTCGGGAGCCGGATCGTCCCAGGGGCACTCGTCGATGAGCGCGACCCAGCGGGGCGCGTCGGCCGGTGACGGCTGCGCGCGCCAGGCGCGGCGCATCCCTGCGATGCCGCCGCTGCGGATCACCGCGATCGTGACGCTCGCGTCATCTGTGGATCGCGACGTTGGCACTGGTCACACCGACGGTCGTCCACGCGCTGCGGACCGCGTCGGCCTCCTTCGAGTCCTCACCGTACTCCGCGACCGCCGTCGCGGTGGTGGCCGCGGCGAACTGCGCGAACGTCGTCGAGGCCGCGAGCGAGCCGGCGGTCAGCGTCTTGTACCAGACGAGCCCGGCGCGCTCCCAGGCGTTGCCGCCGATCGCCGTCGCGGCGAGGTAGAACGCGTGATTGGGTATGCCCGAGTTGATGTGGACCCCGCCGTTGTCGTCGGCCGTATCGACGTAACCGCTCATGGTGGCCGGCTGGGGGTCCTTGCCGAGCACGGGGTCGTCGTACGCGGTCCCGGGTGCCTTCAGCGAGCGGAGGGCCCTTCCCTTCACCCGAGGAGTGAAGATGCCTGCGCCCACGAGCCACGAGGCCTGGTCGGCCGTCTGTCCCTTCGCGTACTGCTCGGCGAGCACGCCGAAGACGTCGGAGATCGACTCGTTGAGCGCACCGGGCTGATCGCGGTAGTCCAGCCCACCGGAGGCCTGGGTGACGCCGTGGGTGAGCTCGTGCGCGATGACCGACAGCGAGCCTGTGAAGCCGGCGAACACCTGGCCGTCGCCGTCGCCGAACACCATCTGCTCGCCGTTCCAGAAGGCGTTGTCGTAGTCCTGGCCGTAGTGAACTGTGGCCAGGAGCGCCTCGCCGGCGCCGTCGATCGAGTCGCGGCGATACGCGTCCCAGTAGAACCGGAAGGTGTCGCCGAGGCTGTCGAAGGCCTGGTTCACCGTCGCATCCTTCACCGCGGGGTCGTCCTCCCCGCGCACCTTCGCGCCGGGAAGGTTCTGGGTGCCCTGGGCGTCGTAGATCGTGCGATCCGGTGCCGGAGTCGCCTCCGCGACGAGCGTCCCGCCGTCCACGGACAGGTCGAGCGTCGCGCGCTGCGGCCGGGCGGCGCGGAGGTCTGCGGGCCGCGGCATCGCGAGCGTCGCCTTCGCGGCGCCGGCGGCGCGTGCCAGATGCGGTTCGTCGGTCGCGGCGATGCGGGCGAGCAGATACGGGGGGACGATCGCGTGCATGTCTCGAGGCTATCGGCGGGCCCGGACAGCATCGTGGATCGGGTCGTCTGCGGTTCAGCGCGCGGGGAGGGACGGGATCGACGCCAGCAGACGCCGCGTGTAGTCCGCCTGCGGCTGGAGCAGAACCGTCGCCGTCGGCCCCTGCTCGACGACACGCCCGTCCTTCATGACGACGACGTCGTCGCACAGGTTCTGCACCACGCCGATGTCGTGCGAGACGATCACCAGCGTGAGGCCGTCGCGCTCGCGCAGCCTCGCCAGCAGCTCCAGGATCTGCGCGCGCACGGTGACATCGAGCGCCGACATCGGCTCATCTCCGACGAGCAGGCGCGGTCGGTGCACGACGGCGCGCGCGAGCGCGATGCGCTGCCGCTGGCCGCCGGAGAACTCATGCGGATACCGCGCGGCCGCGTCCGGCTCGAGGCCAACGTCGGCGAGCGTCTCGGCGACCCGTGCACGGCGTGCGGCGGAACTCTCCAGCAGATCGAGCGCCCACAGCGGCTCTCCGACGGCCCGGCCGACGCTCATGCGGGGATCCAGCGACGCATACGGGTCCTGGAACACGATTCCGCTCTGGCGCCGCAGCCAGTGCAGGCGGCGGGCGGAGGCGCCCGCATCCACCAGCTGTCCGTCGAACCGGACGGTGCCCTCGGTCGGCGAGTCGAGGCCGAGCATCAGGCGGACGAGCGTCGACTTGCCGGATCCGGACTCGCCGATCACGCCGAGGGCGCTGCCCTCGCGCACGTCGACGTCGACGTCGTCGAGAGCCGTCGTGAAGGCCTTCCGCTCGAAGAGCGTGGACGTCGGAACGCGGTGCCGGCGGGTCAGCCCGCGCACACGAACGAGGGGGTCGGTCATCACTCCTCGCCTCCTTGGCCGCCGGGATCGGTGGATGCGGGGCGCCACAGCGTCGCCGTCGCATCGCGGACGAGCGCCTGGGTCACCGGCGAGACGGGCGCCGTGAGCAGGTCGGCCACGGATCCCCGCTCCACCACCCGGCCGTGTGCGAGGACGACGGCATCGGTCGCGATGCGCGCGAGGACCGCGAGGTCGTGCGTGATGAACACGAGCGACATGCCGTCGTCGGCGACGAGGGCGCCGAGGAGGTCGAGGATCTCGGCCTGGATCGTCACGTCGAGCGCCGTCGTCGGCTCGTCCGCGATGAGCAGCCGGGGGCGGCAGGCGAGCGCCATCGCGATCGCGACGCGCTGGCGCTGGCCGCCCGACAGCTGGTGCGGGTAGCGGTCGACGGTGCGCGCGGGGTCAGGGAGCGAGACGCGCTCGGCCTCGGCGATCGCCCTGGCGCGCGCGTGCGCGCGGGAGACGTGCTCGTGGATGCGCACGGCCTCGGCGATCTGGCGTCCCACGGTCCGGATCGGGTTCAGGGCTGTCTGCGGCTCCTGGAAGACGATCCCGATGTCGTCGCCCCGCAGCTCGGCGAGCTCGCGGTCCGGCAGGCCGAGGATCTCGCGACCGTCCCAGCGGACGCTGCCGCTGGCGGTCACGCCGTCGGGGAGCAGCCCCAGGATCGCGAGCGCCGTCAGCGACTTGCCGGACCCGGACTCGCCGATCAGTCCCACGCGGGCTCCGTCGGGCACGTCGAACGAGACGCCGTCGACGACGCGCCGGCCGTCGATCTCGACCGTGAGGTCGCGCACCTCGAGGCTCACGAGACCACCTCCGGCTGGTGCTGCCGTGCACGTCCCGCCGAGGGGGAGCGGCGGCGCGAGAGCGTCGGATCGGTCGCCTCGCGGACGCCGTCGCCGAGGAGGTTCAGGCCGAGCACGGTGAACGCGATTGCGAGGCCCGGCCACAGCACCGACAGCGGATGCACGGTCAGGTACTGCTGGAGCTCCGCGAGCAGCACACCCCATGAGGGCGTCGTCACCGGCGCGCCGAACCCGAGGTACGACAGGCCCGCCTCGGCGAGCACGGCCACCGCCATGCCCCACGACAGCTGCACGATGAACACGGGCGCGACGTTCGGCAGCAGGTGGCGCCACAGGTTCTGTCCCGAGGTCAGCCCCGCCGCGCGACCGGCGAGCACGAAGTCGCTGCGCAGCACTCGGCGCAGCTCGGGCCGCGTCACGCGGGCGATGTTGACGCCGAAGCCGATCCCGACGGCCCAGATGACGACCCACAGCGACCCGCCGAACACGGCCGCGATCATCATCGCGATGATGAGCACGGGGAACGCGACGAGGATGTCGACGAGAACCGCCACGGATTCGCGGACCCAGCGGGCGGTCAGGGCGCCGAGCGCGGCGAGCGCAACGCCGATGACGGTGGCGATGACCCCTGCGCTCACGGCGACGATCACCGTGGTCCGGGCGCCCGCCATGATGAGGCTCAGGATGTCACGGCCGGTCGCGTCGGTTCCGAGCGGATGCGTCGCGCCCGGCAGCGCCCAGCGGTTCGCGACGTCGGTGCTGCTCGGGTCGTAGGGGGTCCAGAACAGCGACACGATCGCGCCCGCGATGACGACGATCACGACGATGAGCCCGAATCGGGCCGTCGACACGCTCCACAGCCGGGCGAGCCAGCTCATGTCGCCTCCCGTTGCCGGGGGTCGATGATGCGGTGGACGAGGTCGACGACGAAGCCGACGATCAGGACGAAGCTCGTGAGCACGAGAAGCTCGCCCTGCACCTTCGGCAGATCGCGCGCGGCGACGTCGGCCACGAGCATCCGTCCGATTCCGGGGAGGGAGAACAGCTGCTCGATGATCACCGCGCCGACGATGATGCCGGCGATCTGCAGTCCCAGCACGGTGATGATCGACAGACCGACGCTCGGCAGTCCGTGGCGCACGAGGGCCTGGTTGCGCGTGAGCCCCTTGGCGGCGGCGGTGCGCACATAGTCCTGCCCGACCGCCTGCAGTGTCGCGCTGCGCACGAAGCGCATCAGCATCGCGCCCTCGACGATCCCGATCGTGATCGCGGGGAGGATCAGCGCCCGGAATGCCGGCCAGGGGGTCTGCCACCCCGTGCGCGGGAAGCCCTGCGCAGGCAGCCAGCCCAGCCACACGGCGAAGACGACGACCAGCATCATGCCCGCCCAGACGACGGGCACGGCTGCGAGCGCCTGCGCGCCGACGCTCAGAGCAGTGCCGTCCGGACGGCTGCGCCGCATCGCCGACAGCACGCCGAGCGGCACGCTGAAGACGATCGCGATGGTGAGCGCCATGATGCCGAGGGGAACGGTGACCTGCGCCTTGTCGACGATCTCGCTCGCGACGGTCGAACCGGTGCGCAGCGACGTCCCCAGGTCGCCGCGCGCCACACCGCCGATCCAGTCGGCGAACTGGGCGAACAGCGGCGCGTCCAGTCCCAGCTGCCGGCGGATCGCCGAGATCTGCGCGGGCGTGCTGCTCGTCCCCGCGATGAGGGTCGCGATGTCGCCCGGGAGCACCCGCAGCGCGAGGAAGATGAGCACGCTGGCCACCACGAGCCCCACGACGAGCAGGGCCAGACGCGTCAGCGTGTAGCGGATCACCCCGCGCTCTTGGTGAGCTCAGCGGCGTTGATGCGGGCGTTGACGTTGTCGATGGGCATGCCGGAGACGTTCGTGCCGACGGCGAGGACGGAGTTCCAGTTGTAGAGCCAGTCGGCGGCCATGTCTTCTGACACGATGCGGGCGGCCTGCGCGAGCAGGTCGGAGGCCTGCGCGTCGCTGGTCGCGGCCAGGGACTGGGCGTAGAGGTCCTGCACCTTCGCGTTGTCGTACGTGAAGTAGTAGGTCGGATCGGCCCAGTTCTCGAAGTCGCGGGCCTCGGCGTGGTCGACCAGGCTCAGTTCGTAGTCCTTGTTCGTGTAGACGTCCTGCAGCCAGGTGGAGAAGTCGACGGAGCTCACCTTCAGGGTGATGCCGACCTTGTTCAGATCGGAGACGAGCAGCTGGGGGATCGTCGTGCCGTAGAAGGACGGCATCGTCAGCGTCAGCGTGAGGTTCTTCTCGCCCGCGTCGGCGAGGAGTCTCTTCGCGGCGTCCGGGTTGTACGGGGCGACCTTGGACAGGTCCTGGAAGCCCGGGTCGGTCTTCGGGATCGGTCCGTACAGCGGCACGCCCGAGCCGACGGCCTTGACGATCGCGTCGTGGTCGATGGCCTGGCGGATCGCCTGGCGGACGCGCTTGTCGGCCAGCGGGCCGGAGGTCTGATTCATGGTGAGCACGAACTTGTCGGTCGCACTGCCGAGCTTCAGCGAGAAGCCGCCGTTCGCCTCGATCTGCTGCTTCAGCGTCGCATCGAACCCGGTGACGACGTCGAGCTCACCGGCGAGCGCCCCGTTCAGCGCGGCCTGGTTGTCGGGGATGTAGTCCCAGACGATCTCCTTGGCCTTCGCCTTGGTGCCCCAGTACTTGTCGTTGCGCTGGAACGTGATGCTGTCGCCCTGCTTCCAGGACGTCAGGAGGAACGGGCCGGTGCCGTTCGCCTTCGTCTTGTAATCGACCGTGTCGTCCTTCTTCAGGATGATGCCCGCGCGCCCGGTCAGGTTCCACAGCAGCGCGGAGTCGGGCTTCGTCAGGGTCAGGGTGATCCTCTGCCCTTCGGCGGCGATGTTCGACACGTTCGCGAGGCGTGCGGAGTCGCTCCAGGCGGCGGTGGCCTTGCGGGTCTGCAGGGACCAGACCACGTCTTCGGGGGTGAGGGCCTGCCCGTCGTCGAACGTCACGTCCTGACGCAGCGTGAACGTGTAGGTGAGGCCGTCGGACGAGACGCTCCAATCGCTCGCCAGGGCGGGGACGATCTTCTGCTGCGGCGTGCGGGACACGAGTCCCTGGTACACGTTGTCGATCAGGATCTGGTCGAGGGCGGCTCCCGCCGTCTGCCGGATGTCGAGGTTGCCCGGCTCGAGCACCAGGCGCACGTCGACCGTCGCGTTCGGGTCGGCCGCGGCCGAGGAGGTGCTCGACGACGACGAGCCGCCGGTGCAGGCGGTCAGCGCGAGCGCAGCGGACGCGAGCAGGGCGGCGGCGGCCACGAAGGGGGCGCGGCGGGGCATTCGGGGGTCCTTTCGCATGCTTCAGGGCCGCGGGTTGCTGTGCGGCGATGGTGCGCCTACAGCCTAGGACGTCGGTACGACGCGGGTTTCCCGCACCCTTGCTCCAACAGCACGAGCGGGCGGCGTGTTCCGCGCGCCCGCGTCAGCGCAGCCGGCTCAGCCGGCGATGCCGCTCAGCAGACGGCCGAGATCGGCAGGGATCTCTTCCTGAACGTTGTGCCCGGTCGGAACGACGTAGAGGGATGCGGCGGGCACCCGCCGCGCGAACTCCCCGGCATCGGCATCCGTCACATAGCCGTGATCCCCGCGGATCAGGGTGATGGGCGCGGACACGGCATCCAGATCGTCCCATCCCGTCTCGGACAGCACTGCGGTGAGCTCGTCGCCCGTGCCGTGCGCGGTCTCCGGGGCGTTCGCGGCTGCAGCCGCGAGGTGCGCGAAGTGGTGCTTCCACTCGACGCGGCCGTCGGCGCGCACGCGCGAGTTCAGGAAGACGCCACGGGTGGCGGCCTCCCGCGATCCGCCGAGTCCGAACGCGAGCGCCTTCTCGACGAGCTCGTCGCGCGACGCCCAGTCCGTCGGGCCGGCGAAGAACGCGCGGATCTGCGAGGGACCCTCGCCCTGGTCGATGCCGGGAGTGATGTCGATCATGACGAGGTCACGGACGAGCTCCGGAGCGGAGGCGGCGACCGCGGCCGCGGTGAGCGCGCCGAGCGACTGCCCGACGAGCACCTGCGGCGCGTCGGTCCACGTCTGCAGGGCCGCGACCACGTCGGGGGCGAGCACCCGCGGGATGTACGCGGCATCTTCCCGCCACGACGAGTCGCCGTGCCCGGCGAGATCGATCGCGAGCGCGGGAAGGCCGAGAGCGAGGATGGTGGTGTCCCAGGTGTGCGCGTTCAGTCCGGCCCCGTGCAGGAAGGTGACGACCGGCGGGTCCTCGCTTCCGGCGGGCAGGTAGCGCAGCGCGCTCAGCGTCCGCCCGTCGGGAAGCGTGAGAGTCAGGCGCTCGCCTCGGGGGAGGGGAGCGTCCAGGCCGAGGTCTGCAGCCTGCGCGGGAAGGAAGGAGAACTCGTCGACGTCGTCGGCCATGCGCGGCATCCTATCCGCCGCGCCCGACCCGTCCCCACGTGGGACGCCAATAGTCTGGCGGCATGAAGAAGGAAGAGCGCCGCGTCCACCTGTCCCGCTCCGCGATGGATGCCTACCGCGCCCTCGACAGCTTCACCCAGACGGTCAACGAGATCGCCGCCGCAGCCGGCATCGACGACCGGTTCAAGGAGATCATGATGATCCACGCGTCGCAGCTGAACGGCTGCGCGTTCTGCGTTCGGGTGCACCTCGACAAGGCGCTCGAGGCGGGCCTGGACGCCGACGTCATCTCGCAGATCGCGACGTGGCGCGACTCGGGCGTGTTCACCGAGCGCGAGCGCGCCGGGCTCGAGCTCACCGAATCGTTCGTGTACATCCACGACGGCGGCGTCTCCGACGAGGTCTACGACCACGTGGGAGGCATCCTCTCCGAGAAGGAGTACGTCGCCCTGAGCTGGCTCCTCGTGTCGATCAACTCGTTCAACCGCATCGCGATCGCGGGTCGCTACCCGGTGCCGCCGCGGACGCCGAAGCCAGGCGCATGAGCGATCCCGTCATCCACGGCGCGGTCAACTTCCGCGATGTGGGGGGACTTCCCGCGGGCGCGGGCGCCGTGCGGAGCGGGATGCTGTTCCGCTCCGGCAATCTCGCGAGACTCACCCCCGAGGGGACGAAGGCGCTGGCCGCGCTCGGCATCCGGACCATCATCGACCTGCGCGACGACGACGAGGTGGCGCACGCACCCAGCCGGCTCGACGGCGTCGACGCGCACGTGCAGCGCCTGCCGCTGTTCCTCGGGTCGGTCGAGTCGTTCTTCTCGAACGACGTGTCGCTCGCGGAGCTCTATCGCTCCCTCGTCGACGACTCGGCGCAGACGATCGTCGCCGCCGTGCGGGGGATCGCCGCGAGCGCGCCGGTGCTCGTGCACTGCACGGTCGGGAAGGACCGCACCGGCGTGACGGTCGCGATCGCGCTCGCGGCGGCGGGCGTCGACGAGACCGCCGTCGTCGCGGACTACGCCCGCACCGAGGCGCTGCTGCCCGCCGAGCGCAACCGAACGGTCGTGTCACGGCTGCGGGCCCTGCATCCCGATGCGGTGCATCTCGAGGAGCTCGCGACGCGCTCTCCCGCACCCGTGATGAAGGGGATGCTCGCGCACATCGCCGCCGCGCACGGCTCCGCCGCCGGCTACCTGCGCGACAGCGGGCTCGAGCCCGAGGTGATCGAGGCGCTGCGGGCGCGGCTCATCGCGCCCAGAGGCTAGACGTAGTTGCCGTCGGCCAGGCCGGCTTCGATCTCGAAGCGGTTGCGTAGCGGATCGCGGCCCGCCAGCGCATAGAGCACGGGCATCAGGAAGCCGTACCGCCGCCACTGCGCCTTGTGCACGGCCTCGTGCCGCAGCACCGCGTCGGTGACGGGCAGATCGCCGGTGAGGTAGCAGCCGCCGACGCAGACGCCGCCGCGGGGGAACGCCCAGGCGGGCAGACCGCGGAACACCCAGAGGCCTCCGCGCTGCTCGATGGCGCCCGTGCTCCACAGCGTGCCCCATATCCAGCCCACCGCGCAGCCGTACCAGTAGCCGACGAGGCTGATCGGCGAGTCGAGCAGGACCGACGGGATGGCGCGGTCCCACCGCCGCGCGCGGGACGCCGCCCGGGCCGCCTCATCCTCCCGGCCGGACGTCACGCCAGCGCCCCGACGAGCCGCAGGATCGTGCCGAGGTCATCGACGGCGGATGCCGGAGTCGAGGGGGCGAAGCCGGTGATGCTCCCGCCCGCGTAGGTGAGCCGGGCTCGCAGGGCCGCGATGGCCGCGATGAGCTCGGCACTGCTCAACCCGAAGGGCACGGGCGCGTTCAGTCCCGCGAGGTCGGCCGGATCAAGGACGTCGAGGTCGACGTGGATGAACACCGCATCGGCCCCTGTCGCGGCGACCGCATCGGCGAACGCGTCCGCGTCGGCGACCGCGTCGACGCCGCGCACCGAGATGCCGACGGTCGTCACGGCCTCCTCCTCGGCGGGGTCGTAGTCGCGCGCGCCGACGAGCATGACGCGCTCGGGGAGGACGGTCCCGGGCTCGAGCCCGAGCGGGGCAGGGACTCCGCCGAGCACTGCGCGCAGCGCCATTCCGCTGAACGCGCCCGACTCCGACGTCGCCGGGGTGTGCAGGTCGGGGTGGGCGTCGAACCACACGACCGCGAGCTTCTCGTGGTGTCCGGCCGCCCGCTCGACCGCCGGCACCGCGATGCCGCAGTCGCCGCCGATGAGGACGACGTCGTCACCGTGATCGTGGGCCGCGAGGGCCTCGGCGGCCAGCGCGCGCACGCGCGCGAGGGCGCTGAACCGATGGATGCCCGTCTCCACCGACTCGCCCGCCTCGTACGGGATCTCGACGAGCGTGCAGGACGCGCGGGGCAGATCGCCGGCGATCGCCTGCGCGCCGTCGATCAGCTGCATCGCACGCGGCGAGGGCGAGCCCTGCCATTGGGGGACGATCACGAAGCGGGCCATCAGACCATTGTGGCCCGTCGGGGCGGCACTGTGGCGCGTCGGAACGGGGTGCGGCGCTCCGGCCGCACCCCGCGCGACGGGCTTACTCCTGGCCGGCGTCGAGGGCGGCGGGCTCGGGCGCCGCGGTGACCGCGGCCGCGCCGCTCCCGGACTTCAGCGCGGCGAGCCGTGCCTCGACCTCGGTCAGCTGCCCGATGTCCTCGAGGCTCTCGAACTGCGCGTCGAGCGACGACGCGGCGAGCTCCTGCTTGCCCTGGGCGAGGGCCTCCTGGCGGCGGACCTTCTCCTCGAAGCGGCCGATCTCGCTCGTGGGGTCGAGGACGTCGATCGACTTGACGGCGTCGGCGACCTTGTTCTGCGCCTCGGCGGTCTTCGCGCGTGCGAGCAGCTCGCTGCGCTTGACCTTGAGCTGGTCGAGCTTGGTCTTCATGCCGTTGAGGCCGACCTTGAGCTTCTCGACGACCTCGGTCTGGGTCGCGATCGTCGGCTCGGCCGCCTTCGCGTCGTTCTCGGAGCTGATCTGGCGCTGGAGCGCGATCTTCGCGAGGTTGTCGAACTTGTCGGCGTCGGCGGTGTTGCCGGCCCGGCGCAGCTCGTCGCCCTTGCGGCTGGCGGCGAGCGCCTTGCCACCCCACTCCGCGGCCGCCTGGACGTCCTCGGCGTGGTCGCGCTCGAGCAGCCGCAGGTTGCCGATCGTCTCGGCGATCGCCGACTCGGCGTCGGCGATGCTGTTCGTGTAGTCCCGCACGAGCTGGTCGAGCATCTTCTGCGGGTCCTCGGCGGAGTCGAGGAGCGCATTGGTGTTCGCCTTCAAGAGCGTGGAGATGCGCCCGAAGATGGACTGCTTGGCCATCGGTTCTTCCTTTCCTTCGGTCTGTATAGAGGATGCCGCGTGCCCGGCCGGGCTAGAAGCGGCCGCCTCCCCGGCGACCGCGGGTTCCGCCGCCGCCGAAGCTTCCCGGGCTGAATCCGCCCCCGAATCCGCCGCCCCCGAATCCGCCGCCCCCGAATCCGCCGTGCGATCCGCCGCTGAGCAGCGAGCTGATGAGGATGCCGCCGATGATGGCTCCCATCATGTTCCCGCCTCCACCGCCTGCCGGGGCGCCGGCGGGCGCGAACGACTCGACGTCGTTCTGCGCGAGGGTGAGCGCCTGTGAGGCCAGCTGGTTCGCGCGCTGCGCGTGGGTGAGGGCCTGCGCAGCATCCGTCGCCTGCAGCTGCTGGGCCTGCGCGAGCTCGGCCCCCGCCTGGGCGAGGCGCGTGCGAGCGTCGGCGCCGATCGCGCCGCGGCGCGCGGTGAGGTAGTCCTCGGCGGCCGAGACCTGCGCCTGCGCCTGCAGGATCTGGTGGTCGAGCATCTGGCGCGCGCGCACGGCCTGCGCCGCGGCATCCCGTGCCCCTTGCACGACCGCGTCGATCTGCGCGTTCGCGGCTTCGAGGTTCTGCAGCGCGAGGAGCGGACGCTTCTGCTCGCTGCGCGCGAGCTCGGCCTGCGCGTCGCTGACGGCGAGCTGTGCGGTGACGATCGACGCCGCGATCTTCCCGTCCGGGTCGGGGAGGGCGTGCGCGGCCGCCATGTCGCCCTGCACCTCGTCGACGAGAGAGGAGAGATGCTGCTGCGCCGACTCGAGGTCGCCGCCGAGCTTGTCGATCGCCTGCTCGAGGAGGCGCGCCTGACCGACCGCCTCCTCGGCCGCGCGGATATGCACGGCCGAGGCTCCGGCGTCACTGCCCGTGAGTGCCGTCTGTGCGGCAGTCAGCTGCTCGGCCGCGAAGTCCAGACGCTGCGTGGCCTGCGTGACGTTGTCGGTGACCAGGGTGAGCGCCTCGGGCGCGAAGGTCGTTGCGAGCTCGGCCAAATGCTGCTTCGCGGTGTCGATCTCGGCGGCGACGGCTTCTCGGTCGGCGGCCGTGCGAGCGATCGCGCCGGGTGCATCCTGCTCGAGCTGCCGCAGCTCGTCGAAGTCCTTGGCCTTCTCGTCGAGACCGTCGTTGGCGCTCGTGCACAGACTCAGGATGCGGCTGCTCCACTCGGCCCGCTGCTCGATCGTGTCGGGGACCTCGTCGTCGAGCTGCTGCTTGAGGCCGAACGCCTCGTCGAGGTTCGCCTTGGCGGCCTTCAGTGCGGCCTGGAACTCGGTCGTCGACGCCTCGCCGAACTGGGCCGTCGCGAAACCCAGCTCCTGCTCGCTGGTGCGGATCGCATCATCCGTCGCGACGAGGGCGGCGGATGCATCCTGCTCCAGCTTCTTCGCGTCCGCCGGGCTCAGCTTCTTCGGCTGCGGGGCGGTCCCGGCGGCGGCACCGCCTGCCGCCGCACCGACGCGGGCCGGCGCCCGCCGGCGCCGCAGCAGCACCACGATCACCACGATCACCACGACGACCGCCACGATCACCAGGATCCAGGTCAGCGCGCCCCCGAACCCGCCGCCCTGCACGGCGCCCGTCAGCCCGTCGGCGGCCGCGATCGCGGCTCCGGCCCAGTCGTCCTTCGCGAGCTTCGGCTGGATGTCCTGCTGCTCGATCTGCGTGAGCTGGGAGTCGGAGACGGGCCCCGTCGAGTCGCCCGACAGGTAGAACTGCCGCGTCCCGGTGGCGACGGCGAGCAGATACTGACTGGGGCCGAGGCCGTTGTCCTTCGCGACCGTGTTCGCCCATTCCTCGGCGCTCGCGGGGTCTGTGAACGAGTCGACGTAGACGACCCAGAGGTCGAGGTTCGTGTCGGTCTTGAGCTTCTCGAGCCGCGTCTGCACCGTGTCGGTCTGGGCGGAGTCGAGCACTGCCGACTGGTCGAGCACGTAGGTCTTGCCGAGTGTCACAGGAGGGACGGCGGATGCCGCGGGGGCGACGATCAGCACCAGCCCGACCACGACGGCCGTGACGAGGGCGGCGATCCTCGATCTGGTCACCGCCGGTGCCGCGTACCCAGCGCGCATCGATCCCCCTCCGACAGCGGTTTCGCCCGCCGTCTGCGGCGCTCCTGTCGAGCACAGAGGCCGTTGTCCGAGTCTATGCAGACGGCCGGACAGCGGGTAGGCGCGTGCCGGGAAATCGGCGTGCGATCGGTGCGGGGCCGCAGGTCGCGCGGCCTCGGGCGCTACGCTCCCCTGCGGAGGTGGTCGTGGACGACCGGTACGGATCCGACGTGCTCGCGCCCGGATGGAAGAAGGCGCACGAGCGACCGCTGCCGCGGGTCGCGGCATCCCGTGATCTCGTCGTCGAGGTGATCGAGGACGGCTTCTGCGGAGCCGTCACCGGCGTGTCGGGAGGGCTCGTCGAGCTGGAGGACCGGCACGGTCGTCGGCGGCTGTTCCCGCTCGGGCCCGGGTTCCTCGTCGAGGGTGAGGGCGTCGTGCTGATCGTGCCCGCTCCCGTGGCGCCCGCAGCGCCGCAGCGGACGGCATCCGGCTCGTTCGCGGCGCCCGATGCACGCGCGCGCATCGCCCGCGCCAGCCGGATCTTCGTCGAGGGGCGTCACGACGCGGAGCTCGTCGAGAAGGTGTGGGGCGACGACCTGCGCCACGAGGGCGTCGTGGTCGAGTACCTGCAGGGCGTCGACCTGCTCGAGGCGGCGCTGCGCGACGAGCCGCCGAGCGCCGAGCGCCGCTACGGCGTGCTCGTCGACCACCTCGTGCCCGGGTCGAAGGAGTCGCGCATCGCCGAGGCGATCGAAGCGGGGCCGTACGGCCCGTACCTGCGGATCGTCGGGCACCCGTTCGTCGACGTCTGGCAGTGCGTGACCCCGCGGGCGCTCGGCATCGATGCCTGGCCCGAGGTGCCCCGCGGGATCGAGTGGAAGGTCGGGGTGAGCCGCGCGCTCGGCTGGCCGGCGAACGATCAGGCCGACCTCGCCAGGGCGTGGCAGCACATCCTGTCGCGGGTGAACTCGTATCGCGATCTGGAGCCGGCGCTGCTCGGCCGCGTCGAGGAGCTCATCGACTTCGTGACCGCCTGACCCGTCGGCTCCCGGGGCGCGCCTGTGCCCGATCTCAGTCTGGAGTCACAGGTATCGTGCGTCTTCAGCGCAAGTCGGACCCCCGACGGGAATCGAGACTGAGATCGGGCATACCTGCGGTCCTGGGTAGCCTGGAAGGATGCCGGACACGCCCGCCGAGACCCCGATCCACCGCGACCGCCCGGTGTCGTTCGTGCGCCGCAGCGGGCGGATGTCCGAGGCCCAGGAGCGCGCGTGGACCGAGCTCGCACCCCGCTACATGCTGACCTTCGACCGTGCGGTCGCGGCGACCAGCGTCGCGCGGGGGAACGTGGTCGACGTCGCCGAGGTCTACGGGCGCGCAGCGCCCCTCGTCGTGGAGATCGGGTCGGGACAGGGGCACGCGATCGTGCACGCGGCATCCCGCAGGCCGGACGCCGACTTCCTCGCCGTCGAGGTTTTCAAGGCGGGGCTCGCCCGGACGATGCTCGACGCCGCCCGCGCCGGCGTCGCCAACCTGCGCCTCGCGGAGGCGAACGCCCCGGAGGTGCTCCAGCACCTGCTGCCGGCGGCATCCGTCGACGAACTCTGGGTGTTCTTCCCCGATCCGTGGCACAAGACGAAGCACAACAAGCGGAGGCTCGTCACGCTCGAGTTCGCGGCGATCGCGCGCGATGCGCTCAAGCCCGGGGGGATGCTGCGCCTTGCGACCGACTGGGAGGACTACGCGCGGCAGATGCGCGAGGTGATGGATGCCGCGCCCGGCTTCGTCCGCGGGTTCGAGGGGGAGTGGGCGCCGCGGTACGAGGGCCGGGTCGTCACGGCGTTCGAGCGGAAGGGAGCGGCGAAGGGCCGCGACATCCGCGATCTCGCCTATAACCGCGTCTGACGCTGCCCAGGGCCTGCCCAGCCCGCCTCGGTAGAATCGAGGCGGATCCGCAACCGGATCCCCGGACGACGGATCAGTACCCGGTGCGCGACAAGACTGGCCGTGGAGACAGCCATGTCGTGGGTCATTCTCATCGTTTCCGGTGTGCTCGAGGCCGTCTGGGCGACGGCGCTCGGCAAGTCCGACGGCTTCTCGAAGCTCTGGCCGACCGTGATCTTCGGCGTCAGCCTCGCCGCATCGATGGGCGGCCTCGCGTGGGCGATGCGCGACATCCCGACCGGAACCGCATACGCGGTCTGGGTCGGCATCGGCGCCGCCCTCACTGTCGGCTACGCCATGATCACGGGCGCGGAGCCCTTCTCGATCGTCCGGATGCTCCTCATCCTCGGACTCGTCGGCTGCGTCATCGGCCTCAAGATGGTGGGTGAGCACTAGTCATTCGAAGGAGCTGAGCGCGGGCGGGATGCGGACCGCCCCCGCCGCGCTCAGCACCGACGTCATGCCCGCCGCGGCGACGCGATAGGGCTCGTCCGAGCCGGTCAGCAGGGAGCGCGCGTTCGACAGCTCGTACAGCGCCAGCAGCGTGAAGGCGAGGGTGCGCGCATCCCCGTTCAGCTCGCCGCTCGCGATCGCGTACGAGACCTGCGCCTGCAGATAACCCTCCCACTGCGCGATGTGCGCCCGCAGCGCGTCGCGCACCGGGCCGGGCTTCGAATCCATGTCGGCGATGCACGCCTGGAAGAAGCATCCGCCCGAGAACACCCGCCGGCGCGAGTACGAGATGATCCCGGTCAGCAGTGCGACGACCCGCTCGAGCCCGCGGGGGATCTCGCGGGCAGGCTCGACGACCTCGCGCCGGAAGATGTCTGCCGCCGCGGCGACCGTCGCGAGCTGCAGCGACTCCTTGCTTCCGAAGAGCGTCGAGATGCCGCTCTTGCTGTGACCCGTCGTCTCGGCGAGGGCGCCGATCGTGACGCCGTCCAGCCCGGAGGTCGAGGCGAGGTCGGTCGCCTGGGCGAGGATGCGCTCGCGGGATGCGTCGCCCCGTGCCCGTCGCGCGTCCGTCACTGTCGTGCTCATGGATTGAGTATACGACCGTTCGTACGTATAGTTCCCTCATGGACACACGATGGGTGGATGCCGCGTCCCGGAGAATGCCTCGGGCCATGGCCCGGATCGCGGGCGCGGCGATGCTCACGCCGGGGCGGCGGATGCGGGTGAGGCCGGAGCAGCGCGGTGCGATGGACCGCGCTGCGCGCGAGACGCTCGCCGTCGGGAGTCGCCGGGTCGCCGTCTATCGCTGGGGCACGGGGGAGCGGCGGATGCTGCTGATCCACGGCTGGCAGGGGCGCGCGGCCCAGTTCGCCGAGGTCGTGTCCCGCTTCGAGGAGGACGCGACGATCGTGGCCTTCGACGCTCCCGCACACGGCGAGTCGCCGGGGATCACCGCTGACATCGGCCTGTGGATCGAGGCGATCCGCGCCCTCGATGCGCGTTTCGACTTCGATGTCGTCGTCGCGCACTCCTTCGGCGGTCTCGCCGCTCAGCGCGCCCGGCTCGCCGGCCTGGTGCGCGCGAAGGTGGTGTCGATCTCCGCTCCTCCCTCGACGGATGCGGTGATGCACGCTTACGCACGTCAGGTGGGATTGACGGATGCCGTGGCCGCCCGCGTGAACGATGCCCTGGCCCGCAGGCTCGGACCCACGATGGCCTCGATCGCGATGGGACCGGCGCCGCGCGACGTCGGAGCGGCGCCGATCCTCGTCATCCATGACCGCGCCGACCGAGCGGTACCGGTCGGGGCCGCCCGGGCGATCCAGTCGACCTGGCCCGGCGAGGCGACCGTGATGCTGACCGAGGGGCTCGGGCACAACCGCATCCTCGCCGCGCCCGACGTCATGGACGCGATCGCCGCCTTCTCCGCCCGTTCCTCTGCCGGTTCGCAGCATGCTGCGACGCCGGAGCGGGCGGTCCCGGCGGCGTGAGGCGAGGCCGGCAGGTGATAACCTCGATCGGTACGCCTCCGTAGCTCAGGGGATAGAGCGTTGGTTTCCGGTACCAAAGGTCGCAGGTTCGATTCCTGTCGGGGGCGCCAGTCGGGACAAGGGATCGCGGGCCATTCAGGCCTTGCGGTCCCTTTCTCGTGACAACACCGTGACAACACTTGAATCGCGCTTCGCCTTGTCGAGAGCGTCTGCGACCACGTCCAGGTCGTCGTCGAACAGGTCGGCATAGACATCGAGAGTCATCGCCGCGGACGCGTGGCCGAGCATGTTCTGCACTGCTTTCACGTGTGCACCGGTCTGCACTGCGAGGCTCGCAGCCGTGTGCCGCAGGTCGTGAGGGGTAACCCTGGGAAATGTCGGATCGTCAGCCTGCGTGGCGCGCACGGCAACCGTGAACCATCCGTTGCGTGTCGCCGGCAACTTCAGGTGCTCGTCGCCGTCTCCGAACAGCAGTTGGTCGCGCGCCTTGCCTTCGGCCAACTGGGCGAGCGGCAGCGCGAGGAACTTCGGGTAGGCCACTGATCGGGAGTGGTGCGTCTTGGGCGACCCGACGTGAACCTGGGCCGACACCAGGACGGCATTCTCCTCGACGCTCACGCGCCGTCTGAGCGTGTCGACATGCCGGATCCGGAGCGCTGTCGCTTCACCCCAGCGAAGGCCCGTGTAGGCCAGGAACAGCACGAGCGTGGGGTGTCTGGCATGGTCCGCGAGCGTCTGCACTTGAGCGTGAGTGAGATAGTGTCGGCGTGCATTGCGAGTCTTGGCTGGAAGATCGATGTCCCGGGCGACGTTGCGTGCGAGCCGGCGGTCGGCGACGGCGTTGTCGAGGATTCCGGCGAGCACTCCTTGCGCGCGTCGCACAGTCGTCGATCCGCCCGTCATCGCCGAAACCCACGCTTGTACCTCGGAGTGGCGAATGCTGCCCACCGTGCGGGCGCCCCACTTCGGCTGGACGTGCTTTCGCCACGCAGACTCCAGTGGCCGGAACGACGACGGCTTCAGGATGCCCTGCCGGTGCTGAAGCCACTGCTCCCCCAACGTGTCGACGGTCACCGCAGCCGTGGCCGGATCGATGAACTCACCGCGGCTCTTCGCGACCGCGACTTGGGCGAGCGCGAGCTCAGCGTCCCGTTTCGTGCGGAATCCGCGCTTGGTGCGTTGGGACTGGTCCGGCGCGCGATAGCTGATGCGGTACATCCGCTTGCCCGCCGCAGTCGTATAGGGGTGAATGCTACCCATCGCGCCATCCCGTTCTGGTCTCACCCGTCTTGGTGAAGTACCAGACGGTTCCGTCCTGGTTGAGGCGACGTGGCACCGAGGCTCCTCTACCTGCCGATTGATGGTCCGCTGGAGCCGGGAGGGCCGACAACCGGTCCTGTGGCTGACGGATCCGGGAAACTGACACCGGGCGCGAGCCCCTCGATGCGCGCCCGATTCATCAGCCGGGTCGCGGTGCTCTGGCTCACCCCCAGGCAGTCGGCCACTGCGCGCAGGGGCGGCAAATTGATCGTGGCTGCCAACCGATATGTCGTCGAGGCATCCACGACACTTGCCGTGAGATCGCGGTCGGTGCGGGTCTGCATCCGCTGAAGATACATCGCACCCCCCACTGTCGGGTGGCCGGGCTCGGTGACTGTGGAGACCTCCAGTCCGCTGACCTGTAGCGCGTACTGGACCCGCACTTCGCGCAACGTGAGGCTGGTGACCTCGTCTCCTTCTCCGTCGCGGAGAACGCGGACCTCGGCCGCGACCACGCGATTCAGGCTCGGGTCGTAGACGGCGTGCACCTGGATGTCCCCGGGGACTCCGGCTTCGCCGCGAAGAACAACCGTCCAGGATGCGGGGACGGTCACGCCATTGCCGACGTGAACCCGCTGCTCGCTGACGTCGACATGCTCCGCGTGCACCATGCGGCCAGTATCCCAGGCATCTTCTCGCTGAACAAGGCTCGACATGACGCATTCATGACACATATGGCTCATGACAGTGCTACCGTGTGCGCATGCGCTGACAAAGGTGGCTCACAAAGGAGTAGGAAATGAACCGCTCGCAGAACTCACTCGCTCTCACCTACAAGGATGCCGCCCTGCTGGTCGGCGTCGAGTATCGGACCATCAAGCTCGGCGTCGAGCGCGGGACCATCCCCACCGTCCAGCTCGGCCCCCGCCGGATGATCCCCCGTGCGGCCCTCCTGAGGATCTTCGGCGTCGAGCCCTGACCGGACCGCCCGACGTCATGGTCGACGCGCGACTGCCTGCCGAGTGGCCGGGCAGCCTGCGAATCGACAACCTGAGCGACCGCGGCTTCCGCGTCCTCGCCGGCGCCCTGATGTGGTGCAACGGACAAGGCTGAACGCCGACCAATGGACCGTCCACCAGCGCGCGTCTGTCAGCCCTCAATCATCAATGCGAACCATTCGCCGAAATCGCTCATCGCTTCATGGTCGCCGATGGGTTCCATAACGCACAGTATCGATCGGACCTTTCGCCCCGACTCATGCTCAAGGTCCAGAGACTAAGGTGTGTTGTGTACGTGTAGCCCGTCTGCTTGGCGTGTGGGTGAATTGTGGCATCGCCATATTGAATAACCCCGCGGATAGTACAAGACCCGCCCGTAACGAACTGGTCGTCCCCGTATCCCCAGTTGCCCTAGGCCGACAGGAATCCCCACAACAGTTGCATCTTCTGCAAAACTGGTTCCAATTGGATCTAACCCGTGCGCATTGCTGTCATTGAGGACGCCCGCGACGGGGGCTGCCTCAGTGATCCTGCGAGGGTGACGGAGGCGGGATGGTCCGCCTACCGAGGCGTCAGGGAGAGTCACGCCCGACGTTCGCTGCCGCGACGGGCAGCTCGCCGTAGGAGCGAGAGTCTGATGCTGGATTGCAGATAGAACAGGAACAGCCCAGTCCACACGAGGGTGGGAACGAGCGCAGCCAACGGGCCAGACATCCGCTCATCTTGCTTCCACGTGGCTGCTGCGTCCGCGAGAAGGAGGAGGCTCATCGCTGCAAGTAGATAGCCAGCGGCGGGCCGACCTGTAGCCCGCCACATCGGTCGGTTATCGGGCTCACCCGCTACACGGAAACACCTCGTCCCTATTGCTACTCCTGCAACGAGGATAGCGCCAATCAACACCCCGAGAACAATTCCCGGCAGCGTCGCCAGTAACGGGAGAAGATACACCATTCCCACGAGGACAACAAGAATGATCGCTTTCAACCATGTCCGTCGGATGATCACTATCAATGCCTCGACTTTCGATGCTTGGATCTTGAATGAGTCAACTTATTGATCGCCGCTTTCACCGATTTTCCCTTTTTCGCAGAAGTGGCTCATCGCAAACGAGGGTGTAGCGGTGGGTAGCGCGTCGCGGGCGGGGTCAGGGTCGAGTCTTCCGATGATGGGAGGTTCCTACGCTCCCACCGGGAAGACCTCGACCTGCCCAACGCTACCTTCGACTCTGCCGACCTGACCGCGTTCTGCCGTCTTGACGAGCTCGGGCTCGTCGCGACAGGACAGCGTATTGAGACGCATTGTGCGGTGATCCAGTGCCGTCTTGTCGCGGCGGACGGCTGGTGTTCGCGCTGTGGTTCGGAAGGCGTCCCGTGGGGGCACGATCGTGCGGCGGCTGGCTCATGTGCCGTTCGGGATGCGGCCGACCGTGCTGCTGGTTCGAGTGCGCCGTTACCGATGTTCCGGGCGCGGTCGGCTCTGGCGGCAGGACATGACCCAGGCCGCCCAGCCGAGGTCGAAGCTCTCCCGCGGTGCTCTGCGATGGGCGCTGACGGCCCTGGTCATCGACCACCTCACTATCGCCCGCGTCGCATCTCATCTCGGGGTTGGCTGGCATGTGCGACTACACCAAGAGTCTCTGCGTGACCGGATCGCAGACGATTCCGGGCACACCAAGGGAGCCTGACCCGCTTGGTCACCGGTCGGGATGCTGTCATCGGCCATTGTGCACTTCTCGCGTGATGCCGCCAGTCTGTCGACCGCCCGCCAATGTTCCCCATCGTTCTGGCATGTGCCTTCCCTCTGCTCCTCGAGCTCAGGGAGGCTGGCTTCTTTCGCGCCGGGACGGAGACCAGTGACTCGGAATGCGGTCAGGCGGCGGGCGCGGTGGCCGCGGTCAGCACGATGAGCGGACTGTGCGCGATCATCTCGTCGACATCGTCTCTGCGCCATCGGCGTGCGGCGGCCTCGATGAGCGGCCGTGCTTCGTGAGGATCGGTGATGACCCGCGCCGTGGCAGGAACGTCGGCCTCGATGCCGTTCTTCAAATGCACGATGACGTGCGGGTCTGCGGTGATGTTGTGTATCCAGTCCCGTATGCGGTCTCGACGCGGCATCCCGGTGATGAACAGCACGCCGTCCTCATCGTGCAGGAAGATCTCGATGCGGCGAGGGAGCCCGCTACGGCGACCGGTCGTCGTCAAGTCGATGAGCTGACTTCGGTGCAGGGCCGTGCTGACGTCGTTGTTCACACCCGTTGAAGCAATCTCGCTGCTGCAGACATTCCACGCGATGGGTGAGACTTCGTGCGCAATGCTGATGGCTGCCTCCGGCGGCCAAGCCACCTCTCACCGGGGGGGGGGGGGCTTGCGAGCGGACGGGAAACTACCGCCTGCGTCGAACGATGAGGAATACCACCACCAGGACGACGAACAGCGTAGCGAAGACGGCGACCAGGGCTCCGGTACTGATGCCCATCAGGTCCTCCTCGCAGAACATCGCCACATGACGCTACGAGGCTACATTCTCCGTGCAGCGACGCACGATGCCGGTCCCTCACCGGGCGAGTAGTTCGTCCGTTCCCGGCTACCCGGCGATGTTTCCCCATCGGACGTCGCCGTGGAGGAAGACGACGCTCGCCCCGTCGCCGGTCCACAGGTCGATCCATGTCGGTGAGCCGTACTCATTGGTGAAATGCGGCTTGCCGGCTGAAGCGGCTTTCGCGATGTCCGCGGGTTCCGGCCAGGATGGCGTGCAACCGCCGCCGCCGCCTCCGCAGCCGCATCCTTCATACGCGACACGGGCGCCGAGCCGGACAAGGTCGGCTGCCTGGCCGGGAGTCACATTGGCCTTCGTCCGCCGAACGAGCACGCTCTCGGGGGTGAAGAAGTCGCCGTTGGGGTTGAAGGTGCCTGGCCGAACGGTCGCCCGCTCGGCAGCGGGTGCGGCCGAAGTGGATTCGAAGTCGACCGCGGATTCGCGATTGAGCTTGCGCTTGCGGCTCTTGGGCACTGTCCGATCCTCGCATGGCCACATGAGCGCGCCAAAGGCCAATCAGATGCCGGTCCTCTTGCGTTCAGCCCGGCGGTCACGGGGCGCACCACGCGCGCGATCGATTCGACGGGGGCCCTCTATGGGGGGATGGCCGCCACCCGGGGTGACGACCTTGTTTGGGGGCTCAGATCTTTGAGCGCTGCGTGGTCGGGTTGTGTGGCTCGCCGGAGTTGTCCCGCGTCAAGCTTTCTGGCAGGCCGGTTGTGAGGGCATGATCGGCGTGTGAGTCCCAGGAGGTGACTGATGGGCAGACCGCCGGTGATCCCGCCGGATGTGAAGACCCGGATCGTGCTGGCCGTCCTTGCCGGGGAGGTCTCGATCGCCGAGGCTGCCCGGAAGGAGAAGGTCTCGGAGCAGTCGATCGGGCGGTGGAAGGCCGAGTTCCTCGAGGCGGGCAAGGCCGCGCTGGTCGCGGGCCGGACGGGTCCGTCGACGCGGGAGGCGCAGCTGGAGGCCGAGGTCGCCGATCTCACCCACGCGCTCGGTGAGGCGGCGGTGGAGATCCGGGCGTGGAAGAAGA